>DAOUCN010000033.1:0-6762 GCA_034431995.1 Chloroflexota bacterium | reverse complement strand
GTCCCTACCCCTGCCCGTCCCATATTTGGAATTGCTGGACGCGGGGGGAGACGCGGAGACGCGGCGAGGGGGAGACCCGTCGGCGGTCATGTGTGGTGCGCGAGCAGCGGCTTGGGACGGCGAAACGCTTCGTATTCGCCCACTGCCTCGACCCGAACAAGGGTCACATCGAGACTGGCCCCCCACGGCTTTCACGTACCGGCGTACCACAATGTAGCGTGTCGTGGGGAAATTGGGCAGAACCCGTCACGGCCCACGGGTTGCCGAGCGCTGCCCTCGCTGCTCATTTCTTGTGCTTCTTGTCGGGTAGTTCCTCATTGACCCACTCGTCGTTCTCATCGTCAATATAGTGAAGCAGGCTGATCAGCAGCTCAATGGCAGCCTCGGCGCGCAGTTGCCCCAGGGCACGCCAGGCGTGAACGGGTGCCCACACATCCAGGCTCTCCGTGCCAGTCCCATGCAACGACTCGTCTGTAGCCATGCGGATCAGATCGGGGATATGCTCCCGGCCTAGCCCCAAGGCCAGGCAGTTGGGCTGATGGGGAAGTTTCGAGCAGTCGCCGTGGACGAGCAATCTGCTCACTGGCGGCCGCTAAGCACCTGTCGTCTCTGTCATATTTGCACCTGCCATACTCCGCTCTCGGACCACCGCTGGCGCTTCACCAGAAGGTGGGCAGGTACTGGCGGTACGTAGTCAGGTAGTCATCCAGCACCTGCTGCGCCACGTCCAGGTCGGTGATCACCGGGTCCAGGAGCAGGCATTGCAGGGCCGCCTGGCGGTCGCCGTTGATGGTGGCGTCCACGCACAGGCGCACCACCGTCAGCTCGCGCCGGCATAGCTCGGCCACCGGCTCCGGAAGAGCACCCACGCCCACGCCAAGCACGCCCTGGCCGGTAATCACGCCAGGCACCTCAACGATGGCGCCGTCGGGCAGGTTAGTGATATACCCCTTGTTGGGGAGATTCACGGCGGGGTAGTAGAGGTCGCCTGCCCCGGCCATGTTCTCCACCATCTCCGCCGCCCCCTCACTCTCCACATGGCGCAGGTCGTCAATGCTCCCCTGCCCAGCGCCAAGCAGCGCCATTCTGTCCCTCCGCTCATCCCGCCGCCGGCTCCAGATGTCCCAGTCGTACAGGCTGATGTCGTACTTCTCCCAGGGCCTGGTGACGGGATCGCTACACCAGGGCAGATACTCACAGAGGTGTTCGTCGCCGGGAATGGGAAAGATGCCAAAGGCCTGATAGACGCGGCGAGTAAGTGGCTCGAAGGTGAGGTCATAGGCTGCCCAACGCTCCGCGAAGAGGGGATAGAGGTCTCTGCCGGTCTTTTTCTCCCGCACGTCCAGCATCCACGAGAAGTGATTGACCCCCGCTGCCGTCAAAGTAATGAGCCTCAACGCCTGGTCGGCAACCTTGGCCCGGGGCTCATTCGTCCTCGGCGAGGCGTGGCAGTCCGTGAAGCCAGGCGGCACCTCGATCCCCAGGACATCCGCCAGCATCAAGCCCACCATGGCATAGCCAATCCGGTACTGATGGCAAAGCCCCACTACCTTGATCGTGCTGTAGCGGGCCACAGCATCGCAGATACGGATCATGGGATTGGTGAAGTTAATGAGCCAGGCCTGCGGACACACCTTCTCCATATCCCGCGCAATCTCCATCACCGGGCCGATGTTGCGGGCGGCGTGGGCAAAGGCCCCTGGGCCGCCGTTCTCGGCGTAGGGCTGGCGCACCCCGTACTTCAGCGGTATCTCGTAGTCCATGCGCCACAGCTCTTCCCGCGGCGACACCTCGATGGACTGGATGACATACGCGGCCCCATCCAGAGCCTCGGCATGGTGGGTGTGGGATGTGATGGTCATTTGGGCATCCCACTCTCGGTTGATCCGCTGGGCCAGGCGGGCCACCACGGCCAGGGTCTCGGCATTGCGGTCCACCAGGGCCAGGTGACTGCCCCGCAGGCGCGTGCTGCGCATTAGCGTCACCAGGGTATTGAGACCAAAAGAGGCGCTCCCCGCGCCGATGCAGACGATCTTGGTTGGTAGCACGTCTATCTCCCTTCTATCTTGCCAACGCCGCCCGTATCTGGCTCTTCTGGGCGTCGCTGAGGACGACCTTACCAGCGGCGGCGTTGGATTCCAGTTGCCTGACCGCAGAGACAGCAGGGATGACAGGTCCCATGCCCGGCAGGGCCAGCATATAGGCAAGGGCCAACTGCTGCAACTCCAGGCCCCACTCGTGGGCCAGCCCGGCCAGCCTCCGTAGTTTCTCCACGACCTCAGGTGTACACCTTCCCATGCCTCCCTCGTCGTACAGCCGGTCGCCGGGGCCAACCTTGCTCACGTCCAGATAGCGCTCTGTCAGCAGACCCCGGGCAAGGGGACTCCAGGCTACGAAAGAGACGCCGCTCCTGGCGCAGTAGTCCAGCACCCCTGCCTTGTCCCCTTGCTCGCCAAAGAGGAGGTCATACTTGTTCTGGACCGCCGCGATGCGGCAGCGGACAGAGAGATTCTGCTGGACGGCCTGATAGAGGCGCACCTGATCAACGGTGAAGTTGGAGACGGCGAAATAGCGAACCATATCCCGCTGCATCAGATCCTCTACCGCAGCCATGCTCTCTTCCACCGGCGTGACGGGGTCATAGGCGTGGAAATAGAGCAGATCAATGTGGTCAGTGCGCAGGCGTTCCAGGCAGGCATAGACAGAATCAAGGATGTTGGCACGAGAGAGCCAGCAGTGATTGGGCGTGCGCCCATCCATGGCGCCGAACACCTTGGTGCCGATGATCACATTGCGCCGCTGGTCGGGGTTGGCCGCCAGCCACGAGCCGATCACCCGCTCCGAATTGCCGGAGGCGTTGTTGTAGCGGTTGGCCGTGTCCCAGAAGGTGACACCCAGCTCGATGGCGCGATCGAAGACGGCCATAGCCGTCTTCTCGTCCACCCGTGAGCCGTCGCCCGTCTCTGGATAGCCAAACTTCCACAGGCCCAGGCCCACGTTGGAGACCCGCAGCCCAGAGCTGCCGAGAAGGCGGTAGGGCATACCGTTGAATTCCTCGATGCGGAAGGGGAGGTCGTATAGCTCAGGGTGTGGAATCGTGCCCTTCAAGATAGCCCCTCGTCCTGGGTGAGCGCAGCAGGTGGTTGTCGCAGGCATGGTAACAAGTTATCCTCCCGTTGTCAAGGGCATGGATGACTCTACTGCAAGAAGGTCAAGAAGGCCATGTCATCCTGCCTGCCCTGGGCAGGCAGGATGACAGCACTCCGGCATCCTTTTTGCAGTGGACTCATGGATTGGCATGTTTCTTGGCCGATTGGACCTATACAGATGCGCAAGAGTGTGCTACGATCACCATACCAATCGAGAATCGGACCATACCACGTTGGAGACCGCCATGCGCATCCCGCTCGCCATTGGCTACGTGGGTAGGCGTGAGACCATCCAGAACCATCGTGACAGCGTTGGTCAGCGCCAAGTCAGCGTTCGTCAGCGTTCACGTTAGTCTTGCATAGGCCCCGACGACCACCCCAGGCAGTTGACCAGGCGCTGGCAGTGAGCTACAATGTCAGCGCGGCTGCGCGTCAGTGCGGCGAGCAGGAGAGACCGCATCAATGTCCACATCCACCGCAGGAGCATCGCTGGTTGATGGCTTCGTTGCCCCTGGCTTCGAGGCCGTGAAGGACGAGTTCCGGCGCAGCTTCGCCGAGCGCGGCGAGCTTGGCGCGGCCTGTTGCGCCTATCACCGTGGTCAGAAGGTGGTGGACTTGTGGGCCGGCTACCGAGACGAGAAGACCCGCGCCCCCTGGCAAGAAGACACCCTGGTCATCGTCTTCTCCACCACCAAGGGCCTGGCCGCCATGTCCCTGGCCGTGGCCCATTCCCGCGACCTGATAGGTTACGAGGAAAGGGTAGCCACCTATTGGCCGTAGTTCGCCCAAGAGGGCAAGGAAGTGACAGAACGGTGAAGAATGGTATTGTCATCCAGATGCTGGGTCTGACCAAGTTCTATGGCAAGCAGCGGGGCGTGCTTGACCTGACCTTGGAAGTGCAGACAGGCGAGGTCTTCGGCTACCTCGGCCCAAACGGTGCGGGCAAGACGACGACGATTCGCACCCTGCTGGACTTCATCCGGCCCACGCGCGGCCGCGCTACTATCTTCGGCATGGACACGCGGCAGCAAAGCATCCGGATCCACCGGCGTATCGGCTACGTGCCTGGCGAGCTGGCCCTCTACGACAACCTCACCGGCGCCGAGTATCTGCGCCACATGAGCCACCTGCGCGGCGGCGTGGATTGGCCTTTTGTCCAGGACCTGGCCAAACGGCTCGACTGTGACCTTACGCGCCGTATCCGCGCCCTTTCCCACGGCAACCGGCACAAGATCGGGCTGATTCAGGCTTTCATGCACAAACCGGAACTCCTCATCCTTGACGAGCCGAGCACCGGCCTGGACCCGCTCATCCAACAGGAGTTCTACCGTCTGATCAGCGAGGCCAAAGCCAACGGGCAGACGGTCTTCCTGTCCTCCCACATCCTGCCCGAAGTCGAGCGCGTCTGTGACCGGGTGGGCATCATTCGGGAGGGGCGGCTCATCGCCGTGGAGAGCATCGCCGCGCTCAAGAGCCGGGCGTTACGTCGGCTGGAGATACACTTCGCTGCGCCTGTGCCGCACGAGATGTTCGCCCACCTGCCCGGTGTGCGCGACGTGAAAGTGGCGGATACGACGCTCCAGTGCACGGTGGTGGGAGACCTGGACGCGGTGGTCAAGGCGGCGGGCCAGTTCCATGTGGTGAACGTGGTTAGCCAAGAGCCGAGCCTGGAAGAGATCTTCCTGGCCTATTACGGGCGAGGTGAGAATCATGCTGCGTAATGTCTTCCTCAAGACTCTGCGCGATCAGGGCCGCGCTCTCCTGTGGTGGGCCATCGGCGTTGGGGGGCTTGTCCTCTACCTCGCTGCCTTCTATCCCAGCATGCGTGAGATCCCAGAAATCAACAAGTTCATCGAGCAGATACCGGACCCTCTCCTCAAGACGCTGGTCGGCGAAATCACCGATTTCACGTCCCCCGAGGGCTACCTCCATAGCCAGTTGTTCTTCTTCATGGCACCGGTGATCTTCCTGCTCTTCACCCTGGGCCAGGGCAGCGGCGCCATTGCTGGCGAGGAGGAGCGGGGCACGCTGGACATGCTCCTGGCCAATCCGCTGCCGCGCTGGCGCGCGGTGAGTGAGAAGTTCCTGGCCATGATCGTCGCCGCACTGGTGCTGGCGGCGGCCATGTGGCTGGGGTTGGCCATAGGCGCGGTAGCTGTGGATATGAATATCAGCCTCGTCCGCCTGGCTGAGACAACCGTGAGCTGTCTCCTCCTGGCCCTTGCCTTTGGCACGCTGGCCCTAGTGGTAGGCTGCGCCACCGGCAAGCGCGGGACGGCCATGGGCATCGCTGGCGCCCTGGCGGTGGCGGCGTACTTCGTCAACTCCCTGGCCCCTATCGTGGATGCCCTCAAGCCCTACCGCAAGCTCTCGCCCTTCTACTACTACATCGCCGCCGACCCGCTCAAGCATGGCCTGCGTCTGGGACATGCTGCGGTGTTGCTTAGCCTGACGGCTGTCCTGTTCATCGTGGGCGTCGTCGCCTTCCAGCGGCGCGACCTCGCCGTGTAGCCGACGAGGGACGAAGAAGAAAGGACGGGGAATCAGCCACCGAAGACCTATTGATCTCTGCATTGCTCGCTAAACTCGCGGTTGTGGATGGTGGCGGAGCGCGGGACTCAAGTCCGCTTCTAATCCGCAATGGCACGTGCTGCGGATTAGTACTACTACTTCGCTTTGTCATTCTGATGAGCGGAGCGACGAAGAATCTCGCGCCGCGACGTGTTACCACCCCGAAGTGGAGATTCTTCGCTCGCGCAGAACGCTCGCTCAGAATGACCGATGCGCCAAGCGAAGCAGTAGCACTAGAAGCGGAATTGATTCCCGCGCTTGATTGTTAGCAACCCGCGGCGAATGGACGATCACATGCGCGAGAATGAATTCTGCTTCTAATCCGTATCATGGAAGGTACGATGATTAGAAGCGGAATCCGATTCCCGCGCTCTCAGAATGACCGATCCGCTAAGCCAAGCAGTAGGATTAGAAGCCGATTTCAATCGAGCGCATTCGGGTCGGCCTTCCGCTCCTGAGTTTACGGACCTACGCAGGGGTCAGTAGGACAAAGGCGTCACCAATGAAGAGAATGCTGTCCCCAGGCAGCCTGGCTCTGGCCTTGGGCACTCTCATCACCTGCCTGTGGGTGATCTGGGGTGTGCCGGAGATGTTCCACGAGGGCTGGTATGCTGCCTTTGACTGGGCCTTCTTCCTCCTGCCGGGCGGGGTGATGCTCAGCCTGTGCCTGGTCGCCCTGCGTTGGCCGCGCCTGGGTGCCTTCGTCTACACTGCCATCGGTCTGGGCTTCGGGGTGTTCGTCCTCTGGCAGTACCGGCCGGGAGGCGGGCGCAGCGCGGGCTGGACGCTTGCCAACGTCTTGAGTTGGCTGCCGGTGACGCTGTTCCTGGTCGTGGTTGGCGTTCTCTTCTATGTGGGACGGAGGGAATACAGACCGGCGTGGCATTACCTGGCAGCCATCTGCGTGCCGGTGCTGCTAGGTGTTGCCCTGGGCGCGACGCCTGCCTATCGCGTCTTCCAGCGGGTGGACGATGGCTTCCTGGGCGAGCGCCTGATCGAGGGCAATGGCGTCGCCCTGCACTGGGCTCCGGCCGGGCCGGGC
>DAOUCN010000032.1:0-3486 GCA_034431995.1 Chloroflexota bacterium | reverse complement strand
AGAGATAGGTGCGGGGCCGCGGTTTCGTCATCGGCGTCGTCGCCCTAGTCGTCTTCGTCCTCGACCTCGTCACCAAGCACCTGGTATCCACGCATCTGCCGCTCAATCAGCCCTGGAACCCTGTGTCCTGGCTGGAGCCGTATGTTAGCCTCACGTACATCCAGAATACGGGTGGGGCCTTTGGCATCCTTCACAACCAGAACCTGTTCTTCACTGCCATCGCCATCGTCGTCATCACCATTATCATCGCCTACCTGCGCGCCGCTCCCCAGCCCAATCCCGTCGTGGCCGTCTGCCTGGGCATGCAGTTGGGTGGCGCATTCGGTAACCTGGTCTATCGTCTCCGCTACGGCTATGTGGTTGACTTCGTTGACGTCAAGTTCTGGCCCATCTTCAACGTCGCCGATAGCTCCATCAGCGTCGGTACGGCCATACTTGCCCTCTATCTGCTCTTCTTCTCATCCGGCGATAGGACGCTGGGCCACCAGGTAGGCAACCTCAGCGACTCCTCGTCACCGCCTCGTGCACGTTCAGACCCGCTTCAGGACAGATGACGCCACAGGGTGAACACATGCCCGTTGTGGACTATAGGCAGTCGCCGACACGCATTTTCCTTGCCGGAAGTCGTGGGCAACTGGGGCGCGCCCTGACCGATGTCCTGGCCGGAAGCACCGTCGGGGGCGGGGACCTGCCGGAGCTGGACATCACCGACTATGAGAGGACGCGGTGCGCGGTGCTCGCTGTCCAGCCCCAGATCGTGATCAATGCCGCCGCCTACACTGACACGGCCGGCTGTGAACGCAATCCCGACCTTGCATATCGTGTTAACGCCCGGGGAGCGCGCAACCTTGCCCTCATCTGCGACGAGATGAATATCGCCCTCGTCCACATCTCCACCAACGAGGTCTTTGACGGTCGCCAGACTGTACCGTATCGCGAGCTTGACCCACCGCATCCCCTCAATGCCTATGCCCGCTCAAAGCTGGCAGGCGAATGGTACGTACAGACCCTTTGCCGGCGCTTCTATATCGTGCGCACGGCCTGGCTATACGGCCAGGGAACCAGCAACTTCGTCCACAAGATCACGACGCTGGCAGATCAACGCGGCGAGGTAGCCGTCGTCACCGACGAAGTAGCGACCCCCACCTCTGCCCCGGACCTGGCGGCAGCGATCGCAGCCCTGATTCGGCACCCCGTCTATGGCATCTATCACTTCACAAACAGCGGCGAGTGCTCCCGCTTTGACTGGGCGCGGCGTATTCTCGACCTGACAGGGCGTGGGCATGTGCCACTAAAACCGACGACCATGGCGGCATTTGGCGGCGTGTCCGTCAAGCCTCCGTATTCTGTGCTACACAACTTCTGCGGAGCGGCCCTGGGCGTCACCCTGCGCCCCTGGCAGGAAGCCCTGGAGCAGTTCCTGGCTGCAGGCGGTCGCTGAAGAAGGCACGAGGGTATGAGCACAGAAAGCGCCGTGTCTTCATTGCCTGCCGAGCGGGCGTCGCCGACCCCGACTTTCTCGGTGATCATCCCGAACTGGAACGGGGAGCGCCACCTGCCGACATGCCTGGATGCACTGCGACGCCAGACCTTCAGAGACTTCGAGACCATCGTTGTAGACAATGCCTCGACCGACCGCTCGCGCGATCTGGTAAGCCAGCAGTACCCGGAGATACGCATCGTGCCCCTGGCAGAGAATCGCTTCTTCAGTGGAGCGGTGAACGCCGGCATCGCCACGTCCCTGGGCGAGGTCATCGTGCTGCTGAACAACGACACCGAGGCCGACTCTGCCTGGCTCGAGGAGCTGCACAAGGCACTCCATGCCCATCCAGAGGCAGGCATGGCCGCCAGCAAGCTCCTCCTCTTTGATCGGCGCGGCGTGATTCATTCCGCGGGGGATGTCTACCGGCGGGACGGGGTGCCCGGCAACCGGGGCGTCTGGGAGGAGGATCGGGGACAATACGACCACGACCGCTGGGTCTTCTCTCCCTGCGCGGCAGCCGCGGCCTACCGCCGGCGTATGTTGGACGACATCGGACTGCTGGATGAGGATTTCGTGGGCTACTGCGAAGACGTGGACCTGGGGTTTCGGGCGCAATTGGCGGGGTATTCCTGCATCTTCGTGCCCACCGCCATTGTGTATCACAAGTTGAGCGCCACCGGCGCTGGCCCCGTCGCCAGCTACTACTGCGGGCGCAACTTCATTAGCGTGATCGTCAAGAACATGCCGGCGTCTCTCCTACGGAAATACTGGCCGCGCATCGTGCTAGCCCAATTGCGATACGCGCTAGAGAGCTTGCGCCACCTGCGTGAGCCGGCGGCGCGTGCCCGACTAGCGGGGCAAATAGCTGCTCTGGGGCAGTTACGGAGGATGCTGCGCAAGCGGCGAGTTGTCCAGGGGAGCAGGAGAGTGCCAGATCGGCAGGTCGAGGCGCTCCTCCTGTGAAAGGCGTTATGCGCACCGCAGCGAATTGTCACGATGGATACACCGAGCGCTTATAGGCCGGGCCAACCAGTGCCAGGACAAGCGGAGGACGTGGAGCGGCGCTTTTGGCTCAGGGCGTTGCTTGCGATCATCGTCGTGTATGCGGTTCTTGCGCTGGCCTATGCCCTCCTCACGCCGCCATGGCAAACGCCTGATGAGCCGGCGCACTACAACTACGCGCGGGAGATCGCGGCCACGGGCAGATTGCCCGTCCTCCAGCCTGGCGACTATGACCAAGATCTACTAGAGCGGTTGAAGGGGAGCAAGTTCGCAGGCGCCCCCGACATCTCGCTCATACGCTACGAAGCCTGGCAGCCGCCGCTCTACTACGCCATCGGAGCTGTCTTCCTGTCGTTGTTGTCGCCGAGTCCCGCGGGCGGTGTGCTGGCCCTGCGCCTCATGTCGGTCGTTCTTGGCGGGCTGGTGTTGCTCGTTGTTTTCGCCATTGGCCGAGAGATATTCCCGCAGCAGGCGATCGTGCCACTGGTGGCGACGGGTCTGGTGGCATTCATTCCGCAGCATGTGGCCATGAGCGCGGCGGCAAACAACGATGTGCTGGCAGAGCTGGTGCTGAGTCTGGTCATGCTGGTGGCGATCCGACGTTTGCGCGACCCGGCCGATGGGCGCTACGTGATCACGGCAGGCATTCTGCTGGGGCTGGCCTATCTGACGAAGGTGAGCACGTACGTAGCGATCATCATTCTCGCTGCGGCAGAGGCAGGGCGATGGGCGCTGACTGGCAAGAATCGGCTGCGGGACCCCACCGTGGCAATGGCTTCTGTGCTGGGCGTGTCGCTCCTGGTGGGGGGCTGGTGGTTTGTGCGGAATGCGTTGACCTACGGCAACCTGGATGTTCTCGTCTTCCGGCGCCACGCCGAGGTTGTTCTGGGCCAGCCGCGCACCGAGGTGAGCGTGGAGGCGGTGCGGCATTTTCTGGCCATGACTTTCAAGAGCTTCTGGGCGGTGTTCGGCTGGATGGGTGTGCTAGTGGATGTGCGTAT
>DAOUCN010000031.1:0-11487 GCA_034431995.1 Chloroflexota bacterium | reverse complement strand
ATGGGCGTGCGGACTCAAGAGCAGCTTGCCGTAGAGCATACCGCGCAGGTCAACATCGTCGGTGAAGGCCGGGCGGCCGGAGGCCAGCTTGGCCCCGTCCACCTTGCGCAGCGCCTTGCCCACCACGCGCAATTGTGGCGCGACCAGGGCGGCCTGTTCGACCCCCACGGCCCGCAGGGTTTCGGACCCGGTCCTGCCGGCGGTTTCGTCGGGCAAGATGCCCGACCTACCTGGGCGTTCGGTCTCGTCGGGCACCATGCCCGACCTACCGATGCCTTCCTCCGGCCGCCAGAAGGGAGGGTAGGGCGCTAGTCGGGGGCTCCCCTCTGCTGGTCGGCCGCGACCGGTGCGCATTTCCCTTGCGGCCGCCAGGATCGCCTCCACCGGCTTCTTGTAGCCCGTACAGCGACAGAGGACGCCGGCAATGGCGTCACGCACCTCGGCTTCCGTCGGATCTGCATTCTGCGCCAGCAGCGAGGCAGCGGCCATGATCAGGCCCGGCGTGCAGTAGCCGCACTGGATAGCCCCGTGCTCAATGAACGCCCTCTGCAAGGGGTGTAGACTTGCAGGTGTACCCAGGCCCTCGACGGTGGTGATGATCGCACCGTCACATTGGGCGGCAAGGCGCACGCACGAGTTCACGGCCATGCCGTCCACCAGGACGGCACAGGCGCCACATGTCCCATCATCGCAGCCGTGCTTGACGCCGAAATACCCCTCCCGCCGCAGCACGTCCAGCAACCGGTCGCCGGGCGCAATGGCCAGCGTTTTGGGTTCACCGTTGATCGTCAGATTGATTCTCATCATGCCTCTCCTCGCAACCCCAACCATGCGCATAGCCTGACAGGCCTCCGCACCGCGCCGCTATCCACACCAGAACGCATCCCGTGCTCTCTGTTCATGCGGCAGATGGGCCAGCGCGTACACGCGACTGGCGTCGGCTTCTAGCCGTCATCCCAATCGTGATAGAGATTAGTCCTACTGCTTCGCTTAGCGGATCGGTCATTCTGAGCGAGCGTTCTGTGCGAGCGAAGAATCTCCCCTTCGGGGTGGTAACACGTCCCAGCGTGAGATTCTTCGTCGCTCCGCTCCTCAGAATGACAAAGCGAAGTAGTAGTATTAGAAGCGGGATTCATCCCCGCGCTCGGCATCCAATTCTCGCTCATAGAGCACCACCCCTGATGCGATCTGCCTCAAGAACGGATCGCCCCGTTCCACCCTGTCCTGAAAATCGCGCACTGTGTAGACACGCATATCAACATCCACAGGGAACTCGTAGCGCTGAGCAAGCAGCAGCTTGTAGAAGTCCTGCTCAAGACGAAAAGCGGGACGGCCATCGTAGCTATCCACGAGCACGCACAAGTCGATATCGCTCTCAGCACTCGCCGCGCCCGTGGCCACTGAGCCGAAGAGAATGACCCTACGCGGGGCGGCTCGGCTCAGAATCGCGGCTATTCGCCGCGCTTCCCTTAGGCCAGCGCCCTTGCCCCTTCCTGCTTGCCTGTCGCCTGTCATATCTCATGCTTCTACTACTACCGTACTGACCAGGAATGTCACTCTGAGAACCCCATACCGCCCCGTTGCCGGTATGCGCGGGGCAGAAACTGGCTGCCACGTAGGGCGGGGATCATACCCGCCGCCCCTGGTGTCGGGCACCATGCCCACCCTAGAAGCATACGAGTTTCTGCGTGGGGAGTGTTCTTTGCAACCGGGCTGCTCTTCGGCTCCCCGTAGAGCGGCGAAGCGTCTCGGCCATGGCAGCGAGACAGTCTTTGTTGCACACGACGCTCCTCAGAATAGCAGTTCCGCGATGGACGGTAGCAGTACCACGCAAGTCCCCCTGCCCAAGAGAGGACACTCCACACGCTACTGATGCTGCGCCTGCACCAGGCAGTGCTGGATGGCCCGCCGCACCAGCACGCCCAGCACCTCCCGCCGGTACTCGCTGCTGCCGAGGATGTCCGACGGCGGGGAGAGCTCCACCTCCTGGGCCGTGATGGCCACGTCCAGGTCATCCGGCGACAGCGATGTGCCCACAAGCACCCTCTCGGCCGCTGTCAGCCGCACCGGCTTCACTGCTACGCCACCTGCCGCCAGGCCAATTGCCTTGCAGACTCCACGTTGCGCTTCGAGCACTGCGGCTACGTTAACGATGGCCTGATCGGTTGGCAGACGAGCCACCCGCAGCAGCGCCGCCTGCCGTCGCCCTGCCGCCAGGGGCACGCTCACGTGCAGGACAACACCCCACGATCGTGGCAACATGCCACGTTGCAGCAACTCTTCAACGAGCATCGTATCGCCTTCGGGCGACACAATGACTGCCTCCAGCGCGACCAGCGCCACCACCAATTCGGTGGCCGGGCCAGATGAGACGATGGTGCCCCCCACCGTGGCCACGTTGCGCAGGGGCCGTGTCGCCGTCTGGCGCGCCGCCTGGGCTAGCAGCCCGCCGGCGAAGGCGGCCAGGACTGGCGATGAAGCCACCGCCTGCAACGTGGTCATGGCGCCGATGTGCAAGCTCTCGCCCTGCCGCCGTATGTAGCTGAGGCCGAGGCCGCTGAGGTCTACCACCGCCTGCACCGTGGGGTCGCGGCGCGCGAGCAGGCCCGTCCCGCCGGCCAAGGGCACGGTGCGTACACTCCGTCGCCGCAGCAAACGCAGCGCCTCTGCCAGGTCTTTCGGCTTATGGTATTCGGTTAGATTCGGCAACATATGCGGCACCTCCCGCTGGGGTTTCGGGGTTCGGGGTTCGAGTAGCCCGATACCCGATGCCCGAGTCCTATGCAAAGAGATCGATCGTGTCACCACCAGGCAAGCCAGTGAGCTCAGCCGGAGTGACGGTCTCGACCAACGACGGCGAGTACAGCCTGTCCAGCGTTTGCTGGTTGGCAATAGGATAGAGGACGCCGCTCTTGAGAAGATAGACCTGCTCGTCGTCTGCCAGTTTGACCAGCCGCCCGATGCTAGACAACTTGGCCTCAAGCTCGCTCAGCCGCGCCTGTAGGTGCGCCACCTGCTCCTCCAGGGGGATGCCCTCCTGCAAGTCTGCGAACAGGCGATCCCAGGGCAGACCGGTGCCCGGGCAGCGAGCACGATTCACGCTGTCAATGCGGTAGTGGCCAATGATGTGATCGGGGTCAAAGGGGATCTGCCAGCGCTGGGCGATCTGGCGAATGAGCCAGATGTCCGTCTGGAACATCTCCTCGCTCCACGGCTCACCGGAGTAGCCCTCATGTTCAATGGAGATGGTATACAGGTTGGGGTTAACCCCTGGAATCAATAGCGGCCACGATGGCCTGTTGACAGGGCCGTTGCACCAGGCCGCGTCCTCTTCTCGGACATACTGGTGTATCTCGCCCCGCTTGCCCACGCAGTAGTGTGACGAGCTATTCTGGTTATGTGGGCTGTTGAACCAGTGATCACAGGCTACTAGGCTGCCTTCGGCGATGTGCATCACGATGGCGAACGGCCGATGGCCGTTGCGTCCGGGGCTGCCATCGGGGTAGCCGAAGTTCGGTGTCCCAATCCATTGAATCTGCATACCATCCTCCGCTCTACCGCGACTACGTACCTAACGTTTGGCCAAAGCCTCTGCGTTTGAGACGGGCTTCGGCGCGAATTCAAGGAAAGAGCCGCGAGCATCCGCGCTCTTTCTGCGCCGATCCGCGTTCCCCCACCCGCTGCTACTGCACGATCTCCCATCTCGGCTGGTACTCGTCCAGCAAGGCGCTGGTACGGGGGTCAATCGGATGCTCGCGCTCAGGCGAGTCCAACTCCACCGTCTCGCCGCACAGCTCGGTGGAGAAGTAGCGCAGGCCATTGTCGTTGATCAGGGTGACAATCGTGCCCAGCTCTGGGTGCTTGCGGGCAATCTTGATGGCCGCCGCCACGTTGCAGCCCGACGAGATGCCACAGAAGATGCCTTCCTCTCGTGCCAAACGCTTGGCCATGGCGATGGACTCGTCCGAGGTCGTGAGCACCACGCCGTCCAGCAGGGTCACGTCGAGCACGGGTGGAATGAAGCCGTCGCCAATGCCCTCGATCTTGTGTGTGCCCCATTGTCGCCGCGACAGCAACGGACACTCTGCAGGCTCTACGGCATAGACCTTGACCCCGGGCTTCCTCTCCCGCAGGAAGCGGGCCACGCCGGTGATCGTCCCGCCCGTACCCTGCGAGAGGACAATGCAGTCCACCGTGCCATCGGTCTGTTCCCAAATCTCGGGGCCCGTCGTCTCGTAGTGGGCCTGCGAATTGTCCGGATTCTCGAACTGGCCGACCTTCCAGTAGCGGCCCGGCTCTGCCGCCATCATCTCGTTCACCTTCTGCAGCACCAGGTCCACATCGCTCTCGCCGCCAGGGGTGAGCACGAGTTCTGCGCCGTAGGCCAGATCAGTCTTGCGCCGCTCGAGGCTCATCCCCTTGGGCATGACAATCACGCAGCGATAGCCCTTGACGGCAGCCACCATAGCGGTGGACACACCCGTGTTGCCGGTCGTCCCCTCAATGATGGTCATACCAGGCTTCAGCTCTCCCCGGCGTTCGGCGGCCTCCACCATGCGGTAGAGAATACGATCCTTGAGCGAGCCGCTGGGGCTGAAGAACTCCAGCTTGGCCAGGATCTGGGGCTTCAGGCCAGCCGTCACTTTGTTAAGCCGCACCAGGGGGGTATTGCCGATGGTCTCAAAAATGTTGCGGGCGACTTTCACCTTGCTCCTTCCTCCCAGACGAAACACGCACCAGGAAAACGCATGTTGCGTATTGCGTGTTCTTTTTTTCGATCCGCGCCGACTCCATGTCATACCAGGCTTACACCGGCGATCCGCAGCGCCCTGGTTGGACAGCGGGTCGCGCAGATGCCGCAACCCCAGCAGCGATCCTCGATCACGCGCACCCGATAGCCCTGGCGCTTGCGCTCGCCCACCATTTCCAAAGCGCCGTAGACGCATGAGACCGTGCAGATCTCGCAGCCGATACACAGAGATACATCGAGCGCGGGCGGCAGGTGCGTGGTGCGAACGGGACGTTCCTGTATGCGTCGCAGGCCATAGCCCCGCAGGTCTGCCGCCGACTGCCAGCCATGGGTATCGAGCCAGGCGTTAAGCTCATAGACTATCTTGCCGAAGACCTGCGGCCCTTGCAGAACGGCCGCCGTACACACCTGCACCGCCGTGGCCCCAGCCATGAGGAACTCAACGGCGTCGGTACCACGGGCTATGCCGCCGCAGCCGATCACAGGAATATCCACGTTACGTGCGATGTCCCATACACAGCGCAGGGCGATGTTCTTGATAGCTGTACCGGTAAGCCAGGCGTAGCCGCCCGTGGACGGGAATTGCAGACGGCCTTTCTCAGCGTCCACGCCCAGGCAGGGCCCAAAGGGGCCGATGACCACCACCGCATCCGCTCCCGCCTCCTTCGCCGCCCGCGCCCAGGCCACCGCATCCCTCCCCAGCACCGTCAGCTTCACCCAGACGGGCACATCCAGCAGCGCCTTTGCAGCAGTCACGGCGTCCGCCATCAGGCCGGGATCGTCAGCCAGGAACTGGGTCGAAAGCTCCACCGCGTCAACGAAGGGCCGCACCAAGGGAGCCAAACGGCGGATGTGCTCCGCCGTGTAACCGAGGCTGACCACCAGAGGCACGCCAGCAGCCTTCGCCGTGGGGTATTCCTGTGCCACGAACCGCTCCACAGGCAGCGCAGACCAGGTGTCGATACTCAAGAGCGCGCCGCGCACGCCCCGTACCTCTGCGTGCCCCGGCCCGGCCACGGCTGGCGCCGGCGCAACCGATACCGTGCGCGCCACTATCGCCGCCGCGCCGCCTGCCGCGCAGGCAGCCATCCCCTCCCCCGTCTCCGTCAGTGGCCCCGCCGCCGCCATCATGGGAGAAACGAGGGTGAATGAACCTATGAGCGTGCCCAGGTCAGCCATCGTTCTCTGCCCTCTGGTCACCAGCGAGAGAACGCCATTTCAAGTATTCACGCAGGTGATGAGCGATGTTCTTCCATATCCAGTCCACGATCTTGGCCTTGCTACCCTGGTAGCGCGTGGACGGAAATCTCGCCGTGAGTTCTGGAAAGATCGCCGGCTGGAAGCCGACCGCCTGCCTCATCTCACACCCACCCTCTGACTACCATCTGCAGCCATCCGCGCACCTTCCGCGTTCATCCGCGTTCCTCCGGCAGCGACATCCCACGGATTGCCTGCACCGAGTGATAGCCGTGCTTGTCGAGCCACTCGCCCATTTCATGTGCTATGCGGCCGTACACCTCCGGCCCGCGCAGGATACCTGCCGTGCACACCTGCACCGCGCTGGCCCCCACCATCATGTACTCAATGGCGTCCAACCCGTGGCTGATCCCCCCTACGCCGAAGATGGGCTTGTCGGTGATCTGGGCAATATCGTAGACGCAGCGCAGGCCCAGGGGCTTGAGTCCCGCACCCGAGAGCCAGCCGTACCCCTCCTTGCTGCCCATCAGGGGCATACCCGTCTCGACATCAATGCCAAAGCACGGCCCATAGGAGTTCACCGCTACCAGCCCGTCGGCCCCGGCGGCCAGTGCAGCTCGCGCCCCAGACACGACATCGCGGAAGGGGCTTATTTTGACAAAGACAGGAACATCCACCGCCCGTTTGGCAGCGCGCACCGCCTCCTGCATCGGGCGCGGGTCATCGCCCACGTAGTGGGTGGAAAGCTCCAGGGCATCGGCAAAGGGGCGGACACGGGGAGCGAGGGCTGCCACCTGGTCAGACGTGTAGCCCAGGCTGATGATGAGGGGGACGCCCGCCTGGCGGGCGATGGCATACTCATGCTCAATGTACTGCTCCGGCGGATACTCGGCCCACAGTTCGGTATTGAGCATGCTGGCGCGGCCGACCTCAGCCATGCACGGCTGAGGGACGATGGCACCGGTTGTTGAGATCGTCTTGCTCACGATGCCGCCGGCCCCGCCCTTAACGCAGGCGAGCATCGCCTCACCATTCCACACCGTCGGCCCGGCAGCCGGCAGGACGGGATTCGCGAAGCGCAGTCCACAGATCTCGACAGCGAGGTCAGCCATGATACGTCCCCGCAGCAGGCTTATGTGCGCTCACCCGCCGCCGATGGCAGTATAGCACTCCTGCCCGCGTGCCGTCAAGACAAGGGAATGCGTCCGGGCGTCAAGGCAAGCCTAACACAGCAATACCTTGACACTCTCACTGCCAGCATACGCGCCAGCGGGCCGGAGCCTTGCGCCCCAGCCCTCCGAGTCTTCGCATCCCCGCGTCTCCGCGTCACCTCTCCACCTGGTGGCATACCTGATAGGCATCGTTCGTGCGCCCCTTGTGATCATCTGGCATGGGCTTCAGCCCACCGATGTTGTGGCACACCCTTCCACCCTGGGCACGTCAATCAGCCTCACGTATTTGGCCCAGCCTCTGCCGTGGCAGGCAAAGTTGGCGCAGAAACTCTGATCGTTGACCTCGGGCTTCGGGCTGTACTTCAGCTCGCCGTGACAGACGCCACATTCTCTTGTCACCTGTTTCGGGTGGAGCGCCATCCAGTCCCTCTGTACATGGTCGGCTGGCTGCTGCACGGTCGTCACGGGCAGGGCCGGCGGTCTCTCGCCCTCGCCGATAGTCACCGGAATCGAGTGGCGTATCTTCGACTCCTTCCCAATCACAACGCCAGATGGTATAATGGCGCGGGAGGTGATTATGTCTTCCAGGAAGCATCCGCCCCGCCGCCGCGCAGATCCCAAACGCAGTGACGCCTGGCTGCGGGTCGGCCAAGCACGTACCTGTCTGCTGGATATTGCGGGCGGCTTCTATAGCCTGCGCCGAGAGATCGAGGCGGTGGCCGGGCCGGCCGTCGCCCGCCAGTCCCTCTACGCTGCCGGTGTGCAAGGCGCACGGTCGGTCATCGGCTCCCTCCTCGACAGCAGGCAGATCGCTAGCGATGAGCCAGGCTTTCACGCGGCGGTGCAGGAGTATACCCAGGCCGGCTTCGGCCATTTCCGGGTCGATAGCCTGGACCTCGCGGCCGGCAGAGCCACCATCTCCGCTCCCGATGCCTTTGAGGGCTGGGCCTTCGGCTTCCACCATGAGGGCAGCGAGCAGCCGGTGTGCGATTACTCTGCTGGCGTCCTCGCAGCTATCATGCAACTCATCACCACTCGTCCAGACATCGTCTGTGATGAGGCCACCTGCACTGCTCGCGGCGACGCCTGTTGCACCTTCCACATCATGCCCGCTGCCGAGGCTGACCAGCGTGTCCCTACCGATGCTACATCCCGCGTCTCCGAGTACCTGGCCCGTGGCACCAGCCTGCTCGAGGAGAAGGCCAGGGAAGCGGAGCTTCTAGAGCGATACCGCCTCCTTACTGAAAACGCGACCGACATCATCTTCTCCCTGGATAGGGAGGGACTCCTGACCTTCGTCAGCAAGCGCGTGGAGACCATACTGGGCTACGCGCCCGCGGCCCTCACCGGCCGTCCTGTCCTGGCCCTGCTGGGCGAGGCGGGCGGCGGGGTAGCTATGGAGCATCTTCATCGCTCCCTGGCCTCGCCCCAGTACACCGCCATGTACGAACTGGCCATTCCTCGTGCCGACGGCAGTCTGGCCTACCTGGCCATCAGCGTCGCCAGCCTCGTGAAGGACGGTGTAGTCATTGGCCAGCAAGGGATCGCCCGGGATATCACCAGCCAGGTTCACTTGCGCGAGGAGATAGCCCGCCGCAGCCAGGAGTTACGTCTGTCGGAGGAGCGACGCAGCGAGATGCGGGACTACATGATCCTGGTGACCCGGGCCCTTGAGGAGGAACGCAAGAGGGTGGCCCGGGAGCTTCATGACGACACGGCTCAGTCCCTGGTGGCCCTGGTTCGCAACCTGGACGCTCTGCTCCTGGATGTGGAAGACCGACCAGACCCTCGCCGCCGGCTGGAGGAAACGCGGTCTCTCGCCGAGGCTACGCTCCGCAACGTGCGCCGCTTCAGCCGCGACCTGCGGCCCTCCCTCCTCGATGACCTCGGTTTGGTGCCAGCCCTGGAATGGCTAACAGACGACCTGATGCAGCAACACCATCTGGATGCCTGTCTGGACGTGCGTGGCGAGATACGCCGGCTGGAGCCAGAGGTGGAGCTGTCGCTTTTTCGCATCGTCCAGGAAGCCCTCTCCAACGTTCGGCGCCACGCCCGGGCCCGCCACGTTGTGGTGCATCTGGTTTTCCAGGAAGGGCAGGTGGACCTCGAAGTGACAGACGACGGGGTCGGCTTTGTGCCCGCCGACCGCCCTGCCGATCTGGCATCGGCCCGCGGCCTGGGCCTGCGCGGGATGAGGGAGAGAGCCGAGTTGATTGGCGCCCAGTTCACCCTCACATCCACACCCGGCGGCGGCACGCGTGTTCACCTCACCGCTCCTGTTTGATCGTGGACAAACCAATAGAAGAGCGGCAGGTATGGAAAGTTGCCCCACGAGGACTCGCCCACGTGGAATCGCTATGCCAGGCCTGCTGGCGTGACGGAGTGCTTGGCTCCTGCCGCCTCCGTCGCCCCTATAGCAGCCCCGGAAACGCCGTCGTCACCATGAGCAGCACCGTCAGCACAATCAGGCCGATAGCTGTGCCCCAGCCCAGGATGTTCTGCAACCTGCCGTTCACGTGCTGCCGCATGATGCGCCGATTGTTCACCAGGGCCAGCATGAAGACCAGGACGATGGGGAGCAAGATGCCATTGATCTGCTGAGACAGCAGCATGATGTTGATCAGGCTCACGTTGGGCAGCAGGACAACACCCGCACCGAGGACAATGAGAGCTGTATAGAGGACATAGAAGACCGGTGCTTCGGCGAAGCTGCGATCTACCCCATGCTCAAAGCCAAATGCCTCGCACACCGCGTATGCCGTGGAGAGTGGAAGGATGACAGCAGCCAGCACCGATGCCCCCAGCAGCCCCGCTGAGAACAGGACACCAGCGTGAGCACCCGCCAAGGGCGCCAGAGCGAGCGCAGCATCTTCTGCAGCCTGAATCCGGATTCCGTGCTGGTGCAGTGTGGCTCCTGCCATGATGATGATCGCAAACTGCACAATCACTGCAGCTACCGCCCCCGCGTACACGTCCAGGCGTGTGTAAGCATAGGTCTTAATGCGGACGCCCTTGTCCACGATGGAAGACTGGAGGTAGAACTGCATCCAGGGCGTGATAGTTGTACCGATGGCGCCGATCAATAGCAGAATATACGGTGCTTCGGCGCGGAAGGACGGCACGAACGCTGCCCGTCCCACCGACACCCAGTTAGGCCCCACAATCATGGCCGCCAGCACGTATGCCCACTGACACAGCGCTAGCCCCAGGAACACCCTTTCCGCTCGCCGGTACGATCCTTTGACGATCATCCACCATATGCCCACTGCCGCCACGGGTACGGCTAGGTAGCGGCTCACCCCGAAGATCTCCATGGCCGCCGCGATGCCCGAGAACTCCGACATCGTTACGGTGGAATTGGCCACCAGCAGCACTAGCATGGCAAAGGCCGTCCAGCGCACACCAAACTGCTCACGGATGAGATCGGATAGGCCCTTGCCCGTCATCGCCCCCATGCGGGCGCACATCTCCTGCACGATGGCTAGGCTGAAGGCGATGATGAACAGCATCCACAGCATATCATAGCCGTAGCTGGCGCCCACGGAGCTGTAGGTGGCGATGCCGCCGGCATCGTTGCCTGCCGATGCCGCGACAACCCCCGGCCCCATGATGGACAGCCAGACCAGAATACGCCTCCTACCAGTGAGAAAGCCGGACATGGCCTGTCTCCTCGCTGTGTAGTTGCGCCTCAGGGCAGACCGGGAAAGAGGCTCGTCACCAGCATGATCGCGGTCAGAAGGATGAGCGCCGCCACGACCGGCAAACAGACGGCGTTGACCACGCGACCGTTGACGAAGGTATCGAGGCGCCTGCGATCGTTGATCAGCCACAGCAGGACCACCAGCATAACTGGCAACAGACACCATTCGGGGTCTGGCTGACGATCATCGCATGGAGCAACGACGTGACCAGTAGCAGGATGCCCTCATCGGCCTAGCCAAACAGCCGAGGCAGCCGTTTCTTCCAGGCCGTGGGGATGATCTTGTCCAGGGCATCGTCGGCGGTGACGATGCCCAGCAGCCGCTGTTCATCGTCTACCACAGGTACGGCCAGCAGGTTGTACCTGGCGATGACCTCGGCTACCTCGTCCTGGCTGTCCTGCGGCCTGACTGAGACCATGCGGCGGTGCATGATCTGCGTGATGGGCGTCTCTGGCTGAGCCAAGACCAGGCTCTGCAATGATAGCACACCCAAGAGGCGATTCTCGTCGTCGGTCACATAGACGTAGAAGATGGTCTCCGCCTCGTGGGCGGTCTCACGCAAGATCTTGATGGCCTGCTCTGCCGTAAGGTCAGGCCGAATGGCGATGAAAGCCGTGGTCATGATGCCGCCTGCGGAGTCCTCCGGATAGGTCAGCAGGGTGCGCAC
>DAOUCN010000030.1:0-7100 GCA_034431995.1 Chloroflexota bacterium | reverse complement strand
CGTGGGCAAGCTGACATACTATCGTGTCTGCTCTGGTATCATCCATTCCGATTCCCGCGTCCTGAACGCGAACAAGGGCGCGGAGGAACGGCTGGGCCAGCTCTTCATTATGCGGGGCAAGAACCAGGAACCGGCAGGGCAGCTCGGCGCGGGGGATATTGGCGCAGTGGCCAAGCTGTCCGAGACGGGGACAGGCGATACTCTGTGCGCAAAGGACGCGCCCATTGTCCTGCCAGGTATGACGTTCCCATTGCCAGCTTTCTCGGCGGCTGTGTCGCCCAAGACGAAGGCTGACCTTGACAAGATGGGGCAGGCCCTTCAGCGCATGGCAGAAGAAGACCCGACCCTGCGGGTGCGCCGGGATCCCGATACAGGCGAGACAATCATGGAAGGCATGGGCGAAAGCCATGTGGATGTCGCCGTCGAGCGCATGAAGCGCAAATTCGGCGCCGAGGTTGTGCTGTCGGTGCCGAAGGTGCCGTACAAGGAGACGATTCTGTCGAAAGTGCAGGCGCACTACCGACACAAGAAACAGACCGGCGGGCACGGTCAGTTTGGCGAGGTCTACATCCGGCTGGAACCGCTGCCCAGAGGATCGAATACCGTGGAGTTCACCGAAGAAGTGGTGGGCGGCGCGGTGCCCAAGAACTTCATTCCGGCAGTCGAGAAGGGAGTGCGCGAAGCAGCAGCGGAGGGTGTCATCGCTGGCTATCCCCTCACCGACCTGCGGGCTGTGCTGTATGATGGCAAGTACCACGAAGTGGATTCGTCAGAGATGTCCTTCAAGATCGCCGGCAGGGAGGCCCTGAAGAGCGGAGTGCTGGAGGCGAACCCGGTCCTGCTTGAGCCGATCGTGACCATGGAGGTCGCCGTACCAGAGCAGTACATGGGCGATGTCATCGGTGATCTCAACTCCAGGCGGGCACGGGTGCTGGGCATGGACCAGATCCACGGCATGGCCCACATCTCTGCCCTGGCGCCCCTGGCCGAAGTGCAGCGCTACGCAACTGAGCTGCGCTCCAGAACGCAGGGTCGCGGCACGTTCACAATCGCTTATGATCACTACGAGGAGGTGCCTGCGCACATCGCGCAGGGCATCATCGAGCAGGCCAAGAAGGAGCGAGAGCAGGCCCGAGAGTGATGTACCTTACGCGTGAGGTGACACCATGCCGATTAGCGCCGAGCTGATGGCTATCTTGCGCTGTCCTGCTTGCATGCGCGACTATGACGAACAGGAACGACAAGTACGTGGCAGGGTGAGCCTGGAGGGAGACTGGTTGGTTTGCCCGGACTGCGGGCGCCGCTACCCGATCAAAGACGAGATCCCCCACATGCTGATCGAAGAAGGGGATAAGTACCGGCGGCAGCCCGTCGTCGGGACGCACTAGCACAAGAGCCCTGGAGGATCAACGGTGATCCAGTTGAAGACGCCGATGCCCGGGCCAAAGAGCAAGGAGGCCATGACCCGGGACAGCCATGTCGTATCCCAGTCCTACGTGCGCGATCCGCATGCTCCAGTCGTTGCTGAGCGTGGGCAAGGCGTATGGGTGTGGGATGTAGACGGGAACAAGCTCCTCGACTTCGCGGCCGGTATTGCCACCTGTTCCACGGGTCACTGCCACCCTGAGATCACGCGGGTGATTCAGGAGCAGGCAGTCAAGCTCATTCACTTCTCGGGAACAGACTTCTACTATCTGCCCCAGATCGAGCTAGGGGAGAAGATCACGTCCCTGGTGCCGGGCGATTTCCCGAAGCGGGTCTTTTTCTGCAACTCAGGGACCGAAGCACTCGAGGCGGCCATCAAGGTGGCGCGCTACAAGACTCGGCGGCCCAATCTCATCGCCTTTCACGGTGCCTTCCACGGGCGCACGATGGGGGCCATGTCGCTGTCTGCGAGCAAGGCGCTGCATCGCAGGTATTTCGCGCCAACCATGCCGGGCGTGTTCCACGTTCCGTTCCCGTACTGCTATCGCTGCCCGCAGGACCTCGACTGCGGGGCGTGCGGCCAGGCATGTCTGGACTACCTGACGGATATCGTCTTCAAGCGGCTGACAACGCCCGAGGAGGTAGCTGCCGTCTTCATCGAGCCGATTCAGGGAGAGGGCGGGTACATCCCCGCCCCTGTGGAGTTCCTACAGGAGCTGCGCGAGATTACCCGCCGCCACGGCATTCTGCTTGTGGCTGACGAAGTGCAGTCTGGCGCTGGCCGCACCGGTAAGATGTTCGCCTTCGAGTGGGCCGGGATCGTACCCGACATCGTGTGCGTGGCGAAAGGCATCGCCTCCGGCCTGCCTCTGGGTCTCATGGTCTACCGTTCTGACGAGACGGATTGGGAGCCTGGCTCTCATGCCTCCACCTTTGGCGGCAACCCCATCGCCTGCGTGGCGGCTCTCAAGACAATTGAGCTCTTGGAGAACGGGCTGATGGACAATGCTCGCCGTGGCGGCGAGTATCTCATGGGCCGATTGCGGGACATGCAGAAGCGTCATGGCAGCATCGGCGATGTGAGAGGGCGCGGCCTGATGGTGGGCGTGGAGGTCGTTCAGGACCAGAGCAGCCGCAGCAAAGCGCCTGTGAAACGAGAGGCCATCCTACACTCTTGCTACCAACGCGGCCTGATTATCATCGGTTGTGGCGAGAACACCATCCGCTTTGCGCCGCCGTTGATTATCAGCGAGAACGAGCTGCAGGAGGGTCTCGCCGTCTTTGACGACGCCTTGACCGAGGTGGAGACCACGGGTATGGGTGAGAGGACAGACAGCGCTGTGAGTGAGGAAGCCCGGAGTCTCGTCTGGTCTCAAGCCTCGTGAGGGACCGCAGCGGATGCTGCTGTCTAGTTGGCGGAGGGAGGTGAGACAGGGTGACGGCCTATTGCATGAAGGAGCGGAAGCAGCGTGAGATGAAGAATCCCAAGCTGACCACGCTCAAGAACGGGCGGACGGCGGTAGTTGGCACATGCGCTGTCTGCGGCGCCAAGATGGTGCGCATGGGCAAGCTGACCAAGTAGTCTCAGGCGCGCGTTGATGTGTGGCGATTCCTTGTCGTCCCGCCCTGCGTCTGTCTAAGGCGTGGGGCGGGATGTTATCGTAACGCTATCCTATGAGGGCAGACGCGTACAGTAGTCCGACAGCATTTGCCGGCCTGGCAAGGGAGTGGGCAGCACTCCTGACTGAGGCGACGGGCTACAGCATCTTCGCGACTCCAGAATGGGCCGAAACGTGGTGGCGGTCGTTTGGCGGAGACAGCGAGCTGCACATCCTCGCCGTGCGGGATGACGGTGATCTGCTGGCTATCGCCCCGCTGTTCATCGAGATGGTGGGAGGCGTGCCCCTTGTGCGTCTCGTCGGCGGGATAGAGGTGACCGACTACACAGACATCATCTGCGCTCCAGGTGCCACAGCACAGGTCTGGAAGCACGTGTTGGCCCATTTGGAGACAGAAGGCCACACAAACCTGGACCTGCACAATGTGCCTGGCGCGTCGGCTACCGTGGACTTCTTTCGTCACCTGGCTGACGAAGGGACGTACCAGGTGACCATCGCGGTGGAGGACGTATGCCCGGTGCTGGCGCCTCTGCCGCCAGACTGGGAGAGCTACCTGAACACGCTGAACAGGATGCATCGCCACGAGCTACGACGCAAGCTCCGGCGGCTGATGGACAATGTGGACCTTGAGGCTCAGGTGATATGGCAGCATGAGGACGTGGCGGCTGCCATGGACGAGTTCATCGCCCTGCACCGGCTCTCCAGTCCCGACAAAGCAACGTTCATGGATGCCCGCATGGTGGGCTTCTTTCATGCTGTGGCACAGATGTGCCAGGAGCGAGGCTGGCTGAGTTTGGGCTTTCTCACAGTGCAGGGCAAGAAGGTGGCCGCGACCATGTCGTTCACCTATGGCGGGTCCTATCGCCTGTACAACTCGGGTTTCGACCCGGCCTATGATGCCCTCAGCGTTGGCTATGTCCTGAAGGCCCTCTCTGTGCAGCGGGCCATCGAGCTAGGCATGGAGAGATACGATTTCCTGCAGGGCAGCGAGCGCTATAAGTACGAGCTGGGCGGCAAGGATACGCAGGTGTATTCCATTCGCTGCGTTCGAGGTCGGCCGTAGAGACGGTCCGCCGCAACGTCTCTACCCTGTGGGTCGCATGTGAGGCAATCATTCGTGCGTTGAGGTTGAGCGTGTGACAGACAAAGAAATCCAGTTTCAGCGTGTCATGGTAGTTGGCGCCCATCCGGACGACCCGGAATTTGGCTGTGCAGGGAGCGTGGCCAGGTGGGCCGATGAGGGGAAAGAGGTTCACTATTGCCTGATTACGTCGGGCAATGTGGGCACGCGCGACGAAGACATTACGCCGGGCAGGCTGGCCGCCATACGGGAGCGTGAGCAGCGGGCCGCGGCCCAGGAGCTGGGCGTCAAAGACGTGATCTTCCTGCGCCACCAGGACGGCGTTCTGGTGAACGATCTGACTCTGCGCCGAGAACTGACCCTCGTGTTGCGTCAGTACCAGCCAGAGGTCTTGGTGACGATTGACCCCTGGAGACACTATCAACTGCATCCTGATCATCGCGCGGCAGGGCAGTGTGCCCTGGACGCGGTGGCTTCGGCCAGGGAGCGACTGGTTTTCCCAGAGCAACTTGTGGATGGTGTTGAGCCCTGCCGCGTCAAGATGATCCTGCTCTTCTGGACGGACAACGCCGACTACTGGGTGGACGTCTCAAGCACCATCGAGCGGCGTATTGCGGCCTTGAGGAAGCATGAGAGCCAAGTGGGCCACCGCAATGACCTAGAGGAGCGCATCCGCACATGGACGCGGGAGACCGGCGAGAAACAGGGGATGCAGTACGCTGAGGCGTTCAAGAGGATCGTGCTGGGATAGGAAAGGTGACAAGCGAAGTGCATGTGGGACAGCGTATCACGTTCGGGATATGGAGACAGGGGAAATCAGGCACTCCGCTCCGCGAAAGGGACGAAAGAGAGACCGGCGCCTGTGCATAATCCTACTACGTTCGATTATGCATAAGGCACTTGTGCCCAACCTGTTACGCTCACCGTAGGCGGCGCAAGACAGGCGGGGAAATTGAATGAAGGATCACGATTCCCAGGAGACTGCGTAACACATGCCCAGAAAACTTGTGATCGTTGAATCGCCAGCGAAGGCCCGCACCGTGGGCCGGTTTCTGGGGAACGAATACGCCGTGCGCGCATCCATTGGCCACGTTCGCGACCTGCCCCAACGGCAGTTCGGCGTGGACATCGAGAATGGCTTCACGCCGCGCTACGTCATTCCGCCCAAGAAGAAGGACGTGGTCAAGGAATTGCGCAACGATGCCAAGGACGCTACGGACGTGTACCTGGCCACCGACCCAGACCGGGAGGGCGAATCCATCTCCTGGCATCTGATGGCCGCCCTCAATACCAGCATCAAGAACAAGCCGGTGCACCGCGTGGAGTTCCATGAGATCACACGCGAGGCCGTTGATCATGCCTTCGCCAGCCCGCGCAGCATCAACATGAACCTGGTCAATGCCCAGCAGGCTAGGCGCGTCCTTGACCGCATCGTTGGCTATACCCTCAGCCCGCTTCTGCGCCGCAAGATGAGCCGCAACCGGCTGTCGGCGGGCCGCGTGCAATCGGTGGCGGTCCGGTTGGTGGTCGAGCGGGAGCGCGAGATACAGGCTTTCATTCCTGTGGAGTACTGGTCAATTGAGGCCGAGCTAGAGAAACGAGTGAAGCCCAGACCTCAGCGGACGAGCAGGGACAGGTTCCGGGCACAGCTCATCCAGATCCGGGGCGAGAAGTTCGAGTGCAAGACGGGTCAGGAAGCCCAGGCCCTGGTGAAGGAGCTGGAAGGCGGGACCTACATCGTGGCGGACGTGCGCAAGAAGGAAGTCCAGCGCAATCCGTCGCCGCCCTTCATCACCAGCACGATGCAGCAGGAGGCCTCGCGCAAGATTGGCTTCACCGCCCGGCGTACCATGGCGGTGGCCCAGCAGCTCTACGAGGGT
Source organism: Chloroflexota bacterium (assembly GCA_034431995.1). GTDB lineage: Bacteria > Chloroflexota > DTOL01 > DTOL01 > DAOUCN01 > DAOUCN01. The sequence continues at coordinate 1,095 of DAOUCN010000030.1, read as the reverse complement.
CTGCCTGTTGGTGAGGAGGGCAATGTCGGCCTGATCACGTACATGCGCACCGATTCCACGAATGTGGCGGAGGTGGCACAGGCCGAGGCCCGCAGCTACATTGTGGAGAGATACGGCGCCGACTTCGTGCCACCTGCCCCGCGCCAGTACAAGACCAAGGCCAAAGGCGCTCAGGAAGCCCACGAAGCCATTCGCCCGACGTCGGTGCGACGTGAACCCCGCAAGATCAAAGAGTACCTGACGTCCGAGCAGTTCAAGCTCTATGACTTGATATGGAAACGTTTCGTGGCCAGCCAGATGGCTGCTGCCATCCTGGACACGACGTCGGTGGACATCAAGGCTGGAAAGCCAGAGGGCGAGATGCCCTATCTGTTTCGGGCCACGGGGTCGGTCGTGAAGTTCCCAGGCTTCATGATCGTCTACACGGAGGGCAGGGATGAGGAGCTTGAGGAGGAAGAGGGCAAGAAAGCGTTGCCTCCTCTCGCTCCGGAGGAGATACTGGACCTGCTGGCGCTCTATCCGGAACAGCACTTCACCCAGCCGCCGCCGCGCTACACAGAGGCAACGCTCATCCGGGCACTGGAGGAATACGGCATTGGACGGCCGTCTACCTACGCTCCCATCCTGTCTACCATTCAGGACCGGGGCTACGTCGAGCGCATCGAGGGCCGCCGCCTGATTCCGACCGAGCTAGGCTTCCTGGTGAATGATCTCCTTGTGCAGCATTTCCCGGGCATTGTGGACGTGGGGTTCACCGCCAGCATGGAGGAGGACTTGGATCGAATTGCGGCTGGCGAAGCGGAGTGGGTGCCAGTGCTGCGAGAGTTCTATCAGCCCTTCGCCCAGACGCTGGCTCTGGCCGAGCGGACGATGGCCAACGTCACGATTCCGGTGGAGACGACGGACCAGGTATGTGAGAAGTGCGGCAGTCCAATGGTGATCAAGCGAGGCCGCTTTGGCAAGTTCCTCGCCTGTTCGGCCTTTCCGAAGTGTCGTAACGCCAAGTCCATTACCGTTCCCACGGGAGCGAAGTGCCCGGAGGATGGCGGCGACATCGTGGAGAAGACGACACGCCGCAAGCGCATCTTCTATAGC
>DAOUCN010000029.1:0-16865 GCA_034431995.1 Chloroflexota bacterium | reverse complement strand
ATTCTACGATGATTGACCACCGTCAGAGCAATGTCGGTTATGGAAAGCCGACCGACGCCTGCTTCTCGGCATGCGGGCGATCACCAGGATCGCCCCTACCTGCCATGGTCGCCCCACCCCATCTGGGCGATCACCAGAACCGCCCCTACCTACCATGGTCACGCTGCCCCATCTGGGCGATCACCAGGATCGCCCCTACTCCCGCTCTCCTCCTCACCGTGCGCCTACTTTCCGTGTGATCCGCGTCCCAATCCGTGGTCAGCTCCGCGTCATCCGTCACCGCGCCTCTGCGTCGTGCAGCCGCCGCATGGTCTGTATAGTGTCGGCCTCTGCCGGCGTCTTATCGTCGCGGAAGCGCACGATGCGGGCAAAGCGCAGGGCCATGCGGGACTTGTAGTGGGGGCTGCTCTGGATGTTGTTGAACGCGACCTCGGCCACGATCTCTGGCCGCACATACACCGTGCCCCGTCGCTCCGCCGTCTTGATGGCCAGCAGGCGCTCGGTGATGGCCTTGAACTCGGCGTCGGTCAGGCCCTTGAAGGTCTTGCCCACCACCAGGAACTCGCCCGTCTCCTCGTCGCGGGCGGCCAAATGGTAGTTGGACAGCCAGCCATGCCGCCGCCCGTAGCCCCAGTCGGCAGCCACCACCACCAGGTCCAGGGTCACCGTCGGCTTGATTTTGAGCCAGGCCTGGCCGCGCACGCCAGCGAGGTAGGGACTGTCCAGAGCTTTGGCCATGATCCCCTCGTGGCCGGCGGCGCGAGCGGCAGCCAGAAACGCCTCGCCCTCCTGGACGCTGCCGGGCACGATGCGCGGCGTCAGGGCAATCGCGCCACGAATCGCCTCCAGCCTCCCCCATCGCTCGCTGTAGGGGACATCCAACAGTACGCGTCCGTTCTCGTACAGGACATCGAAGAGATACAGCTTCGTCGGCACATCCGCCGCGGTTTCGGCGATGTCGTGCACGCGGCCCAGGCGCTGCATCAGCCGCTGGAAGGGCAGGGGACGGCCCCGCGCCGAGACGGCAATAAGCTCTCCCTCCAGGATGGCCGACGGGGCCGTGATCTCCTGGCGCACCGCGGTCACCACTTCGGGCAGGCTCTCCGTCAATTCAGACAAGTGGCGGGAGAACAGGCGCACCCGATCACCCTGCTTGTGGATCTGCACGCGGGCACCGTCGAGCTTGTATTCCAGGGCCAGCCTGCCGCCCAGGGTAGTGAAGGCTTCCGCCAGGTTTCCTGCTGTCTGGGCCAGCATGGGCTTCAGGGGTCTGCCAAGCTGTGGCGGCACATGCTCGAGGCCCGCTGCGCCCTTGCTCAGGGCGAGGCTGGCCACCAGGCCGATGTCGCCGCTGTTCTGGTTAGCCTTTCGCACCAGGGCGGCAGGCACGCCCGCGGCGCGGGCAATCCCGTCCAGGATCATGCCTTCGCTCACGCCATGGCGCATCTCCCGCACCACGGTCTTGACGATGTACTTGGCCTCGACCGGCGATGCTCGTCGCAGCAACCCTTCCAGCAGGTCGTCCTTGCGCTCGCGCGAGCCTGGCCCCGTGGCGTCGGCAATCTCCTCGAAGACGTGCAAGACCTCCAGCAGACCCAGCGGATGTCCTTGGGACCGGTGTCCAGCGTGCTGAAGAGCAAGCTGCACCGTCTGGCCGAAGTCAACAGCTTCCTCGCCGCCCGTGGCCCACCAGCCGCCTTCTGGCCTGCCCAGTACGCGCTCCAGCACACGCACCACCGCGCTGCCGCTGAGATTGAGAATGCGCTCATCGCCCTCGGCGAAGGCGCGACCGATGAGCAGGCGCGTGGCTGGGGCCACTTCCTCGGGCAACAGGGAGGTGAGGAAGGCCGCGATCAAATCCGCCAGCCTGAGGCGGCTGCGAGTGGCGCTCAGTTCCTCGCCCAGCTTGGCCAATGCCCGGTAGAGTGTCATGCCGAGGTCATTCTATCACACCGGGCGCGGCTGTAGCAAGCAGGCCGGATGAAGCAATCATCCGCCCAGAGCAGGTGCAAACCAGATCAATCGGCCTCCAGCCAACCGGCGTTCAGCCGGTTTCAAGCCGCTTAGGCGGTGACTTGCAGTCACTCCCCAGCGAGGTATCCCAGTCGCTGCGCCTGCGCCTCTGCGGTGAGGGACAGCTCAGAGGCCAGGAAGCAATGGGCATGGGTCATGGCCGTCTCCGTACGGTTGACAATATCGTTGATCAACTGCCGGCCATAGGGCAGCTCTACAGCGCGGCAATCAATGTACTGAATGCCGTAGTGGTCTACCAGAAAGAGATGGTTGCCATCCGGCCGCCCGCCGATGTCGCAGTTCTTGCGCACCTCGATATAGCCGTCTGTTCCCAGGACGAACAGGCGCGTGTCTCCCCATGTGTTGAGGCCAGCGGGCGTGTACCAGTCTACGCGAATGTAGCCGTTGCCGCCGTTCCCCTGCAGGACAGCGTCGCCGAAGTCCTCAAGCTCGGGATACTGGGGATGCTTGTAGTTGGCGACCTGGGCGCTGACGACGCGCGCCTCCGTAGAGCCGGTGAAGAAGAGGAACTGGTCGAACTGATGGGAGCCGATGTCGGTGAGAATGCCGCCGTATTTCTCTTTCTGGAAGAACCAGGCGGGGCGTTTGGGCAGATTCGTGCGATGAGGGCCGAGGCCGATCGTCTGCACCACGCGGCCAATCGCCCCAGCCCGGGCCAGCTCACCGGCCTTGACCGTCGCGGCATTCTCAAACCGCTCGCTGAAGCACACGGAGTAGATGCGACCGGTCTTCGCCTGCACTCGCCGCACCTGCGCCAGTTGCTCCAATGTGGTGAAGCCGGGCTTGTCGCTCATATAGTCCTTGCCATGCTGCATCACGCGGATGCCCAACGGAGCGCGATCACAGAGAATGCCCGCGCTCACGACCAACTGGATCGAGGGATCTTCCAGGATCTCGTCTTCGCTGCGGGCCAATCGAGCCTGCGGGTATGCCGTGGCGAACTCGGCTACCAGCTCTGGTTCAGGGGCATAGAAAGACACCAGCTCCGCGCCAGCGCGCAGCAGGAGATTGACCTGGCCGTAGATGTGGTTGTGATTCAGACCAACAGCCGCAAAGCGAACCGGCGGAACTGAAGCAGCAGTCATTGGAGCGGACCTCCTTATGGTAGGCATTCATCTTGCTCCTCCCGTGCAGGCACACGAGAGCGCCATGTCATCGCAGCACAGAGACATCACCAACAAAGAAACGCCTTTGTGGAGTGCAACAACTCCTGTCGTCGCAGCAAGGTCGAGAGACGTCGCGCTTCATATGACGATCGCGTTGTTGTCCACGTCAATGCTGTGAGGGACATGAGCATCAAGACGTGGCGCATACGGTGAAAGACAACGGCGGCAGCGAGAGTTGGGCCTTGCCGTCCACAATCGGCATGCCGGGCAGCGTCACCGGCACCACGGTGTCGGGCCGCTCGAAGGTGTTGGCGGCCTTGGGGTCGCTGCCAGCAAGCTGGTGGATGGCATCTATCTTCTGGAACGTGTCGCCCTGCCAGACGATCTCCACAGGCAAGGCCTCCGTCTGGCTGCGGTTAACCAGGAAGACCGCCATCCGACCGCCAGAGGCGTCGTAGCTTGCAGAAGCGTCCAGCACGGGCATGTCGCCAAAGCGGGCCGTGGCGTAGAGGGGCGAATGCACCAGCACGTCGAGCGCCACGCCTGCGGCGTACCTGCGGAACAGCGCGAGTGGATAGAAGATGGCCTGCTTGAGCAGGCGATCCCGGGTCGTCAGAATGGGCGCAATGACGTTCACAATCTGCGCCAGGCAGGCGATCTTGAGGATATGGCAGCGACGGAGGAAAACGCTCAGCCACTGCGCCACCACCAGGGCATCCTCCAGGTTATACACCTCCTCCAACAGGTGCGGCGCTTCCGCCCAGCCGCCCATGTAGGTCATGTTCTTGTACCAGACGTTCCATTCGTCCCACGAGAGATAGACATCATGCTCGGAGCGCAGCTTCGCTTTGACGTAGCGCAGGACTGCCGCCAGGGTATCCACCTGGGCCTCGAACTCGGCGGTCAGGGCCAGATAGCTGGCGGTGTCGTTCTCGCGGTTGCCCACGTAGCGGTGCAGGGAGAGATAATCCACGTGCTCCCAGCAGGTCTCCAAGGTGACCCGGTCCCATTCCGGGTAGGTGGCCATCTGCGGCCCTGACGAGCCGCACAGGGTAAGCTTGATGCTGGGATCGTGCCATTTCATGAGCTTGGCTGCCTCGCGCGCCTTCTTGGCATAGTCCTCCGCCTCCAGGTGGCCGATCTGCCAGCGCCCATCCATCTCGTTGCCCAGGCACCAGTACTGCACACCATACGGCTCCCTATAGCCATGGGCAACCCGCAGGTCGGCGTACTTGCTGCCAGCGGGGGCGTTGCAGTACTCGACCAGACTGGCGGCCTCGTCAATCGAGCCGGAACCCAGGTTGACCCCCAGCATGGGCAGGGCGTTGATCGCGCGGCAGAACTCGATGAACTCGTTCGTGCCGAACTGGTTACTCTCGATCGTCTGCCAAGCCAGATCGCGGCGGCGGGGGCGTTTCTCGCGCGGCCCGACCCCGTCGGCCCAGTGGTAGCCGCTCAGGAAGTTGCCACCGGGATAGCGCATGATGGTGAAGCCGATCTCGCTCAGGGCGGCCAGGACATCGCGCCGGAAGCCGCGCTCATCAGCCTGGGGCGAGGCGGGGTCGTAGATGCCGCCGTAAACGCAGCGGCCTAGGTGCTCGGCAAAGCCGCCGAAGAGCAGGGGCGAGATCTCGCCGATGATACGGTTCGTGTCAATGAAGACACGGGCCGGGAATATGGATGCAGACTTCGACATCGCTCCCTCCTTGCACCACAATCCTACTTCCTACGGCGTTCACGCTGGATGAACCGTAAAGGCTATGAAGTGACAGCGTTTGGTGATTGGTTGCACACCAACGCCTCGCGATCAATCGCCTGGCTGCATCTGCCAAGCCCGCCAGAGCGGGCCATACCAGGCCGATCCACAGGCCTTTGCGGCTTCAGCCCGACGACCCAATGTCCAGAGGCTCTCCCATCTCCCGCAGGCGGACAGCATAGATGCGGCAAAGTGGGGCGCGGAAATGCAGCACCTGGCTCGCCCGGTCGGTGCTCCAATCCTGCACAGGTCGGCCGTCGGCCTGGATGGACGGCTGACCCTCCCCCACTACGCCGTGCACGGCTATTTCTACCTGCCGATAGGAAGGCGTGAAGTTACCCTCCGCGCTGCGCTCAATGATCAGCCCATCGTCTGCCATCCGCATGGCAAAGCGCGTCAGCCGGTACTCGCCCGCGCGGTAGGCTAGGCTCTGGCCGTCGTCCTCGTAGAGCAGGCTCTCCCCATCGCCCGGGAAGACGTGGAGCGTGAGCACGTCCACGGGCTGCTCGCCGACGTGCTGCATGACCGGCCAGGCAGCGATGACCGAGCCTGCCCGCACGAAGATGGGCATCCTGTCCAGCGGTGCATCCACCCACACGGTCTGCGGGCCAGTGAAGGACTGCCCTGTCCACCAATCATACCAGGTGCCTTCCGGCAGGTAGACGGGCCGACCTTTTGCCCCCGCCTCGCCCACGGGAGCAATGAGCATTGCATCACCCAGCAAGAACTCATCGTCCAGCGTCCATGTGCGGGCATCGTCCTGGCGGTGCAGGAAGAGAGGGCGCATCACCGGCGTCCCCGTCTGGCTGCACTGCCAGAAAGCGGTGTAGATGTAGGGTAGCAAGTGGTAGCGCAGTTCGATGAAGCGGCGGTTGATGCCCTCGTAAGGCTCGCCGTGTACCCACGGCTCTTGGCTCCCCGTGGCGAGGGCCGTGTGATTGCGGAAGAAGGGCATGAAGGCGCCGAGTTGAATCCAGCGGGTGAGGAGTTCGGCATCGGGTGTGCCGCCAAAGCCTCCCGTATCCGGCCCACAGAAGGCCAGACCACTGAGGCCGAGGTTGATGACCATGGGCACGGTCAGCCGCAGATGCTCCCAGGTGCTCTGGTTGTCGCCCGTCCAGTTGGCGGCATAGCGTTGCAGGCCGGCCCAGCCCGCACGGGTCAGCACGAAAGGACGGCGATCGGGGCGCAGCGCCGCCAGGCCCTCTGCCGACGCCCTGGCTATCAGCAGGCCATAGACGTTATGCGCCTGGGCGTGGTCGGCCCCCTGGCCTTCCCAGTGGTGGCGGACGCAGTCCGGCAGGGTGCGGCCATTGACGAAGAGCAGCGCCGGCTCGTCCATGTCGTTCCAAATGCCATCCACGCCCGCCTCCAGCAGGGGACGGTATTGGCCGCCCCACCATTCCCGCACGCGGGAGCTGGTCACATCTGGGAAAAGGCAATCGCCAGGCCACACGGGGCCGCTGGCGATGCTGCCGTCGGGATAGCGGCAGAAGACGTCATGGGCCTGGCCATCGCGGCAGACGGCATAGTGGCGATCGGCCTTGATGCCACAGTCCACGATGGTCACGACCTTGAAGCCCTGGGCGTGCAAGGCGGCGATCATACGTGCCGGATCAGGAAAACGGCGGGGGTGCCAGGTGAAAGAGCGATAGCCGTCCAGATGGTCAATGTCCAGGTGGATGACATCACAGGGGATACGGCGGGCGCGGAAGTCTGCTGCAAGCTGGCGCACCCGTTGCTCGGAGGCGTAACCCCAGCGGCTCTGGTGGTAGCCCAAGGCCCAGAGCGGGGGCAACGCCATACGGCCCGTTAGCTCCGTGTAGCGTTCGAGAATGGTCATCACTGGCGGGCCATAGAAGAAGTAGCAGCGCAGCGGCCCGCCAGCGGTCTGAAACGCGGCCAACTCACCCGTCGGTCGGGCATGTTGCCCGACATCAGGTAGTCCGAAATCCATCCGGCTACGATAAGTGTTATCATAGAAGACGCCGTGAGCGATCTCCTCACGCAGGCCAATATAGAACGGAATGTTGATGTACAGGGGATCGCGCCCAGGCGGATAGGTGCCGGGATCGGCGTTCCACATGTCGTACGTGCGGCCCCGGCGGTCGAGGCCGACGGCCTTCTCGCCCAGCCCGTAGATCCGCTCGTCGTCCGGTAGCCGCCGGATACAGACTCCGCCGCCCGCCGCGCCGAGCCGCCACTCCTCCGTCATGATCACCATCCCCGGCCGATGGGGATCGAGGAAAGATAGACGACCCGACGCGTTCTCAATGCGCAAGATCAGCCTCTCGGTGCGGATCTGGAGGTCATCCATCGTCTCGTCAATGGCGAAAGGGACACGGGGCCACTGGTCGTCTGGCCTGGCGACAGCATAGGAAAACGTGTCCAAGGTCTCGCCCGGTCGCCCGATCTGCACCCGCATGAGGTCGTGGGCCAGCACCGTCACGTGGATGGCCGCCCTGTCGCAGGCGATGACGACTGTCCGGTCGTGGACAGCATACGAGCGCAGAGCACCCAGCCGATCGCCCGCGGGTGGCAACTGGGGCGGCGCGGGGCGGCGAACAGCGCCCCAGACTGCCCGCCAGTAGGCGAGAGGCCAAGCCCGTGGCCGGGTAGAACGGACGGTGTGGTAGGCGCTCCGCAGGGGGTACAGCGCAATGGAAACGAAGGGACCCAGACCCAAGGACTGTATCAGCCGGATGACCTGGCGCAAGGTCATGGGCCACCTCCCGTGAGGGCGTGGGGGTGGCGCAGGTGGCCACAGGGTGAGCGCCCAAACCGCGGCGGGCAAAGATCGTGCCTCAGCCCCGGATGCCCCGGCATATTCGGAGTGCCAGCCGGTGGTTGTGCAGGCATAGCAGACACATCATTGCACAGGCTACGCCCTGCTGTCAAGGGCCTCTGGTCTACACGGCAGGGCATGTGCAAGGTCACTTTGTATTGTCATACTGAGCGCTAGCGAAGCATCTCTCGTTGGGGCGATAAGAGATGCTTCGCTGGCGCTCAGCATGACAGCCTGCGTGACTTTGCACAGGCCCTGCGTTGCACGGGGCCAGGGTCCGCGCCGGGAAAAACCTCTCCCAGGTTGCGAGCCTGCGGGAGGTTCACGGTGTGACCGTCTTGACACCGCGCGAGGCAGCCTGTATAATCTTGCCATAACAAACTGCGGGACGCTGCGCGGAGACATAGCCTCGGACCCTACACTCGCATGAGGAGGCCTTACTGATGAAGGTATCCTGTTTGCAAGAGAATCTCTCCAAGGGCCTGTCCATTGTTGGCCGAGCCGTATCAAGCAAGAGCACCTTGCCTGTCCTGTCCAACATCCTGCTGGCTACCGACGAGGGACGCTTGAAGCTGGCGGCGACAAATCTCGAACTGGCCGTGGTCACCTGGATCGGCGCCAAGGTCGAGGACGAAGGGGCAATCACCGTCCCTGCTCGCCTGCTGGGTGAATTCGTGGGGTCGCTCCCCAACGAGCGGATTGACATGGACCTCAACGTGCGCACACACACCCTGCATCTGACCTGTCTGCGTAGCGACGCCCACATCAAAGGCATAGACGCCACCGAGTTCCCCCCTATCCCCACGGTAGGCGAGCCCGGCGAAACGACAGCCACCGTGCAGATGGAACCCGATCTGCTGCGCCAGGTCATCGCCCAGGTGTCTTTCGCTGCCGCCACCGACGAGACCCGCCCCGTGCTGACTGCCGTCCTGGTCAGCTTTGGTGACAGCGAGCTCACCCTGGCTGCCACCGATGGCTTCCGCCTGTCCGTGCGCCAGACGCATTTGCCGACAACAGCCCCCCAGAAGCTCAACGTTCTCGTCCCGGCCCGCACCCTGAACGAGGTGGCCCGTCTCCTGGCAGAAGAAAAAGACCCCATCGAGATCACCGTCACACCCAACAAGAGCCAGATACTCTTCCACATGTCCAACACGGACGTGGTCTCGCGCCTGATCGAGGGCACTTTCCCCAACTACCAGCACATCATCCCCTCAAGCTACAAGACGCGCTCCGTCGTCTCTACCAGTGAGTTCTTGAATGCCACCCGGCGGGCCTCCTTCTTCGCCCGGGAGGCCGCCAATGTCGTGCGCCTGACCATTAGCGCCGGCGAGGAACTGACCCCTGGCCGCATCAGTGTAACAGCCACCTCCGCCGAGGTTGGCGACAACGTCAATGATCTTGATGCCGTGGTGGAGGGCGAGGGTCTGACGATCGCCTTCAATGCCCGCTACCTGGCAGAAGTGCTATCCGTCCTCACGAGTCAGCAAGTTGGTCTGGAGACGAATGCGCCCACCAACCCGGGCGTCATCCGCCCCGTGGGTGACGATGGTTTCATCCATGTGATCATGCCGCTCCATGTGCAACAGCCCTAGATGATACTGGCCATAGACACCTCGACACGCCTGGCGACGGTTGCCCTCTACGACGACGAGGGGATACGCGGGGAGCACACGTGGCGTGGCGAGCAGAATCACACCGAAGACCTCATGCCCTGCGTGGCACGGCTTATGCAGGAGGCAGGCGTGGCCCCAGCCAGTCTGACGGGAGTGGTCGTCGCCATTGGGCCAGGCTCCTTCAACGGGCTGCGGGTGGGGCTGAGCGCGGCCAAGGGCATCGCTATTGCCTTGCAGATTCCCCTGATCGGTGTGTCCACCCTCGATGCCCTGGCCTACCAGCACGGCAGCCTGCAACTTCCCGTTCGCCCCATTCTGGAAGCCGGGCGCGACCAGATGGCAACCGCCCTCTACCGCGCAGTACGCCAGCACTGGGCACAGCAGGAAGGGCCCCATCTGGCGACGATCGAGGAGATCTGCCAGGCCACAAGCCGCCGCACCCTCTTCTGTGGAGAAATCGGGGCACTGGCGGTCATGGAGTTTCGGCGGCGGCTGCAACATCTGGTGGTGATTGCCCCGCCAGCAGCGACGGCACGGCGCGGAGGGTATCTGGCCGAGTTGGGCTGGCACCGCCTGCGCGCTGGCCTGGTGGACGATCCCACGACTCTGCAGCCCCTCTATTTGCGCAAGCCACAGATCACAGAGCCAAGAACGAGGCCCCTGGCCGTCACGTCGGGGGCATGAGACCGAGACTGTATGCGCTATCTCGTCGAGCCGATGCGCCTGAGGGATGTGTCTCGGGTGCAGGAGATTGAAACCCAGTCATTTTCATCACCGTGGTCTGCCCAGGCATACGAGAAGGACCTGACCGAGAACAAGCTGGCCCACTACCTTGTTCTGCGGGAGATCAGTGACGAGCCGGACGAAGGCAAGGCGGCGCAGCCGGTTGCCGTTCATGTCCCCGCCAGCGGCTGGCAAGCGGTCCTGGAGAGCCTGCACCGTTTGCTGCGCCTGGACGCCCTCTTGGGATCGCCTGGGCCGCCGGAGCCGCCGGCTGGCCCGATCGTGGGCTTCGCTGGCATCTGGCTGATGGTGGACGAGGCGCATCTGGTGACGATCGCGGTGCAGCCGGGCCATCGGGGGCGGGGGCTGGGCGAGCTCCTGCTGGTGAGCGTGCTGGACTGGGCCTGCGCCCTGGGCGCAAGCTACATGACCCTGGAGGTGCGCGCCTCGAATCACGTGGCTCAGGCCCTCTATCGCAAGTACGGCTTCAGGAACGAAGGCGTGCGCCGCCGCTACTACAGCGATAACGGCGAGGACGCCATCATCATGACCACCGACAAGATCGCCAGCGCCAGCTACCAAGCGCGCTATCAGGAGCTAAAACGCGAGGTGCTGCGACGGCTGGTTGTGGAATTCCGACTCCCATGAGCTGTCAGGGCATCAGGGCGTCAGGAAGTGAGAGTCTCATAGGGGGCGCTCACCTTGGCGACAGTGGCACTCTCATAGTACCACCCGCAGACCTGAGCTTGGTCTCCGCTTCTGCCTGGTGACCCACTCCATGTCCGGCCCATGCTCAGCATAGTCAGGCAGATCATGTCATCCCCGTTGCAGATTTGCGTCTTCTATGATAGAATAAGCAGTGGAAATCACATACACGAGACCCGCGCGCCGCTGCTTGCCAAGGCACGGCCATAACGTGTTCTCAGGAGGACGTCATGGCAACGCGCAGTCCGCGTCTAGTGCTCATCGTCTGGCTCCTTCTGCTGACCGTGTCGGCGACGGCTCCCGCCTACGCCGGAGAGGGCATCTGGACCACGCAGACGCCCCTCCCCCTTGGGATCTCCCACATCGTGCTCCACCCAACCTCGCCGACTATTGTCTACGCCATCGGTCGCGTCAGCCTCGTGACACGCGATGGCGGCCGCGAGTGGATGTTGGCCGATGTTCCGACGGGAACGTCTCAGCTTATCTTCGATCCCCTGACTCCTTCGATTGCCTATGCGATCACTGATACGGGCCAACTGTTCAAGCGAACAGCTACTTCCCCATGGCAGTTGGTGGCAGCGAATCTAGCGCAACCTGTGACCAGCCTGGCGATCAATCCCGACCGTCCAAACCAACTGTGGGCGAATAGTCCTTCCGGTCTCTACCGTTCTGACGACACAGCCATCACATGGGTACCGGTTAACGTCCCGGCTACGAGCCCGGTCGCCACATTTATCCTCCGACGCCCCGACGGCCAGCACGTTTATGCTGTAGTTTCGGGACAAGGTCTGTTTCACAGCATCAACAGCGGTGAGAGCTGGATGTGGATGGGTAACTTCCCGGACAGAGAGGGGGAGATCTGGACCTGGCTTGCAGACCCTAACCGGCCAGGGACTCTGTACGCGGCGACACGAAACGGGTTGTTCCGTTCTGGTGATCACGGTGCCAACTGGGAGGCAATGGTGCTACCCAGTAGAGACTACCGTTCTTCTATTCTTGCTTGGTCATCCCTTAATGGAGGAACGCTGTTCACTACCAGCGGCTCCATCCTACACCGCAGCCAGGATGGCGGGAAAACCTGGCTCCCGGCAATTCAACTCCAGGGCTTTCGCGATGTAAGCCGGCTTGTCGTTGACCCGGGCAATCCATCGCTGCTCTATGCCCTGGCAACTGGCAACATCTTCAAGAGCGCGGACGCTGGGTTGACCTGGAGTCCTGTGCTCGCAACAATGGTCGGCCCCAGTCGCAACGTGATCGCCGTTCATCCAACCGAGACAAACATACAGTTCTCTAACCCGGTCGGAACCTCCACGGGCGAGGGCATGCGCAGCAACGACGGCGGGATGACCTGGCAGACTATGAGTGGGTGGCCTGCGCAGGTACGTATCGGGTCATTGTTTTTCGTCCCGGGTCAGCCTGGGGTCACGCTGGCCACCACCGCGAGTGTGTTGCTGGTGAGCCGCGACGCTGGACAATCGTGGCAACGACTGGGCATGCCTCCTGTTGGCGTGGCACGGGCGGTGGCAACACTGCTCCCTGGTGATGTTATTCTCGTTTCATTGGGGAATCGTCTGTTGCGGAGCAAGGACGGAGGCCAGTCGTGGTCATCCGTGCCGTTTCCCGCCGATACAGCGATCAACAGTTTCTGGACCACGGCCAACGACGCAAGCTATGTCCTGGCTGCGACGACACGCGGCGTTTACCGCTCCCTCGATGGGGGTGTTACCTGGTTGCAGGCGGTCGGCATCACACAGATGAACATTCGTACCCTGTGGAGCGGCAGAGCGCCAACTGAGGTCTTCGGAGACACCGACAACCAGATCGTGTTCAGCAATGATAGTGGGCAAACTTGGCGTGTTGTGTCATCCCCTCTTCCAGGAACAACCCGCCAGCCCCGTATCGTGAGGGACGTGGCCGACAGCAGTGTGGTCTATGGGCTTCTCTCCGACCGAGTCTATGTCAGCCCCGACTACGGCCGGAACTGGCTACCGCTCGGTTCGGCACTGCCATTCAATGTGGACAGGATAGTTGTGGACAGCCTGTCTCCCCGTCGTTTCTGGGCTATGGACACCGAGGGGCGGAACGTGTGGCAATACACGCTGACAGCTATTCCGGGAACGCCAACTCCCGCGGCAACGCCGAGGCCCGGCGTGATGCCCACTGCCACACCCGTACCAGGCCCTTCGCCAACCCCCACACCGACTCCAAGGCCAATCGTGGAGAGGATTGCGGAAGGCGTGCGGACGACGCTATCCTCTGCAGTTGCTTTAATTGGCATGGGGGTACTCATTGCGCTGGCCGCGGTCTGGCTCTTCGTCGGTGGAACAGGCTGGGGTCCCTTTGTGGGTTATGGAAGTCGTGGGCGTCATGTATCCTGGCTCCTCGACGGTCAGGGCAAGCATGCCACAAGCCTTGCCGACGAGGTTAGGAAACGCTTCGAGCAACGACAGATACCTGATGCAGACTTCGTCCCGACGGTATTCCAGCGCAAGGACATTTTGGCAGACAGCCGCCCGTACTTCATGGTCAAGAAGCCCATTGGCACGGCAGGCTTGGCCTCCGCCGGCCTGTACATAACAGCCTACGGCAAAGACCTGTATGTCTCCCAAGTCACTTACTTCAGGGGACCAATTAGCAAGCGCAAGTTCTTGGCCGCTGCCACGATGTTTATCCTGGTCGTCACCTATCCCATGCTTGGTAGTGGATTGATAGGACAGGTGCGGGGCGCTCAAGCCGGCGGGAGTGCGGCCATGGCCATCATCCTGGGCGCTCTCATATTTCTTCTCTTCCCGGTTGTCGCCTTCAGCGCATTGTCGCTGCTCTTCGGCGTGCTGGCCGCCGTGAAGGGATACAGTGAAGACAAGGACCTTCTGGCTCCTCTTCGCGTTCCGCCCAACGAGTTCGACGTTGACGACATCAGAGCTCTGGAGGAAGCGGTTGAGAAGACAGTGCGCGAGTGCCTGGACGTTGTGGGCATTGAGCGCCAACTGATGCCACCAGCCACCGAACGTAGCACTCGGCCACGGGTGATCTAGCGTGTTGGCAGTGCTTTCTTTTCCTGATCAGGGATACGATCTTGCCGGCCAGGCTCTCGTTCCGGTCCAAGCGCTCGGCCCCGTGCGTAGCGGCAAGGAGACGCAGCTGGAACGTGTCATCCTTGCCCTGCGGCTGCCATACTTGCCCGACTTTATCGAAGACCATACCCTGGTCGGGCAGAGCGATTCAGAGCGCCTGTTGGAGATCATGGAACGGCAGGGTCAGTTTATTGCCAATCTCTGGAAATGGCAGAATGCTGCCTTCAGCCTGCGCTATCTCTACGACCCAGATCAGGCGGCGAGCCAAGTTGCCATCGTTGTACGAGTCTGTGGGCGCCCCCGTCTGGGCCAGAGCGTGGCCGAGCATGTAGCCGCCGATGTCAAGCGTCTGGCCGAATCGTTTGGCCTGGCGGTAGAAGACGTCGCGTCAGTGGACGAGCTCAGGAATCTGCTGTGTCCCATTCCTACCCCTGCCATGGTCGAAGTGCGCCAACAGGAACGTGTGGTACGTTTCCCGTGGGCTCAGCGGGACGCGTATGTCGTTTACCCATACTGGGAGCCGACGGGTGCGTTTCTCCAGCCATGCGAAGTCCTCCTCCGCCAGCGGTCGCCCTGCGTCGTCAATTTGCACATTGAGCCGACGGTACTTAGCGAGAGAGAATACGAAGCCATCGCCAATGCGGCGGCGGTGGCGCAGACGGCATCTGATTGGCAGAGAACCGGCTACAGTATCGAGAACACTGGCCGATGGGCAGATCCACAGGCAGCCCTTGTCGCCCGCATCTATGCCGCGCTCCTGCACCGTCTCTCTCATCCCTTTGTCATGGTGGCGCAAGTGGCCAGCAGCGACATCTTCGCTGGTATCAGTCTAGCGCAGACCCTGGGTGCTGCCTTCACCGCGCGTGTTGGCTCTCAAGGTCGGAACGCCGACCTCCCTTCTGGTTTCCAGGTTCTCGTCCCCAAGCACGACCTCGAGGCCGCTGCCGCGTCACGTACACTCCACGACCTTGTTCTCACACCTTGGGGCGCGACCGAAGCCGAAGCCAGCCCTGATCTCTTCCGCCTGCGATACCTGGCCGACGCTCGTGGGGCTGCTGCTCTCTTTCGTTTCCCGATCGCTGTGCATGGTGGCGTCCCCGGCATTCCTGTGCGTCAACCCAAGCCGGATTTTGAGCCGGGTGACCGGCGTCGTATGGTCCAGTTGGACGAGATCCATGTAGGCTCGTTCCATCGTGGTGGCACCGTAAGGATGAAGGCACGCGACCTCACCCGGCACGGGCTGATCGCTGGCCTACCCGGCAGCGGGAAGACCAACACCTGTCTCTATCTGCTGAGCCAGTTGCATGAGCGTCACATTCCCTTTCTGGTGATTGAACCAGCCAAGACCGAATACCGCGGCCTCCTGCAGCAGCCTGGCTTCTCAGATCTCCTTGTCTTTACTCTGGGCGACGAGACGACGGCGCCATTCCGCTTCAATCCCTTCGAGCTGTTGCCCGGTGTGCGGCTGGAGGTACATCTTGAAGCCTTGAACACAGCCATAAACGCAGCACTCCCCCAGTTCGGCGTCCTGCCGAGCATTGTCGAAGAGGCGCTCGAGGAATGTTACATGCGGCACAACTGGAGGCTGACTGATCGCGGGGGAGATGAACCTTACAGACTCTTCCCCACCATGGCCGATTTCTATCGCACTGCGATACGGGTGGTTCAGCAGCGCGGCTACCGTGGCGAGTTGAACGACAACATCCAGGCAGCGGTCAAGGGACGAATTGGCAGCCTGCTACGGGGCAGCAAAGGACGGATGTTCAACTGCCGCCGTTCCCTTCCTTTGAGTGTCCTGTTCGATCAACCAGTCATTCTAGAGCTTGACTCTCTCAATGACGACGTCAAGGCGCTGACCATGATGTTCCTGCTGATTCTGGTCCGCGAGTATCGACAGCAGGCTGCCCGTTCGGCCGGCAAACCTCCGGAGGGCCTGCAGCACGTGCTGCTCATCGAGGAAGCTCATCGCATCATGGAGAACGTTGCGTCTGTTAGCAATCCAGAAATCTCCGCCGACACTCGTGCGCGGGCAGTACGCGCTATCTGTGACTTCCTTGTGGAGATGCGCGCCTACGGTCAGGGAGTTCTCATCGTCGAACAGAGTCCTGGGAAGCTGGCACCCGACGCCATACGCAACACCAATCTAAAGATCGGGCACATGCTCCCCGGCCGAGAGGATCGAGAAGCCTTGGCGGCGGCGATGCTGATGGACCAGGATCAGGAGCGATTCCTGGGCAAACTGCGCGTTGGTGATGCAGCGGTGTTCATGACGGGTTTTGAGAAAGCATCATTCATGACGGTACCAAACTACAAGGACCAGAGCGGTTTCAACGACTTTCTGCCCGACACCAGTGTTTGCGAACATATGGGCTGGTTCTACCACCGAAGCTCAGATGCCCTGCTGCCCTTCGATGGCTGCCGCTACTGCGGTGCAGCGTGCCGCTATCGCGAAGCGGTCGAGCCAGTCACGCGTCACAAGCTCATTGCCGAACGGTTCCGTGACGCGCTCCTTGCCTTTGACAAACATCCTGAGCCGGTGCATTGGCCAGCCAATTGGCATGGTGTGGCGGTCGTGTGCGCTGAGGCGGCAACACTGGCTGGCTACAAGGGGCATCGCGAAGCCGCCTACTGCTATCTTGCACACGAGATAGATTTTCCCTTCACCGAGCACATGCGGCGTGAATTCGTGCGCGCGGTAGAGGCCGTCCAGACCACACGGGAAGCAAGACAAATCAGTCGGTGAGGACCAAACATATGGAAGCAGCCGTAGCTGAGGCAGCCATCCTGACAGGCGAGCTGGTTGTGCGCGCGGCCAAGGACCAATGGTCAGAATGGGACGCACTTATCGAGAAACTTCCGGTGAGTGACTTGCTCAGTCCCGAGGCGATCCAGTCCATTCAGGGCATCGTTCAGAGAGCCGCTGATGCGACACTCATTGGCTAGCCGCTTACGGGTCCTTCCGGCTCCACCGCACCGCCGCCGCGGAGAAGATGATGAAGCTTGACGTCGCGACTCTCCATGACGATTACGATGCAACAGAACCCAGTCAGGTCGCCACCATGCCTGCGC
>DAOUCN010000028.1:0-13691 GCA_034431995.1 Chloroflexota bacterium | reverse complement strand
CAGGGTCTTTTCGTTCTCGCTGTCATCCTGAGGAGCGCCCTTCAGCGACGAAGGATCTCGCTCGGCACGACTGAGATTCTTCGCTCGTTGGGGAGCACTCGCTCAGAATGACAACACAATGAAAAGGCCCTGGTGACAGGCAACAGCATCCTCATCCACTTCATCACTGACGACGAGCATGTCTGTTCGCTGTCATCACTCAATTGTGCTTCACATGCAGGCACAGGCAGGGCAGTACACACAGCTCGGCCTTGTTGACCGACGCCGCCCGCGTCGTCTGTGGTCGGTGTTCAGGCACCGTGAGACGATCGCCCCCACAGGAGGCGCTTCTGCAGGCCAAGAAGTCTCTGTAACAAAATACCTATGTGAATCTTGACACTTGCTGGCTAATGTGATAAAATCTACACAGCTAGTACTTCTGGGACGCCTCACCGCTTGCCAGGGCAGGCCAGCTTCGTCCCCTGGCACGTTGTGCAGCACCGAGCGCCAACGTCAAGAACCAGCGATAGGCGGCCGCATGTGACCCCCGATTGGAGCGGCAGTGCACCTGTTGCCAACACCGCAGCTTCAGTGAGCGGACAGGTGTTCCTTGCGCTTGCGCGCTGTCGGCGACCGACGATACCTCAGATCAAGTGGAGCATACGCAGATGATGCGACACCAGCTCATTCGACATTCCCATCAGGGCACAGTACTGGTCGTAACCTTGCTGGCTGTGATCCTTGGGGGAGCGCTGCTGATGGTGTCCGCTCTTCCCCTGGCGCAGCCTGCATACGCTGCTCGCAGCGCGCCCGAGCGACCCGGACGCCCGTTCCTGGCGATCAGCGGCACCAACGAGGCGCAGCTTTCCCTCAGCAAGTCGGTGAGCGACGAGCCGCTGCTGGGGGGCAGTATCGGCTACCAGCTCACGGTGCAGAACATCGCCAACACCGGTGATCAGCTCGAAGACGACAAGGCGTACAACGTTTCCATCACCGACACGCTGCCTGCCGGGCTCACGTACAGCAGTGCATCCCCCCCACCGTCCCAGATCATCCTCAACGCCGATGGCACAACCACCATCGTCTGGAACAACATCAAGGACCTGGAGCAGCAGGAATCCACATCGGTCTCCCTTCAGGCCACCATCAAGCCCACGGTGACCGTCGGCATGTCGCTGGTCAATACTGCCACCACCGTCGCCAACCTTGCTCCCGATAACAGCCAGGCGTTCATCAGTGCAACCGATACCATCACCGCCTATGCCCAGGCCATTGACATTGAAAAGCAATTACTACAATCTACCGGCGTTCACCAGGCGACTGGCGCCAGCGGTTGGGAAGGCACAGCGCCCGGCACCGGCGGCGGCCCAGAGTGGCCCTTCCAGTACCGCTTGACCGTGCGGAACAACAACGTTGGCTCGACCACGAATGTCATTGTAACCGACACCCTGCCACCTGGGGTAGCCTACCTTGGGCCTACCACCATCAGTCCCAACCCCAACGGCGCGCCCGTCACGCCAACAATGACGGTGCTGCCCGATGGCAGGCTGCAGCTCGTGTGGAACCTGGGCACGCTGACCGTCAATGAGTATGCCAACCCGATCATCATCACGTTCAACGTTGCCATACCTTACCGACAGCGCGTCCAGACCGCCGATCCCTGCACGCGCGTGCCCGATGCGACGACATATGCCGATCCTGGCTGCTTCGATGGAGCCATTATCCCAGACCCGAGTACCTGGAACAACAGCTACGACGCCACCGGCATCTACGGCGGGCAGCCCACGGCTGACGGCTCCACCTATACGCCAAGCGATGACCCCCTCATTCCCGTTACCGCCAAGTACCAGACCATTGACAAATCCGTGACGCCCAGCGTCGTGGCCTACACCGATCGGGTGACCTACACCATCAACTACTACGTATCCGAATACTACACGCTGACCAACGTCGTCATCACCGATGTCATCCCCGATGGTCTGCTCTATCTCTGGGGCAGCGCGTCTATCTCGCCCAACCTCGTTCTCAGCGACACGCCCGGAACCGGGCAAACAACGATCGTCTGGTACGTTCCGGCGGCCTCGACCACGCCAGGCAGCCAGGGGACAATCACCTTCGTCGCCACCGTGAACACGTCGTACCGGGCGACAGGTCTGCCCGTCGTGGCATTCGATGGCATGACCAATCGGGTGAGCATCGCCGGCGACTGGCAGGATGACGTTGACCCCGATCGCACCGGACAGACGACGGATAATGCCTCGGCCAGTATCTCTACCCTCGGCCCGCAGATCGAGAAGAAGGTACGCGACAGCACTGGCGCCTTTGTGGACGGGCCGGTCACGGCGACGGTAGGCGATCTTCTGGAGTTTCAGCTCTTCTTCACGGCCCCCACGCGCATGGACGCCAAAGACAACTACCTGGCCGATTTCCTACCGCGGGGCATGTCGTTTGTCACTCAGGTGTCCTGTTCGTACAGCGGCACGATCAGTAACACATACACGACTGGGGACACGGACAACGATCCCTGTACATACTACACGACCTCTCTCTACGGGCTGAACGTCGTGCGTTGGAACTATGGCTATGTGGCCCAAGGCATGACCATGACGGCCATCATCCGGGCGCAGGTAGACGATGTGCCGGCGGTGGCCGAAGGCGTGATCGTTGCCAACTTCCTCAAGCTGTCCGGCATCAACACCGCCGGGGGAACATACTCGCTGCCCGACGACGCCATCGTAGACTACCATGAGCCTCACCTTGTGCTGACGAAAGATGTGGTCCCCACCCTTGTCAATGCCTACGACCTTGTCACCTACACGATCCGCATCACCAATACCGGGGTCGTCACGGCCTACAACTCCATCGTCACGGATACGATTCCGCAATACATCATGGTCATGACGAGCACGTGTGCCGGCGCGCCAACGTCGGCGTCGTGTGTCGTCCTCAGCGGAGCCCCGGAGCTGGGCAGTGGCGGCGTGATCTCCTGGACGCTCATCCCAACCATTGCACCCAGCGGGACCCAACTGCTCTCGTACTCGGCATACGTACTACCGTCCGAACCGGCGGCAAGCATCTTCACCAACACGGCGACAGTGGAATACAACTCGCAGGCAGACAACTCCGGCCGTCTGACGCCGGGCACGACAAACGTGGCCGATGACAACACCGACGACGCGGTGGTGACGCTGGTGTCTCCGCAGATTGTCAAGTCGGCTGCGCCGAACCCGGTGACGATCGGCGATGTGGTCACGTTCACCCTGCGCGTCACCGTGCCAGTGGGCGTGCGTCTGCCGGGCGCAGCGATCACCGATGTCCTGGCGCAGGACGGATTCCGCTACGAAGGCGCATACCTTTCGCTGGTGGCTGGAACGCCGTTGACGGCGGCAACACTCCTCACCACCACTGTCCTGACCAACACGCCGTCCCCCGGCATGACCATCGCCTGGAACCTGGGCGATATAGACAATAGCCTGTTCACCGGGCCCTATGTTTTCGATCTGGTGTTTACGACGACGGTCACGGGGCTGAATGATGCTGGTACAGGCTGGGTGAACTTCCCTACCGCCAGCTACACCGCCCCGGATACGGCCACGCTCGCCTGGAACGGCCTGACAGGCAGACAGACCGTGCAGTCGAACACGACCACGAGCAATGTTGATCAACCCCTGCTGAGCCTGAAGAAAACGGCGCAGCCGAGTGCGAATGTACGGGGCGGCGATACGGTTACGTTCACGCTCACCATGACCAACGTGGGCACAAGCCCTGCCTACAACATCGCCCTCACGGATGCGCTGCCGTTTGGCCTCATTGTGCCCGCCACAGGAGGCACAGGCTCGCCCTTCCCGGCCACCTACACGGCGGATGCAAGTGCGCAGCTCGGCAACGGCGGCATCCTCACGTTCACCACTCCCTTCAGCCTGGCAGTGGGGGCACGACAGTACTTCACGTTCACAGCCACCATCTCCACAGGGCTGGCCGCCAGCACCCTCTTCACCAACGTGGCCGACACAGACTGGACAAGCCTGCCAGGCAGCGTGCCGGATGCGCGCGTCTACAATGATCCGACGCAAGAGGCGTCGTGGACCAGCGACACGACCACCGTGACCGTCGGCTTGGCCTCAGCGACGACCACCAAGACGGTGTCGCCCGCCACGAGCAGCAGCAACAACATTCGCATAGGCGACGTGGTGACCTACACGATCGTGAATGCGATTCCACCCTACGAGGTGGCCTACTGGCCGTACCAGAACGACTACATGGACCGCGGTTTTGAGTACGTGCCCAGCAGCTTCAGCTTCGCCGCCAGCCCCGCCCTGACAACTACTCTCATTCCGAGCGGCACGGCTCCCACCATCGCCGGCACAGCCTATGGCATCGTCCAGGGTGGAAACCCCAACGGCTACAACCCCAATGTCGGTGCGTACAAGACAGACACGCGGCAGCAGGCCCTGGAATGGTGGATGACGTCGTTTGTCAACAGCACGGCCACCACCCAATCGGTAACGATCACCCTGCAGGCGCAGTTCACAGGCGTTGATCTGAATGGCGGCACGGTCTATCCGCCGCCGGACACATCCAGTCGCTCGGTGAGCAACAACACGCGGCTCTATTGGGATGCCACCGATGGTGGAGTCTACACGTCTACCGGCACTCTCTCCACGACGCTGAGCACTGTCACGACCCGTGTGGGCCAGCCGAACCTGAGCCTGACCAAGGCGGCCCTCAGCCCGCCGGCCGGATCGGTCGTCGGCGGCGGGCAGGAGATCACCTATACCCTGCGCATCACCAACAACGGGTACGCCCCAGCCTACGACGTGGTTCTGACCGAGACACTGCCCATCAGCACGAGCTTTGTCACCGCCACTGTTGCAGGAACAAACTATCCGGGCACTCTTGTGCCGCCCTTTGCAACCTCCCTGGTATGGCTGCCGCCGGTGGGAAGCACAGGCGTTATCACCCTGGGGATTGACCAAGTTCTGGGTCGCGGCAACACGCCGGGGGTTGTCTCCGGCAACGACACTACCACCAAGACGGTGACGATCACCCTGGTTCTGCTGACCGATCCGTCTATCGGAGCCGGTCTGACACTGACGAACAGTGCCCGTGTCGGCTTCTACGACAGCCAACCGGGGTCGGGAACAGACTACGATGCCAACCCAAGCACGCCATCGCAGCGCGCCTATGGCGCCACGACGCCGGTTACTGTTACCCATCTCACGCCCAGTCCCCTCCTGAGCAAGACCGTCGCGCCGGTCACGGCCACCATCGGCCAGCAGATCACGTACACGATCCTGCTGCCCCAGCCTCCCATCACGGCCACGCTGTATAACGTGAGCTTCACCGACAACGTGAGCACGGCCCTGCGCGCCGACGCCGTCTCCTTTAGCGGCGGCATCGGCGGTGTTAACAATACGATAGGAAACAACGTGGCCATCGCCTGGACGGAGATCACGAGCAACACCCAGGCAATCATCACGATCACGGCGACGGTGCTGAACGCGCCGAGCAATGTGGCTGGCACAGTGGTGGCCAACACTGGACAGTTCCGTTACGCCTCGGTCCCGGGCGGTGCGCTCGGCTCGCCCATCTCCGCCAGCGCCAACCTCACCCTGGTGGAGCCGCATGTGGGTATTGCCAAGAGCGTGGCCACCGCGCGTTCGCCAGTAGGGGCCAGCGACATCGTGACCTATACGCTGGTGGTGACGAACAGCGGCCCCAACTCATCGCCCGCGTACGATCTCGTCATCACGGACTCGTTGCCTGTTGGCCTGAGCTTCGTTGCCACAGTCTTGTTCACCGACACGAACCCAGTCACGGCCACACTGGGCGGAGACTATCCTGCCTGGACGGCGTCGCAGCTCAACGTTGGTGGCCTCATCACCATCAGCTTCACGGCGCAGGTGGATCCGGCAATAGGGGCAGGTGTGATTCTGACCAATACGGCCCGCGTGAGCGAGACCAGCAGCATGGCCGGTGCTGTCGCCGACGAGCGCACGTACAGCAGCGCGCTGGTCAGCGCCGTCATCACCACTGCTTCCCCGTCCGGTCTGCTCAAGGCCGTTGACCCCATCACCGCCACCATCGGCCAGCAGATAACTTACACGGTCAAGCTGCCCGATCCGCCCCTGATTGACACGCTCTACGATGTGTTTTTCACCGATGTGGTGGCGGGCGGCCTCAGCGTGACAGGCGTGAGCTATAGCGGCGGTCTGACGGTGACGAACAACACGGCGGGCAACAACGTCTACCTGACCTTCGGCGCCATCCCGTCGAACACGCAGGCGTTTATTACCATCACTGCTTTCGTTCGGGATATTCCCGCCAACCAGAGCGGCGTGGCAATCACCGACAGCGCACGCTTCAGCTATGCCAGCGCGCCCGGCCAGCCGCAGAAAAGCCCGCTCACGAGCAACACGGTGAGCACCACCATCGTTGAGCCCAGCATGGCCATCACCAAGACCATCACGCCTAACCTGGCCGCGGCCAGCGATACCGTGACCATCACGTTGCAGGTGAGCAACATCGGCACCAGCACGGCCTACGATGTGATCATCGAGGACCCGCTGCCTGACGCCAAGTTCAGCAACATCAGCGAGGGCACAACGCCGACAGGGTTCACCTTTGGCACAATCCCTGCTCCACCCACGACAACGGTACGGTACACCGGCGGCGACATCAACGTTGGCCAGACCCTGTGGTTCACCTTCACGGTGCGGCTCACGTCGGGCGTGAGCCAAGGTGAGGTCATCACGAACACAGCCACGGTTGTGCAGGCCACCACCATGCCTGGCGTCAATCCGAACGAGCGCAACGAGCCGCCGGTCAGCGATAGCGATACCCTCACCATCGTCGCTCCCGACATCGTGCTGACCAAGACGGACGGTCAAACGACGGTCGTGCCCGGCCAAATCGTCACCTACACCCTGACGGTGAGCAACGCCGGCCAAGGCGGCGCCACAGGCGTGATTGTCAGCGAGACGGTTCCCGCCAATACATCCTTCAACGCCGGGGCCAGCCTGCCAACGGTGTGGAGCTGCGGCGATGGCTCGCCCGGCGGCACCCTGTGCACGCACACGGTGGGGCCTCTGGCCGCTGGGACTGGCACGAGCTTGTTCTTTGCGGTGACAATCAGCAACCCGGTGCCTTCTGGCGTCACCTCGATCACCAACACAGCGATCGCCTGGGACGACGGCACGCACGGCGTTGATCCGACGCCGCAGAATAACACGGCCACCGATGTAGACACCCTGAACGCGGCACCGGATCTGGCGATCTACAAGACCGATGGCGGTATCTCCACCGCGCCGGGTAGCATTGTGACCTACACCATCGTCTACACCAACCTGGGCAATCAAGGGGCAACGGCTGTTGTCCTGACAGAGACCGTACCTGCCAACACGACGTTCTATGGCCCTGCTGGCTGGGTGTGCGTGCCTAATGGCAATGCCGGCAGCACATGCACGCTGGCCGTGGGGGCGCTGGCTGGTGGCGGCGGCAGCGGCGCGGCGCTCTTTGCTGTCACCGTTGACAACCCGTTGCCTGCGGGCGTGGATACGATCACGAACACCGTGATCATCCGGGACGATGGCACGAACGGCCCCGAGCCAGACCTGGACGACAATATCTCGTCAGACACGACGCCCGTCACGGCTGGGCCAGACATGGTCATCGCCAAGTGGGATCACGACGTGATTGGCGTCCCCGGCGGTGCCGTTACCTACACCCTCTACTACACCAACGTGGGCAATCAGGCGGCGACAGGCGTTGTCATCACGGATGCTGTCCCGCTGAATTGCGTGTTCAACGCACCGGCTAGCCTGCCCACCGTGTGGAGCTGTCCCGACGCATCACCGGCCGGGACCATCTGCACGGTCACCATAGGCACGGTGCCCGGAGGCGGGGGGTCCGGCTCTGTCACCTTTGGCGTGACAGTCACCACCATCATGCCGCCAGGCGTCGGCTACATCGCCAATTTGGCCAACATCTGGGATGACGGCACAAACGGCGACGACCCGACCCCCACCAACAACTATGCTGCGGACGTAACCCCCATCTCGGTCTACGTTGACCTGCAGCTCGCCAAGACCGACGGTGGCATCACCGCAGTGGCAGGCGGTGCCGTTGTCTATACCCTGACGTACACCAACGTAGGCACCATTGGTGCAACCGGCGTGCTCATCAGTGAGACGGTGCCGACCAATGCAGTATTCAACGCTCCGGCCAGCCTGCCTACGATCTGGGGTTGCGCCGACGGTGCACCTGCTGGAACGCTGTGTGTGACAAACGTCGGCGCAGTTCCCGGCGGTGGAGGCGGAGGCTACGTGACGTTTGCCATCACCGTGACCAGCCCGCTGCCTGCAGGCGTAGAGGCGATTACCAACACAGCCGTGATCGGCGATGACGGAACCTACGGCCCTGATCGCACGCCAGAGGATAACTCTGCTAGCGATACCACGCCCGTGACTGCCCAGCCTGACCTGACCATCACCAAGACTGATGGCGGCATCTCCGTCGCGGCGGGTGGCATCGTCACCTACACGCTGTTCTACACCAATGTCGGCAACCAGGGCGCGACGGGCGTTGTCCTCACCGAGACCGTGCCGGACAACACGGTGTTCTACGGGCCGGCGGGCTGGGTGTGCGTGCCCGACGGCAACGCCGGTAGCGTCTGCACATTGGCGGTCAGCCCGCTGGCCGGTGGTGGCGGCAGCGGATCGGCCCTCTTCGCCGTGATGGTGAACACTCCCCTGTCTGATGGTGTGGACACGATCACGAACACCGTGACGATCGGCGACGATGGCACGAATGGCGCCGACCCCACGCCGGAGAACAACTCCAGCACAGACACAACGCCTGTCATTGCCGCACCAGACATGACGATCTTCAAGACTGATGGCGGCGTGGGCACGATCCCGGGTGGTGTCATCATCTACACCCTGACCTACACGAATCTGGGCGACCAGGCGGCAACAGGTGTGACGATCACGGACATCGTGCCGGCCAACACGGTCTTCAACGCCCCAGCCAGCCTGCCCACAGTGTGGAGTTGTCCCGATGCGTCACCGGCTGGCACGGTCTGCACAGTCAATGTAGGCACGGTGGCGGGAGGCGGAGGCACTGGCTCGGTGACCTTTGCCGTCACAGTGGTTGATCCACTGCCGCCGGGTGTGAACCAGATCGCCAACATCGCCGTCGTGGGCGACGATGGCCAGAATGGCCCCGACAGCAACCCAGGCAACAATGCCAGCGCCGACTGGACACCCATCGTCCGGGCGCCCGACATGCAGGTGAGCAAGACCGACGGCGGCGTGACCGCGATACCGGGCACGATCATCACCTACACCATCTTCTACACCAACGGGGGCAACGTGGGCGCCACCAATGTGACCATCACCGAGACCGTGCCCAACAACACCCGCTACAACGCCGGCGCCAGCCTGCCCACTGTGTGGAGCTGTGCCGATGGATCGCCCGCAGGCACGGTGTGCACAGTGAACGTGGGCACGGTGCTGGGTGGCGGCGGTCACGGGGTCGTGACGTTCGCCGTGACCGTAGACAACCCGCTGCCACCCAACGTGACGGTTATCATCAACAATGTTGTCATCGGCGACGATGGCACAAACGGCCCCGACTTCCAGCCCAACAACAACTTCGGCAGTGATAGCGCTCCAGTCACAGGCCACACGCGCTTCACGAAGAGCGACTGGCATGATCCTGTGACACCCGGTTGGAGCAGCCAGCGCTACAACATCGTTGTCCAGAACACAGGCGTCAGCACGATGACCAACGTCGTTGTCTCTGACGTGATACCGATCGGTACCCAGTTCCTCGAGGCCACCATAGTCATCACGGGCAGCACACCGCCCGACCCCGGCCCGGTCTGGTATCCGACGGGCGGCTTGTGGGATGGCTACCGGACGGTGATGTGGATCGTCGGCGACCTCCCGCCTGGCTACTATGCCAGCATGAAGCTGCGCGTGCGGGTGTACAGCAACGTGGCGCCGGGAACGCAGTTGCTCAATGTGGCCTACTTGACCAGCACATCCGGCCAACCGCTGGTGACGACGGAGACGACCCTGGTCATCAACCCGCCGCCCACGCCGACGCCGACGGCGACGGCATTGCCGACGGGCACGCCGACGGCAACGGCGACGGCCGCGCCGACCGCCACACGCACAGCCGTGCCGTCCGGCACGCCTACCACCACGTGCGGCCTGCAGGCGGTCGCTAGGATCAACGCGGGCAGCACGACCGCCTACACCGACAGCAGCGGCGCTCTATGGTCGGCAGACCAGAAGTACCAAGCCGGGATAAACCAGTGGGGCTACACGGGGAGCGGCTTCACCTACGCCACCAGCGCAGCTATCAATGGCACACCCGACCCGGTGCTCTACCAGACAGAGCGCTGGTGGGAAGGGAACGGCGGTTACCGGTTCGAGGTGCCCAACGGGCAGTACCAGGTGCTGCTGCGGTTCGCTGAGATCTACCCGTATGTGAGCAAGGGGTCGCGCGTCTTCAGCGTAAAGGTGGAAGGCGTGACGGTGCTGTCACACCTGGATCTGGTGGCCAGCGTGGGCAGAAACAGGGCATGGGACGTGCAGGTCGAGACGCAGGTTAACGATGGCATTCTCGCCATAGACTTCGTGGACGAGCAGGGTGCGCCGGTCATCAATGCCCTGGCGGTGTTCGCGGCAATGCCGTGCACGTCCAGCGGGACGCGTCTGCCCACGCCGACGCCGACCCGCACGCGCTAGACCGCGGAGGCAGGGGACGACCGACCAGGAGGAACCAAGGACGCAACATGCTGAACGGCATCGCCGTCCGGCTTGGACAGCGTCAGAAGGGATAACAAAAGCGGGAGAGGGTCGTTCTGATCCTCTCCCGCTTCTTCTTTGCGCGCGCCCCCTGACGCCTTGACGCCCGGAGGCCCTGCCTGTGGCCCGTCCTTTGGACCAACCCCCTGACGCTAGACGCGCAGATAACGTGCCCAGGTCTCGTTCTCGTTGGCCGTGCCGATCAGAGCCAGGGCCACATACATCGGCTTGAACGGCTGGTTGACGAGGTGCATACCTGCCTCTTCGGGCGTGCGGTTAGCCTTGCGGCGGTTGCACGGCACGCAGGCCGTCACCACGTTGGTCCAGGCAGTCTGGCCGCCCCTGGACAGAGGTATGACGTGGTCCACGGTCATCTCGCCGTCACTGCGCCCGCAGTACTGGCAGGTGTGATTGTCGCGCCGAAGCACCCACCGGCGGGTGACAGGAAGACCGATGCGCGGCGGGATCTTGACGTAGGCAAGCAGACGGATCACCAGCGGGTACGGGTAGCTCGCCCGCTCAGATCGCAGTTTTCGCTCGATGTTGGCCTCAACGAGTTCGGCCTTGTCCTTCAGCAGCAGGATGACTGCCCGCTTGATGGAGACGAAGGTCAGCGGCTCGAAGCTGGCGTTGAGAACCAGTGCTCTGTCCATGGGCGTACATACCTCCACGTGAAAACGAAAAGCGCAAGAGCTAGAAGCACTCGCGCTTTCCGGGAACAGTCTTATCCTGGCGTTCTTGGTGACCAGAACGGCCAGTTGAGTCCGGTGGCGCGATGGTGGCGTACAACGCGCGTGGCAAACGAGGCGCGGCCATGGAGCCGACACAATCGGCCCCCACGCCGCCACTGCCAGATGAAGGTACCCAACCCCGCCACCGCGTTGCTCCTTATGCTCTTCTCGCCCTTTAGTATATGGCGAGCGCGCCTTTTTGTCAAGAGGTATGCGACGGTCGCCATTGTCCCGAAATGTCTGCCGGCACTGGGTGGCTGAGATCTGGTTGTAACGCGGTAGGGAATGATTGCCGTCCACGAATCCTCTCGAATACACGAATCACGCCACGCCCTACGCCGCAATGCCGCCGAGGGTCCCAGCCTTCATGCGTGCAGCCCCTCGCCATTCGTCCATTCGAGCATTCGTGCCTATTCGTGGTCGGCGCGACCTGGCCCCATGATCGCAGACCCGCCTGTAACGCGCTGGGCAATGAGTGCCGTCCACGAATCCTCACGAATACACGAATGGCGCCGTGCGCCGCGCAGCAATGGCGCCGAGGGCCGCAGCCCTCATGCGTGCCGCTCGCCATCCGTACATTCGAGTATTCGTGTCTATTTGTGGACGGCCCGACCTGGCCCCATGACCTCAGATCCGCGTGTAAAGCGCCGTGGGAATGATCGCCGTCCACGAATCCTCGCGAATACACGAATGACGCCGTGCCCCACACAGCACGGTCGCCGAGGGGCCCAGCCTTCATACGTGCAGCCGCTCGGCATTCGTGTATGCGCGGCCACTCTCGATAGTCGCAGCGTGCAAAGCATACGGCATCGCCGGAGACTTGCTCGGTATTCGTGCATTCGTGGCCATTCGTGGACGGCAAGACCTGGCCGCGTGCTACCACCGGGTTTCCGTAGAGGTGGCCCTTGACAAGCCACAGGTCGGTGCGCTATAATGTCAATCGGTTACGTAATCGCTTACCTTGACTGACCGATACGGTGCGATGCCTCAGAGTGCCCGCATCAGTGACGTAGCTCGCCGCGCCGGCGTCTCCACGGCCACGGTCTCTCACGTGATCAACGGTACCAGATACGTGAGCGAGGAAACCCGCGCCCGCGTCCTGGCCGCCATCGCCGAGCTTGAATACCTCCCCAGCGCTGTCGCCCGCAGCCTCAAGACCAAGTCTACCGGTACGCTGGGCGTCGCCGTGTCCGACATCTCCAACCCATACTTCACCGCGATCGTGCGCGGCATCGAGGACGTGGCCAGCGCCAACGATTACAACGTCATCATCTGCAACACTGACGAGGACAAGGATAAGGAACAGCGTTACCTGAGAGTTCTCCTAGCCAAGCGCATTGACGGTCTGATCATCGCGCCCACGGGGTTCCGCTCGCCGCTTCTCGAAACTATGCAGGCCGCCGGCATCCCTATCGTGCTCGTTGACCGCTCCGTGGAGGGCATGAACTTACCCATCATCAAGGTAGACAACGAGACGGGGGCCTACGAGGCCGTCTCGCACCTTATCGAGGACGGCCACTCTCGCATCGGCATCATCACCGGCCTGGCTCAGGTGTCCACCACGCAGGAACGATACCTGGGCTATGAGCGCGCTCTGCGGGAGCACGGGCTGGCCGTGCGCAGCGACTGGGTGAAGGCGGGCTACTCCAAGCGTGAAGGGGGCTGGCGCGCCGCCTGGGATCTGCTCCAGCTACAGGACCGCCCAACGGCCATCTTCAGCACCAACAACGTGATGACCCTGGGTGCACTGATGGCCCTGCGCGAGATGGGGTTATCGTGCCCGCATAACGTGGCCGTCGTCGGCTTCGATGACCACGACTGGGCGCCAATCTTCGCCCCGCCACTGACCGTCATCAGCCAGCCCACCTATGAGGTCGGCACGACGGCGGCAGAGCTTTTGATCCAGATAATGCGCGGGACGCAGAGCGCATCGCTGTGCCGGGTCTTGCCAACGGAGCTCATAATCCGTGCCTCGTGCGCAGACCACGGCCGCGAGCTCCTGGGGCAGATCGACGTGCGGGCTCAGAACGAGGCGACTGCTGCCCCACCGAGGAGGTGATGCTTATCGCTGAGAGAGCTGGCCGTGGTCGTCGCGCATGACGACAGGCATGCGCATGGAGATTTACATCGAAGGAGGCATACATGTCCGAGACCACACGCAATC
>DAOUCN010000027.1:0-10217 GCA_034431995.1 Chloroflexota bacterium | reverse complement strand
GAGCCGTGCAGTCACTTTGGCCGCACGCCGCCCTGCACGCGTGCTCTCGTGGCGGCGGGGATCGCCGAGGTCCACGCAGCTATGATTGACCCTAATCCCGCCGTGTCGGGCCGGGGCGTGGCAGAGCTGGAGCGGGCTGGCATTCGCGTCGTGCTGGGGGAGCACGCGCGAAAAGCCCGCGAACTCAACGAGGCCTTCATCACGTTCATTACCAAACGACGGCCCTTTGTCATTGCCAAGTTCGCCATGAGCCTGGACGGGAAGATAGCGACACGAACCGGCGAATCACAGGGGTTGACCGGACAGGCCTGGCTGGAAGAGCTGCATGAGCTGCGCAGCCAGGTTGACGCGATCCTGGTCGGAATCGGTACGGTGTTGCGTGATGACCCACGTCTGACCGCGCGCCTGCTGGGCGCCAGCGAGGTGCGTCAGCCTCTGCGAGTGATCCTGGCCAGCAGGCTGCGCATACCATCTTCGGCACGGGTGCTCGATCCGTCTCTGCCGGGCAGAACGATGCTGGTGACAACGGAACGAGCGCCGGGCGAATGTGCAGCCGCGCTGGCGGCCGCAGGCGCCGAGGTGCTACGGGTGGGCGACGGCAGAGTGGATGTAGCCGCTCTCCTGAGCGTCCTGGCGCGGCGGGAGATCACGAGCCTGCTGGTGGAAGGCGGGGGGACGGTCCTGGCGTCGTTCTTCGAGGCCGCATCTGTAGACAAGGTCATCGCCGTTGTGGCGCCACGGATCATCGGTGGTCAGTGTGCCCCCACACCGGTAGAAGGACTGGGGGTTGGGCACTTGACCAAAGCCCTGCCCCTCACGCGCGTGAAGGTCCGGCAGGCAGGCAAGGACGTGGTCATAACAGGCTATCCGCGGTGGAAACCGGGCGTCTATGTTGGAGGAGAGCATGTTCACGGGGATCGTTGAAGAGGTGGGCCATGTGGAATCAATGCGGATGGGCCGCGAAGAAGGGAGCATGAGCATCCGCGCCAACGTGACAGTGGAAGGCGTTGGCCTGGGGAGCAGCATTGCCGTCAACGGCGTGTGCCTGACGGTCACACGTCTCGAGGGCAAGGTGTTCAGCTTCGACTTCATGCCCGAGACATACCGGCGCACGAACATCGGCTTGCTCACGGTCGGCAGCCCGGTGAACCTGGAGCGGGGCCTGCGTGCGGGATCCGAGATGGGCGGACACTTCGTGCAGGGCCATGTGGACGCGGTTGGGGAGCTCCTGTCGGTGACGCCCGACGGCAGCGCCCTCATCCACCGCTACGGCGCGCCGCCTCATGTCATGCGCTATGCTGTACCCAAGGGCTTTATCGCCGTGGATGGTGTGAGCCTGACGGTCGTGGACGTTGACGAGGCTTCGTTCACGGTATCCCTTGTCAGATACACCTTGGAGCACACGATCATGGGGCAGACGCGGCCCGGATACAAGGCCAACCTGGAAGCAGACATCCTGGCCAAGTACGTGGAGAAGGCGTTGGCTGGCCGGATGGCGGCCTGACAGCATTGGGGAGTAGTCTATGGCACTGGCATCGGTTGAGGAAGCACTTGAAGATATTCGTGCCGGCAAGCTCGTGATTGTCGTGGATGATGAAGACCGGGAGAATGAAGGCGATCTGACCATCGCCGCCGAGAAGATCACGCCACAGGCGGTCAACTTCATGACGAGATACGGACGGGGGCTTGTCTGTCTGGCGATGACCGGTCAACGGTTGGATGAGCTGCACCTGCCCCTCATGCTGCACGAGGGCAAGAACACGGCGCGCTTTGGCACCGCGTTCACTGTGTCCATTGATGCCAGGCAGGGGACAACCACGGGCATCTCGGCCTATGACAGAGCGCACACAATTCGCGTGGCCATCAGCCCAGAGACGAGACCTGAGGACCTGGCTGTGCCGGGCCATGTCTTCCCCCTGCGCGCAGCCGAGGGCGGGGTCTTGGTGCGCGCGGGACAAACAGAAGCAGCGGTGGACCTGGCGCGCCTGGCCGGCCTTTATCCGGCAGGCGTCATCTGCGAGGTGATGAGCGAAGATGGGACCATGGCCCGCCTGCCCGAGCTGGAGGCGCTGGCCGCTCAGCACGGCATCAGGATCATCAGCGTGGCGCGCCTCATCGAATACCGGCGAAGACATGAGAAACTGGTGCGCCGTGACGCGCAGACGGAACTACCATCTGTCTACGGCAGCTTCACCGCTATCTCGTACGCGAATACGATTACGGGCGAGCACCACGTCGCCCTGGTCAAGGGCGACGTGGCCACGGAGGAGCCTGTCCTGACACGTGTCCACTCTCAGTGCCTGACTGGGGAGGCCTTTGGCTCGCTGCGCTGCGATTGCGGCGAGCAACTCGCTGTTGCTCTGCAGATGGTCGAGCAGGAGGGGCGCGGTGTTGTGCTTTACTTACGTCAGGAAGGACGCGGCATCGGGCTGCACAACAAGCTGCGGGCGTACGAGTTACAGGATCGAGGACTCGACACGGTGGAGGCGAACGAGCGGCTCGGCTTCCCGCCGGATCTCAGGGACTACGGCATTGGAGCCCAGATTCTCGTTGATCTCGGCGTAAAGCGACTGCGCCTGATGACCAACAACCCCCGCAAGATCGTGGCACTACAGGGATATGGCCTAGAGATCGTAGAGCGCGTTCCGATTCTCGTCGGTGCCAATCCCTGGAACCGCTTCTATCTACATACCAAGCAGCAGAAGCTCGGACACCTGCTGGATATTGACTAGCGGAAGCCAGTGCGCTTTCGCATCCCACGAGGAGCAGAGAGATGGTCAGCTACGTGGAAGGGGCACTGGATGGAAGCGGGCTACGCATAGGGATCGTGGTGGCCCGCTTCAACAGCCTGGTCACCGATCGCCTGCTGGCGGGCGCGCTGGATGCCCTTGCCCGCCATAGCGTGAGAGACGAGGACATCCTCGTGGTCAAGGTGCCTGGGTCGAGGGAAATACCCCTTGTGGCACGGCGGCTGGCGCTGAGCGGGAGCTTCGACGCCGTGATATGCTTGGGCGCCATCGTGCAGGGAGAGACTCCCCATTTCGACTACGTGGCGTCGGAGGCTTCCAGCGGCATCGGGGCAGCGGCTCTGGACGCGGGGCGGCCTGTCATCTTCGGCGTCTTGACCTGCAACACCATGGAACAGGCTCTCGATCGAGCAGGTGGAAAGGCAGGCAATAAGGGCTTCGATGCGGCAGTGGCCGCCATCGAGATGGCCCGCGTCATGAAGGGCCTGCCGTGACAGATCGCCTGGGGGTGCTCTCGTCCACTCGCTTTGTGGTGGATCACGCCGCACACGTAGCGATCCGTGATGATTGCCTGGCGAGACTGTGCGCCAAGCTGGCATCTGGTGACTTCACCGTTCCAGCCTGGAACAAGGAGCTTCACTTCCATGACCCGGCCGATGGGGAAGCCAGTGCCATGTATGTGCTGCTGCTGGACAGCCTGAACTTCTGCTTCTGGGGCGAACCCCGCTGGCAGGTAGAGTACCGTGGGCAGCTTCTCGATGGCTACTGGGCCCTGGCCGCCAGCCTCAGGCGAGCAGCCGAGGAGGGCATTCCCATCTTCGAGGCCCGGTACCTGTCGCAGATGACGGCGGATGGCCTGCGTTGCATCCTGCGCGGGACGCATGACATTCCCCTCTTCGCCGAACGATTGGCCCATGTCACGGAACTCGGCAGCGGTCTGTTGGCGCTGTATGGGGGCAAGGCATCAGCACTAGTCGAATCGGCGCAGCAGGATGCGGTCTCACTAGTCCAGCGAGTCGTCACCCATTTCCCCTCCTTCAACGACGTGGCAGGATATCAAGGCCGCTGTGTGCGGTTCTTCAAGCGGGCCCAAATACTTGTGGCAGACCTGGCTGGCAGCTTCGGTGGCCAGGGGCTGGGAGCTTTCCGCAACCTGGAGGAACTGACGGCATTTGCCGACTACAAGCTGCCGCAGATCCTCCGTAGCTTCGGCATCCTCGCGTACAGCGAGCCTCTGGCACGGAAGGTGGACGAGCGCAGCGAGATAGCGGCGGGAAGTGACGAAGAAGTGGAGATACGAGCGCACACGGTATGGGCAGTTGAGCTGATGCGTCGCCACTTGGCCGAGCGGGGGTGCGTGGCCCTGCCGTACCAGATTGATTGGTGGCTGTGGGAGGCGAGTCAAAGGCTGTCTAGCCAGGTACAGCCATATCACCGCACACGGACGGCTTTCTACTAATGGAGTCTTTCTCTTTCAATCTGATCGCCCAGGACAGCAGGACCGCGGCCCGTGCCGGCATTCTGCACACGCCCCACGGCGACGTAGAAACGCCAGTGTTCATGCCGGTGGGCACACAGGCCACGGTGAAGACGCTATCGCCTGCCGATCTCGAGGCCCTGGGTGTCCAGATCGTGCTCGGCAACACGTATCACCTGTACCTACGGCCGGGGCCCGACATTGTGGCCGCCCACGGAGGGCTGCACCGTTTCATGGCCTGGCCTCACGCCATCTTGACCGACAGCGGCGGATTCCAGGTCTTCAGCCTGGGCGCAGCGATTCGCGACGGGGTGGGCAAGATCGCCGACATCTTTCCTGACGAAGACCGCAGCCGGCACAGCGGTCGCGTTCTCAACCGAGGGGAGGTGCTCTGCCGAATTGACGACGAGGGCGTGAGCTTTAAGTCACACGTGGACGGGACGTTGCACCGTCTGACGCCGGAAGTGTCCCTGGAGATCCAACACAAACTCGGCGCCGACATCATCCTGGCTTTTGACGAATGTACATCTCCCCTCGATGACGAGACGTATACGCGCCAGGCCATGGAGCGTACACACCGCTGGGCGAAACGCTGCCTCGCGTACCACGCCCAGGCAGGCAAGGGCAGTCAGGCGCTGTTCGGCATCGTGCAGGGAGGAGCCTATCGCTACCTGCGCGAGGAGAGCGCACGCGCGATAGGGGCACTGCCCTTCGCCGGCTTCGCCATCGGCGGCTCGTTGGGGCGCTCCAAGCGGGACATGCACGCCATTCTGGAGTGGACGCTGCCGCGCCTGCCGGCAGACAAACCGCGTCACCTGCTGGGTATCGGTGAGATAGATGACGTGTTTGCATGCGTCGAGCGGGGGATTGACATGTTTGACTGTGTGATGCCGACGCGCTGGGGGCGCAACGGGGCGTTGATCGTGTCACCTGCTGTGTGGCAGCGAGAAAGGGAGCAGGATACAGACGCTACGTCCAGCCTGCGTCTCAACATCTGGAACGCCCGCTACGCCAGCGATCCCAGTCCCGTTGATCCATTCTGCACGTGCTACACATGCCGGACATTTAGCCGTTCGTACCTGCATCATCTGTTTGGTGCGCGCGAGCTGTTGGCTTACCGGCTGGCAACATTACATAATGTGCACTTCATGGTGAGCCTGATGCGGCGCATCCGGCAGGCGATTGTCTGCGGGGAGTTTCACCGGCTCCGTGCTCCAGATTTCTTCGCAGGATGGCCGCAAAGTGCTTGACTTCGCCCGATGGCCGTGCTATAATACACACTGGTCGACGCGGGGTGGAGCAGCGGAAGCTCGTCGGGCTCATAACCCGAAGGTCGTTGGTTCGAATCCAACCCCCGCTACCATCGTCAACCCTGGAGGGACCGTAGCCTGCGCAGCCTGGGCTACGGTTCTTGTGTTTTCAATGACTATTGCTTACGGCCACGCTCTATGGTATAGTCCGATTGGGTGCCGGCGTAGCTCAGTGGAAGAGCAGGGGACTCATAAGCCCTTGGTCACTGGTTCAAGTCCAGTCGCCGGCACCACTGCTGTCTCCGATTCTCCCCGGCGTTCTATGGACGAGCAGGGGAGTAAGCCCGTGGTCACTGGTGCACGTCCAGTCGCCGGCACCACTGCTGTCTCCAATTCTCCCCGGCGTTCTATGGACAAGCAGGGGAGTAAGCCCTTGGTCACTGGTTCAAGTCCAGTCGCCGGCACCACTGCTGTCTTCTTCTCCGCCATGCCGTGCAGCCCTGTGATGCAGATATGCGGGGCGCGATGAACCGTGTTCTCGAATCAGTAGTTCGCAGCATCGGGGCGCACCAGATGGTGGCTCCCGCTGACACCATCGTCGTCGCCGTCTCTGGCGGGCCAGATTCCCTCTGCCTGCTCCACGTCCTGTGCGCACTGCGAGAAGAGCTCGACATAAGCCTGCACGTGGCTCATCTCGACCATGGACTACGCGGGCGGGAGAGCGCGGCCGACGCAGCCTTCGTTGGCGAGCTGGCGCGTGCATGGCAGCTTCCTGTGACGGTGGAGGCTGCCGATGTTGCCGCCTATAGACGCGCCCACAAGCTATCGTTGGAGGAAGCCGCGAGGCAGGTACGTTACGCCTTCCTGGCTGACGTAGCGCGCAGGGTCTCTGCCAATGCCGTGGCCGTGGGGCACACGGCAGACGACCAGGTCGAGACCATCCTCATGCACTGGCTCCGAGGGGCGGGGCTGACGGGCCTACGGGGCATGCTGCCCGTGCAGCGACTTCCCGGGACGGCAGAGCACGAGAGCATTCGTCTCATTCGGCCCCTGCTAGAGATCACGCGCGGCGAGACCGAGGATTACTGCCGGGCGCACGGTCTAGCCCCTCGGCGTGACCGCTCCAACGAAGATGACAGGCTGCGACGCAATCGCGTGCGACGCCAGGTCTTGCCCCTCCTGGAGCAGTTCAACCCCAATCTGCGGTCGCTGCTGCTGCGCACCGCTCGCATCGTTGCCGATGACGAGGCCTGCATGGACCAGCAGACGGCTACTGCATGGCGTGCGGTGGCCCAAGTGGAGGAAGGGAGCGTCTCCTTCCACCTGGATCAGTGGCAGGGCATCCCGGCGGCTCTCCAACGCCGGTTGCTGCGGAGAGCCTGGGCTCATCTCAGCGGAGCGCTCAGCGATCTGTCCTGGGTCCACGTCGAGCAGGCGCGAGACATCATTGCCAGAAGACGCGTTGGGACAGGAGCGCACCTGCCAGGCGGTGTGAGTCTTCTTGTCGGCTATACGGCTTTCACGGTCGGTCGGCAGGGCAGTGGGCCTGTGGCTCACCCGGACCTTCCCTTGTTGACGACGGAGAGCTTGCCCATCGCCTGCCCGGGTGTGACCCTCCTGCCTGGTGGGCGCTGGCGTGTGGAGGCTGAAGTCTTGCCTGTCGAGCGTGCAGGACAGATGCTCGGCAGACCGTCACACCTTGAGGAGATCTTCGACGCGGGCGCCATTGGACGGGAACTCCTGCTGCGCCGCAGGCGGCCTGGCGACCGTATGCAGCCACTCGGCATGGCCGGTACGAAGAAGCTGCAGGACATCATGGTGGACGCCCGCATCCCACGGGCCTGGCGAGGGGCTGTGCCGGTGCTGGCAACTCCAGACAGGATCGTGTGGGTCGTGGGCACACGGCCGGCCGAATGGAGCAAGGTGACGCCTGGGACGACGAGCATAACCCGCGTTCGCTTTGTTCAAGAGCGGGGCACCGATGACGCTTCCCGTTGACCATCACGTTGAGGCTGTTTTGTCGTCATGTATATTCTAGATGCCTTTTGGTGCCAAGCGAGCCCGGCCTGGACGGGGGCGAAAACCCTCCGCCGGCTGATCCCGGCCGCCCCATGGAGACAGCCGCAGGGGACTCCCCATCATGGCCGAGGCGACCTGGGCGAGGCTGGCGCTAGCCTGGTATGGTAGCCGTTGGCAGCGGGGAGTGGGAAGTTGGTAGGGCAGGTTTCCATACCTGCCGCCTGAGGAGGCACGGCGAAGCCTTTGTCTGCTATGGAAACCCGGCCTACCACGCCGTTACCGCCCTGGCTGTCGCTCGACGCCGGTGCGGCCAGCGCACTTGACTTCTGAGACAAAGTGCGGTATATTCTGCGGCAGGAGAGGCAGCCATGCGCGAACTCGTGCAGCAGTGGTCAGGAACGCGACGTCAAATTGGTGCGGTTGTCCTTGCCATCGTTGTAATCTACGTGGCCCTTAATATGGTGGGCTTGGCGGTGCACGTCGTCACACTGATGCAGGAGGAAGGGGCGTTGCATCAGACGCTCGCGGACCTCGATCGTGAGGAGGCCAGCCTGCTAGAAGACATCCGCTATATGCTCACGGACAGCTTCATCGAGAAGGCGGCCAGGGAGATCCTCCTGTGGGTCAAGCCGAACGAAAGGCTCGTCATCATTGTCGGCGGGCAGCCTGACCAGGCGCCGCGGATGACACCGACTCCGGCTCGCGGGCGCTGAGCCCACCGCCGGCCGGGTTGCGAGCGGGCGTTGGGCTATGCGTCTATCCCCTGGTGGACGGGAGAGCCAGGGGTTTTGTTTTTCCGAATGCTGGCATGTGGGAGGGCATAGGGCGTGGGGCTAGACGCCATCGTGCTGGTTGTCGTTGGGCTGGCCATGATCTTCGATTTCTTCAATGGCTACCATGATAGCTCGAATATCGTTGCCACGATGATCTCATCGGGAGCCATGGGGCCTCGTGGTGCTCTCTTGCTGGCCTCCCTGGCCGAGTTCAGCGGGCCTTTCCTCTTTGGCGTCGCCGTGGCAGGAACCATAGGCAAGGAAGTGGTCACGCTGGAGAGCATCCCTTTTGGGGTAGTCCTTGCCATGCTGATCAGCGCCATCGGCTGGAATGTGCTCACCTACCTGGTGGGGATACCGTCGAGCTCATCGCATGCCCTCGTCGGAGGTATGGTCGGCGCTGCGGTTATTGCGAGAGGGACGGAGGTCATTCATGTGGCCGGGCTGATCAAGGTCGTGACGGCCCTGGTCTCCGCTCCCATTCTCGGTGCCGTGGCTGGCTGGTTTGCCCTCAAGCTCATTCTGTTTCTGGCGCGGGGCGCCTCGCCGCGTATCAACGCCCTGTTCAAGCGTGCGCAGGTCTTGACGTCCGTTGCGCTGGCGTTCAGTCACGGCACCAACGACGCCCAAAAGACTATGGGGGTCATCACCATGGCCCTTGTCGTGCGAGGGGTTCTGCCGGAGTTCGCGGTTCCCTGGTGGGTAGTGCTGTTGTCAGCAGGTGCCATCTCCATCGGCGTTGCCTCTGGTGGCTGGCGCATCATCAGAACGCTGGGGGGGCGCTTCTATCGCATCCGGCCTGTGCACGGCTTTGCGGCGCAGGGCGTCTCAGCCGGCGTCATTCTGGGCGCGGCGCTTCTGGGCGGCCCGGTGAGCACAACCCAGGTTGTCAGCTCCGCCATCGTGGGCGTGGGTTCTGCCGAGAGGATGTCCAAGGTGCGCTGGGATGTTGCGGCGAATATTGTCCTAGCATGGCTCTTGACCATACCGGCGTCCGCGCTGGGTGGTGCCGTGGCCTATCTGGCCGTAAGGGGCTTTGTGCAGTGACGGAGGTAGAGCGTGGGATTCAAGGAGTTTCTGCGACCTCGACAGAGCAGCTTCTTTCGATTGCTGACCGAACAGGCTGAGAAGACCCGCGAGGGTCTTGTCGCCTTGGAGGAGTACATGCAGACGGGCGAGAGCCAGGCTGCGCGCCGAGTCACGGCGATCGAGAAGGAAGCCGACGAGCTGCGGCGCATCCTTATTGACGAGCTGAACCGCAACTTCGTCACCCCCTTCGACCGGGAAGACATCTTCGCTCTCTCCCGGGCGATAGACGACGTCGTGGACTACGCCTACTCAACAGTAGATGAAATGGCCATCTTCCGTGTGCAACCCAATGCGCACCTGAAGCGACTCGTCGCTGTCCTGCGGGAAGCAGCGGAAGAGCTCTTCTTCGCTGTCAAGAACCTGGCCGAGCGCCCAGCTCTTGCCTCGGAGCACGCCGCTCGCGCCAAGGTGCTGGAGAACCAGGCTGAGAGCATCTATCGTGAGGCGATCGCCAATCTGTTTGAGGGCCCAAAGTCGTTGGAGGATATTGTCTACCTGCTCAAGATGCGCGAGATCTATCGGCACCTCTCCAACGCTGCTGATCGTGGCGACGAGACAGCCAACATCATCGGTGACATCGTGGTCAAGATGACGTGATGCCCAGCGGCAATTCGCGACAAGCCCTGATGCCGAGGCAAGAACGAGGCCCCCAGGCGACCTGGGGGCCTCCACGCGTCTGACACCGTTGCGGGCTAGGGAGGGGAAGGTGAGATGCTGATGGCGCTAATCTTAGGCGACCTCGCCTTCGGCACGAGATCAATCTGCAGCACGCCGTCGGACACGAGAATGTCTGTGAACAGGAGGTCATAAGCGCTGTACTCGCCCGCCACGGCAATGATGTCGAAGTTCGCCTGCTTCACCA
>DAOUCN010000026.1:0-6686 GCA_034431995.1 Chloroflexota bacterium | reverse complement strand
ACACTGGTCTACGTGACCTATCTCTTGGGCCGACACTTCTTTGGTGAATCGGCGGGGCTGCTGGCCGCGTTTCTCGCTGCCCTCTCCCCCTTCCAGGTCTACTACTCCCAGGAAGGGCGTATGTACATCCTGGCCGCGCTGCTCGGTGCGCTCTCGGTGTACATCTTGGGCCGTAGGGCGGACATCGTGTCCGCCGACGATTCCCTGCGGTCTAACGCGCGGCCCAAAACCCAGCAATCTCCCACAGGTTTCTGGAAGCTGCGGGAGGTTACGCCGTGGCTTACGTATGTTCTCGTCACGACGGCTGCCCTCTACAGCCACTACTTCGCGGCGACTGTCATTA
Source organism: Chloroflexota bacterium (assembly GCA_034431995.1). Lineage (GTDB taxonomy): Bacteria > Chloroflexota > DTOL01 > DTOL01 > DAOUCN01 > DAOUCN01. The sequence goes on along the minus strand of DAOUCN010000026.1, from coordinate 6,343 downwards.
TCGCCCAGGATGTGGCTATTGCCCTCTGGCTTCTGCTTCGTCGTGACAGTCGAAGACCGGCGCGGCGTCTCCTGGGCCCCCTGGCCGCTGCCCAGGCGCTGGTGGCTCTCCTCTATCTGCCCTGGCTGCCCACGATGCTGGCGCAGTTCCGCCAGTGGCCGGCCATCAGCGAGTTCTACAGTCTGCCAGAGCTTCTCGGCAAGCTGTTTCCCATCTTCAGTCTGGGTCTGTCGGTGGAACCTGGGGCGGTCAGGATGGCGCTGGCGGTCTTCGCATTGGTACTGCTGGTGGGGCTTGCTCCCCCGCGTTCTCGTGAACGGCGGCAAGGGATACGCCAGATCCCGGTGAACGACATGCTGATCCCACTTCCCGCTTGGCTGCTTGACGGCCAGGGCCTTGTCCGCCCCTTCCTGCGGCGGTGGCGAGGTGCCGAGGGGCTTGCTCTTATTCTCTCCGCTTGCTGGCTTCTGGTTCCTATCCTCACCATGTACGTGTTCTCCCTGCGCCGGCCACTGTACAATCCCAAGTTCCTGCTGGTCGCCTCGCCCGCCTTCTATCTGCTCCTGGCCCGCGGCCTGCGCCCCCTGTTTCTTACATCTTCACGTTGTGCGTTTTCCGTTTCATGCATCGCCGCCATCGTTCTCGCCTCTAGCTCCCTTTTCTCGCTCCATTCCTATTACTTCAACCCCCGCTACGCCCGTGACGACTATCGGGGACTCGTGTGCACCATCACAGTGTCCGCCCGGCCAGGAGACGCTATCTTGCTCAACGCCCCCGGCCAGGCCGATGTCTTCGGCTACTACTACCGAGGCCCACTGACGGTCTACCCTTTACCCCGGCAACGCCCTATGAACGAGGCAGAGACGGCCGGCGAACTGCAGGGCGTGGTCGAGTCTCACCAGCGCATCTGGGCCGTGTACTACGGCGATATTCAGGCTGACCCCAAACGGTTCATCGAGTCATGGCTTGAAGAACGGGCCTTCAAGGCGAGCGACCGCTGGTTCGGCGATGTGCGCCTTGTGCTCTATGCCCTTCCGCAGGCGGGGGCGGGCACGATGCAGCCGCTGAATGTGCGCCTGGGCGCGCACATCCTGCTCTTGGGCTACAGCCTGGGGGTAAGGGAGGCAATAGGGGGAGACATCGCGCCGCTGACGCTCTACTGGAAGGCAGAGAACAAGGTGGACGAGCGATACACGGTATTCGCGCACACTGTGGACCGCCATGATGCCCTGTGGGGCCAAAGGGACAGCGAGCCGGGGGGCGGCCTGCGCCCCACCACCACCTGGCCGCCAGACGAGATCATTCAAGACAACTACGGCGTACCCGTTCTTCCAGGCACGCCGCCGGGGAACTACTGGATCGAGGTAGGCATGTACCGTCCCGACACGGGCCAGCGTCTTGCGGTCACGGATGCGAGCGGCGCGTCAAAAGGCGATCGCCTGCTGCTCGGCCCCTTGCGCATCACCCGGCCCGTCACGCCGCCAGCCTTGACCACCCTGGCCATGCAGCACCAGTCCACGGCTGTCTTGGGCGATCTGCGCCTTCTCGGCTACAGCCTGGGGAAGCTGGGCGAGGAGGCGGCAGCCACCGAGTTCCGTAGCGGCGACATCCTGCACCTGACGCTGTTCTGGCAGTCCCCGCCCCGCCCCCTGGCCGATCTGACCGTCGCCGTTCGCCTGCTGGACGCCAGTGGCAAGGTCGTAGGGGAGCGCGTGAGCAAACCCGCTGACGGCGACTATCCGACCACCGCCTGGGCGCCCGGCGAGATCGTACGCGACCAGCACCGCCTGGCGCTGGCCGGCCTAACCGCGGGGCGATATCGCGTGAGCGTGGAACTGCTCGATGATGAAGGAAAACGGGCAGGTCAGGCAACGAATGGCACGATTGCGGTCAAGTAGACGAAATTGACATCCGTGCATAAATGGCCGGACGGTTGCCAACGAAGCGTTTCATCCACCGCAGAGAACGCAAAGTTCATGTCTGTTTTTCCTCTGTGGCCTCTGGGTCTCAGCGGTGAATCGGCCTGCCCCAGAGTTATACACGCATCCAAAGAAACGCTGCCGGGATGAGGGGATCTGGAGATCACCCGTGTATCCCCCTATTTCCTCAATCCCGGCCATTTCCCACTGCCGGGAGCAGACGAATCTGAAGGCGGTGACGCACTGGCGTTTGTGAACCACGATAGGAGTTACTTCAACTTCTCCACCATTGCCGCTACTTGGTCCATGGTGAATGCCTTGAGCGTGGTCGTCCGCACGTTGCCGGCGGCGCCCAACCCTAGCAGAAAGGTCATGGCTACTTCATCACTGGGGGCCTCGGCGATGCCTACATAGTCATACTCTCCCATGACCATGTAGAGGGCGATGAGCTTGCCGCCCATCGCTTCCAGTGCTTTGACCGCTTCGGCCGTCCGCTGGGGGGCGTTCTTGATGTCCTTGACCCCTTCCCCGGTCAGCTTCATCAGGCTAACATACGTTGGCATGTTTCTATCCTCCTCCTCTGTGCTGCATCAGCCAGTGCGCCACCTTTCGGTTGAAGCGACCCCACGTCTGTCAAGGAAAGCGACGATGCCCAGAAGGCAAATGCCGGCGGTCGCATCCCCTTCTCGATGCAATGCGCCGGCGTCTCAATCGCGTCGGGTTATTGGTGACAGGGAGCTTCAGGCTCCGTATTCTGTTCTCTCATGTACTGTATCACACCCATCGCCCTTTTGTCAATGAAGTTGTCCTCACCGATTGACCTATCCGACCCGCGCCCCGCGCTGCGCTGCGCAGCCCCCTGGTCGAGCTAGTCCCGCGTGGACAGGGATGCCTGAGCCATGACCCCTCTCGTGCCTGGATTGACGACGTCCTGTGCCTCCGCCTGCGCGGACAGCAACCACTGGCCAATGATGCCGCTCCCAAGAGCGGCGGGCGCCATTGCTTGCCTCTTGATGCGCGTTCTCGCACAGTCCCGTCTGTCTCGGCGTGACAGGCCAGACCTGGGGAGCTATCACTTCCGCAGACGGCAGGTCCACGTGATGGGAGGCTCTGGCGCAGACGACACCAGGCCGGAGCGGACAAGCTCCAGATAGGGCTGGCCAGGTTCCAGTTCCTCGACCCGCAAGGCCGGGTAGACGGGATTGCGCTGGGGATCGCTGCGGGCCCCCATCTCCTTGGCAAAGCGGGTGATGGGATCCAGGGCGGTGGTCAGGCCGGGCGTCTGATAGTGCATGGGGATCACGGCCCGCGGCTCCAACAGCCCCACCACCTCTACCGCCTGCGAGGCGTTCAGGCTATTTCCCCCTCCCACGGGTACCAACAGCAGGTCCACGCGCCCGATTGCCTCGAGCTGGGCCTGGGTGAGCACATGACCCATATCGCCCAAGTGGCAGACAATCAGGTCCTCCGCCTGGATCAGGTAGACGGTGACCTTGCCCACGCTCTTGCCCTGTTGCGTGTCGTGGAAAGCCGGGATGCCGGTGACGAAGACGTTCTTGACCTCGTATTCTCCTGGGCCGCTGAGCACCTTGGGGCCGCCGCCCACCGTCGCCACATTGTTGTGCCCGGGGTGGTCGTGGCTGATCGTTACAATATCGGCCTGGACCCGCGTTGGCGTCAGGCCGATTGCCTTGCTGAAGGGATCGGTGACAACCGTCGCCTCCTTGGCCTTGAGGCGGAAGCAGGAGTGCCCCAGCCAGGTGATCTCCATACCGTCCTCCGTGTGTGATCTGTTCGTATTCTATCACAGCCTGCCAGCGCGCGCAATTCGGGCGCGCTGAAATCCGGAGGTAACGCGCGGCCAGGTGTTGCCGTCCACGGATGGCCACGAGTACACGAATCGCGAGCCGCTGGAGGTGCGAAGCCTGCGACTTCCGGGCCGTTCCAGCGTAGGGCCCGGTGCCATTCGTGTATTCGTGACGATTCGTGGATGGCAATTATCCCCTCTTGCCAGCCCCAAAGGGGGCTTTGCTCTCCGGGCACGGAGCTTCCAGCTTCCTGACCCGATCTGGATAGACGCCGCGAAACCTCCCGCAGGTTCAGAAACCTGCGGGAGGTTCTGACTGGAGGTTCTGATTGCTGCCATTGCCACCGAAAGAGGAAAATGCTACAATCGCACTGTAACTTTCTGAAGCCCTCGCGAGTCGAAGCAATACGGATGAGTGGAGAGACGAACCGGCGGCCACAAGTACGCGACACCGACGAAGCCTGCGTCCGCAGGGCGCGGGCCGAACGGGAGGCGTTCGGCGAACTCGTGCGCCGCTATGCTGATCGCATCTTCAACCTGGCCTACCGCATGACCGGCGACCGGTCAGCGGCGGAAGACCTGACCCAGGAGACCTTTCTGCGCGCCTTCCAGGCCCTCGCTGGCTTCAAGGATGGCAGCCCCTTCGCCCCCTGGCTCTACCGCATCGCCGTGAACACATGCCTCACCTATCGCCAGCGCCAACAGGCCAGCAGCGCCGAGCCGCTGGACGATGCCCTTGCCGTCCGGCTCTTCGATCCCGCACCGCCTCTGGAGGAACTGGCCGAACAGCGTGAGGTACAGGCCATCGTGCAGCGCGCCATCCTGGCTCTACCGCCTCGTTATCGGGCGGTCGTGATCCTCTATCACATAGAGGATCGTCCGTACAACGAGATCGCCGACATCCTGGGCCTGCCCGTCAATACCGTGCGTACGCATTTACACCGTGGGCGGGAGATGCTGCGCGATCTCCTGGCGAGAGATGGTGCCGCCACCTAGGCGGGTTCGCTACCCGCCTCCTATCCCAGGGCCACGTCCAGGAACATCATGACGGCGAAGCCCACCATGGCACCGAGGGTGGCAAGGTCTGTGTTTCCGCCCCGCTGTGACTCTGGTACAAGCTCCTCGACGACCACGAAGATCATGGCCCCGGCCGCGAAGCTCAAGGCGTAGGGCAGAACGGGCCGGGCGATAAACACGGCCGCCGCCCCCAGGACGCCAGCAATCGGCTCGACCGTGGCCGATAACTGCCCATACCAGAAGCTGCGCAGGCGGGACAAGCCTTCACGGCGCAGAGGCAGCGAAACAGCCATCCCCTCGGGGAAGTTCTGGATGCCGATGCCGATGGCGAGCGCCACGGCCCCGCCCAGGGCGGCCGCAGGGAGGCCAGCGGCCACTGCGCCAAAGGCGACACCCACCGCCAGGCCTTCGGGGAAGTTGTGCAGGGTGATGGCGGCGACGAGCAGGATACTTCGCCGCCAGGTCGTGCTGAGGCCCTCCGCCTCTTCCTGCGGGAAGTTCAAGTGCAAGTGGGGGAGGACCTTGTCCAGGCCCCAGAGGAAGGCTCCACCGGCCAGGAAGCCGATGATAGCCGGCAGCCAGGCCGGTAGGCTGCTCCCTTCGCCCATCTCGATGGCGGGCGCCAAGAGAGACCAGTAGCTGGCGGCAAGCATGACGCCAGCCGCGAAGCCGAGCATACTGTCCAGCAGTCTCCTGCTCAATTCCCTTGTCAGAAAGACGCCCGCTGCCCCAAAGGCGGTGAGTCCCCAGGTGAACGCGGTGGCGAGCAGGGCCTGCAGAACGGGGTTAAGAGTAGCCAAGCCGTCGAGCACGGTGGTCTCCTCTCATCGGGTTGTATGCAACCAGGCTGCACAGCCGCTACACCTGTGCAGCCTGGACAGACGTCTTGCAGCGTCAGCAGGGTCGGCGCTCTAGGAGCCTACCTCGCCTTCGCCGAGATGGCCATCGTACATGATGAGTGACGCGGCGTGGGGGCCGATCTTCTTCAGGTGCTCGAGGATCTGGCCCACCGTCTTTTCCTCTTCCACCTGCTCAGTGATGAACCACTGCAGGGCGATCTGGCTGGCGTAGTCTTTCTCCTCGACCGCCAAAGCATGGAGCTTGTTGATCATGGCCGTGACCTTCTGCTCATGCTCCAGGGTCTTCTCGAAGACATCCAGCGGCGAGGCCCACTCCGACGGGGGCTGGGGAATGGCCTGCAGGATCACGCGGCCGCCGCGATCAACGACGTAGTCGAAGAAGCGCAGGGCGTGGCCCTGCTCCTCCTGGGCATGAGCCCGCATCCACTTGGCGAAGCCAGGCAGCGTCTGCGTCTCGAAGTACGCTGACATGGCCAGGTACAGGTAGGCCGAGTACAGCTCGTTCTTGATCTGTTCGTTGATGGCATCCTGTATCTTGGTGCTGAGCATTGACGCATCCTCCTTGTGTGATGTCTCACCGCATCGTGACTCCCTACTGACCGCTGCATAGGTCCGCAAAATCGTGAGCGGAAGCTGCCCCAGATGCGCTCGATTGCCTGCCCTGGGCAGTCCAGGGCAATCGGCTTGCAACGATCTCTGCACAAGTTCGTAAACTGATGGAGGTAACAGCACCTCAGATG
>DAOUCN010000025.1:0-4695 GCA_034431995.1 Chloroflexota bacterium | reverse complement strand
ACGCCACGCCCCACGTAGCAATGCCGTCGAGGGTGCCAGCCTTCATACGTGCAGCCGCTCGCGATTAATGTGTTTCGTGGCCATTCTCGACCGGCGCAGCGTGCAAAGCATAAGTCATCGCCGTGCAGCGGCTCGCCATTCGTGTATTCGTGAGGATTCGTGGACGGCAATCATTCCCTACCGCGTTACAACCGGATCTCAGGTCATCATCATCGAGAGCCGGCAGTGTGCTCTTCATCACCGTGGACACTCCTTCGGGCTGGTGGGTGTAGGGCTTCTCGAAGTTGACCGGATCCACGGCCACAACCAGATGGCTGGGGGCGTAGCGGGCAACCGTGTCCGGAGCGATGCTGTACGGGCCCTCAAGAAAGTCACGATGACTGACCACCCACAATCCCGCGCACGGCGAGTTCCGTGGTCTTGCGGAGGCGCCTATCAGGCATGTGGGCTGTGACCGGTTGGAGAAATGCACGCAAGGTCTGTTCGGTTTCTGCTGCTGGCAACTGTTCGGCTCGCACTTGACAGCCCTCATGCCCGCCGTTATACTACTGCCACGCTCTCTTGTCCTTCGTCGTTCGTCCTTCGTCTAACGGGCAGGTTGAGGATGGACACAATTGTCGGCAGCCTGGGACGGGTCGCTCTGCGCCTGGAAGCGGGCCAGCCGCTACCGGCTCTAGCACCGGTCACGGCGGCCCTCTGCGGAGCGCTGGCTTCGGGTGCGATAGCGTGGCATGAGCGCACGCCGGTCATGCTGCTTCTCCTGCTCCTCCTGGTCGAGCCGCTCATGGGCGGCCTGTGGGCGGTGGCCTTCGATCCGCGCTGGCGGGCCGACGCAGCAGGCGATAGCAACTCCTTTCAGCTCCCTGCCCTGCCCTATTCCCGCCCCGGATCGGCGGGCCACCGGCTCATGTCCTGGCTGAGCAGGGTCGTGGCAGGCTGGCAGGCCGGGAGGTTCGCCACCGGCTGGTTGACTATCGCCTTCGCTGCATACCTTGCCTTTGCCCTAGCGGTGGGGGTTGTGCTGGGCTATGTGGTGGTGGCGGTCATTGCCGGCATCGTTGTGCTGGCGGCGCGCCTGATCTGGCGGACGGGCGTCCTTGTCCATGTCTTGCAGGCCCTCTACGACGTGAGCCTGCCCTGGCTGATGGGCATGGCCGCGTTTGGCCAGGTAGAAGGGCCTGTCCTGGAACGCTACTGGCCAGCCTTGCTCGTGCTGGCGCTTTTCACGTTGGCCTATGCTGCCGGTGCGGGGTTGTTGGCCGGCTCTCGCCTGCTGGCTCTCCTGTTTCTGGACGCTGCGCAGGTGCTGGTGGTGATCTTCCTGGTGTCCCGCCAGCAGACGCTGGCCGCCTGGCTGGTGGGGATCTGCCTGGTGGGGCAACTGGCGTTCCACCCGCCCTTCGTGGCAGGCGGTTCCGGGCAGGATTATCTGCGCCGCGTTGCCGTGTTCGTCCTTGTGGCCATGCTTGCCACAGCGATGGCTGTTGCACCAGCAGGCACGTAATCGCGCATCCTCTCCCCGTAGGAGAGTCTGCAAGGTAAGGTGCTGATCAGCGCCGAGATTGGGATGCGGGGTGGGCAGAGCCGGATTCCCCCTCCCCCCTGCCCTCTCCCGCTGGGAGGGGGCGAATACAAGCCTATGGGCATCGGCGTGATCAGCGCCCACGTGCGTCCCCTCTCCCTGTGGGAGAGGGTTAGGGTGAGGGCCGTCATGCGCATCGGCGTCATCAGCGATACCCATATTCCCGACCGCACAGATGAGATTCCCGTCGAGGTCTTTGACCTCTTCAGAGATAGCCATCTCATCCTCCACGCCGGTGACGTCTGCCAGGGCTGGGTGCTCGAGAGGCTCGAGACCATCGCCCCGGTGGTAGCTGTGCGGGGCAACCGGGACAGCCATGAGCTTTGCCAGACACTGCCCTACAAGACCATCGTCAGCGCTGACCGCTGGCGCATCGGCCTGGTGCATGGCATGCGCTCGCGCTTGGAGGAGATGGCCGACCGTCTGCGCTACGTGCGGGGGGACAGGCGCTTCCGCGACCAACTACTTCACGTCAGGAGCGCCTTTGGCGAGGAGGACGTGCGCTGCATCATCTTTGGCCACACCCACCAGACGTGCAATGAAGTCCTGGACGGCGTGCTCATGTTCAATCCCGGAGGCGTGACGCCGGTGCCGGGTGGGACGCCCAGCAGCGTGGGCATCCTGGACGTGACCAGCGAGGGAATCACCGGCCAGGTGATCCTGCTCAGTCAGCCGCCGCGCCTCCTGAGCCTATTTGAGCAGACCCGCCGCAACCTGCGGCGCCGGTGGTGATGGCACGCGGATGAACGCCGAGTGGCGCAAACGGCCGCTGATTCTGCAATTGATCAGGTAAATCCGCGCTTCTTCTGCCTGCATCCGCGTTCTACATCCTGATCGCAAAGAGGATACCATGCAACTAACAGACAAGGCGTTTTCGACACAGGCGGTGCATGGCGGCGAGCGGGGGCCGCAGCCGAAGGCCACGCCCACCTCGACGCCCATCTATCATACCAGCAGCTTCTCCTACGAGCACGCTGAAGACCTGGTGGCTATCTTCGAGGGCAAGAGCGAGGGCTATGTCTACGGGCGCTATGGCACGCCTACCGGCGATGCCCTGCAGCGGGCGGTGGCTCTCCTGGAAGGGGGAGAGACCGCCGTCGCCTTTGCCTCGGGCATGGCCGCCGTCCACGCCAGCATCCTGGCCGCTGGCCTGCGCACCGGCGATACCCTGGTGGCGGCCCAGGACCTCTATGGCGCCACTACGTCCCTCTTTACCCAGGTGTTCGTCTCCTTGGGCCTGCGGATGCGCTTCGTGGATGTGACAGACCATGCTGCTGTACGCCGCTCCCTGGCCGAAGACAGACCCAAAGCCCTCTATGTAGAGACCGTCTCCAATCCTCTGCTTAAGGTGGCCGACCTGCCGGCCCTGGCGAGCCTGGCCCATGCTGCTGGTGCTCTCTTCCTGGTGGATAGCACCTTCACCTCGCCGTACCTGGTTCAACCCCTGCGCCATGGGGCGGACATGGTCATTCACAGCGCCACCAAGTACCTGGGCGGCCACGGCGACGTGACCGGCGGCGTGGTGGTGACCTCGGCGGAGCGGGCCACGAGCCTGACGGCAATGGCCAGGCTGGTAGGCGGCGTGCTAGGGCCGATGGAAGCGTGGCTCATCCTGCGGGGCATCAAGACGCTGCATCTGCGGGTGCGTCGCCAGTGCGAGAACGCCGCCCAGGTGGCATCGGCCCTGGCCCGCCATCCCCAGGTGGCCCGCGTCATCTATCCCGGCCTGCCCGGCCATCCGCAGCACGAGATCGCCGCGCGCCTGCTGCGGGATGGGCTGGGGGGAGGCATGGTCTCCTTCGAGCTGGCCGACAGCAGGCGAGAGCGTGTGCTGAGGTTCCTCAACGCCCTGCGCCTGTGCATCCCCGCCACAACGTTGGGCGATGTCTATACGCTCCTGCTCCATCCGGCTACCAGCTCCCATAGTTACCTGACGCCTGAGCAGCGCCAGGCAGTAGGCATTGGCGAGGGGCTGCTGCGTCTGTCGGCAGGGATCGAGGACGCAAGCGACATTATCGCCGACCTGGAGCAGGCGCTGAGGGCGTAGTGGTGGAGCGAACACACGGATCGCCCCTACTGACGCCTCGGGCGGAAATATGCTATAATATGGCAGGGCATGCTGAATCATGCCCGCAATGGGCACGGCCCACCGTGCCCCTACACGGATGGGAGACATCGTTTGGAAAACACGAGGCAAGCAATCGTAACACCTGTTCTTGAGAAGGTCATTGAGAAGATCGAGAAGCCGGTTGTGCTTCTCGAAGCGGTGCGGGCCAATCCCTATATCACGGCCTATATCAAGCGCGCCGACGAGCAGATGGGCGTGCTGGGCTATACCGAGCACGGCGAGCGCCATGCCATGCTGGTCTCGCGCATCGCGCAGAACATCCTCTTGCGCCTGGGCTATCCCGAGCGCACGGCACAGCTTGCCGGCATTGCCGGCTACCTGCACGACATCGGCAATCTCGTGCATCGGGACCGCCATCCCATGAGCAGCGCCATCCTGGCCATGGAAGAACTGCGACGCATGAAGATGGACCCCGACGAGCTGGCCATCATCATGGGCGCCATCGGCAACCATGAGGAGGACCATGGCGACCCGGTGAGCGAGGTGTCAGCAGCGGTGATCATCGCCGACAAGTCGGACGTGCATCGCTCGCGCGTGCGCAACCCCAACACCCTGGCTTTCGATATTCATGACCGGGTGAACTACGCGGCCCAGCGCTCCTTCGTGCGGGTGGACAACGAGCGCAAGACGATCTCGCTGGAACTGGATATTGACACCAGCATCTCCCAGGTCATGGAGTACTTTGAGATCTTCATGTCGCGCATGCTCATCAGTCGTCGTGCGGCAACATACCTGGGCTGCAACTTCGAGGTAGTCATCAACCGCGTCAAACTGCTTTAGGTCGGGTATCGGGGTTCGGGCATCGGGTATGGGACAGGAGCGGCCTCCGACACCCGAGTCCCGATACCCGAACCCCGAGCAATGGAGGGAAAGATGGCTGCGAAGGCTTATGTGCTCATCGGCACGGCTGCTGACAAGACCCCCAGCGTAGTGCAGGCCCTGCGCAAGATGCCGGGGGTGGTCGCCGCCGATCTCGTCACCGGCC
>DAOUCN010000024.1:0-9914 GCA_034431995.1 Chloroflexota bacterium | reverse complement strand
CCCTTGCAGACCAGATGAAGGCATCGGCGACGCGCCTCGTAACGACTCGGGTGATCCTGGTGGAGATCGGGAATGCGTTGTCCGACCAGCGTCACCGCCGTGCTGCGGTGACGCTGCTACATGCTCTTGAAGCGGACCCTGCTGTCGAGATCATTGCTCTCTCAGATACCCTCTATGAGCGGGCCTTTGCACTATTCCGCGAACGTCCAGACAAGGAGTGGGGTTTAACTGACTGCATCTCCTTCATCGCCATGCAGGATCGTAGCATCACCGATGCCCTGACCACCGACGAACACTTCCGTCAGGCCGGTTTTCGGGCCCTGTTGAGAGAAGAGAGCCTGTAGTAGTCGCGGCCCCTGTATGGTGCGCATTGCCCTGGCCAACTTGCGGATAGGGGGCGACGCTGGCGCATGAGGCTTCAAACGATCCTACCCGTCATTCACGCTTTCGAGGAAGACGTGCTGGCCTTTGACCGCAAGTATGGCATCCGCTCCCAGACGTTTCTTGCCGCGCATGCCAGCGGCGAAGATCCAGCGGACGACCGCTGGGTGTTGGATTTCGAGGAAGGGGAGAGTGCCTACCGAACGTGGTCTGCCTGCCAAGCTCAGTAACGGGACGAGGTGCGACGCCTTCAGCGGCACGCGCCCAGCCTTGAAGGTGTCGTCCGTCCAATCTGCCGATCCTGATTCAGGAGATAGAGGAACCGATGGCACCGATGAAGCCTCAGAGCTGAGTGCATCGTTCACCTCGAAGAAGGAGGGAAAGCATGGCGACCTTCGTGCGTCTCCTGCGACTCTTGGTTATCTTGCTGGTCGTGCTCGCGCTGGCGGTGGCGGGCAGCCTGTACCTGGTAGTGCAGCGCACCCTGCCGCAGACCGGCGGTAACGTGGCAGTGGCCGGGCTGAAGGACAGGGTCGAGGTCATCCGCGATAAGTGGGGCGTGCCTCACATCTACGCACAAAATCTGGATGACCTCTTTTTCGCCCAGGGCTACGTGACCGCCCAGGACCGCCTGTGGCAACTGGAGTTCAATCGCCGCGTGGCGGCCGGACGCCTATCGGAGTTCGGCGGGAAGGGCACCTTGGAAGACGACATCTACCTGCGCACCATCGGCCTCTACCGCTCGGCGCAGGTGGATGTCGAGGCCATGATGCCCAAAGACCGGGCCGTGCTCGAAGCCTACGCCCGCGGCGTCAACGCCTTCATCGAGACCCACCGCAGCAGCCTGCCCCTGGAGTTCGCCGTCCTGAATACCTTGGGCGGGGCCAAGATCTCGCCGCAACCGTGGACGGCGGTAGACAGCCTGGCGTGGGGCAAGGTCATGGCCATGAGCCTGTCCTCGAGCATGGGCTACGAGCTGCTGCGAGAGCGCATGGCTGCCCGTCTGGGCGGCGAGCGGGCCGAACAGCTCAGCCCAGGCTACCCCAAGGAAGGCCCGTTCATCATCAAGGAGAAGGGAACCGCAGCCGCGGGTAGGGACGCTGCTTGCTGCGTCCCCCAGAGTGCAGCCAACAGCGCCCGCAGGGCCGACGCCCTGGCCGCGCTGGAACGGCAATGGAACCGCGTCCGCTACATTGCCCTGACCGGCGAGGTCCCCGACGATGCAGCCGACCTCTCGTTCCCCCTCGGCGCCATCGGTAGCAATAGCTGGGTCATTGACGGCATCAAGTCGGCCACCGGCAAGCCACTCCTGTGCAATGACATGCACCTGGGCATCCAGAACCCCTCCATCTGGTACGAGGTACACCTGGAGGCCCCCGGCCTGCGCATCATGGGACTGACCTTTCCGGGCGTGCCGGGCATCGTGGCCGGCCACAATGAGCGCATTGCCTGGGGCTTCACCAATTCCGGCGTAGACGTTCAGGACCTCTTCGTCGAGAAGTTCAATCCCCAGAACTCCCGCCAGTACGAGTTCCAGGGCAGGTGGGAAGATGTCAAAGTGGTGCGCGAGGAGTTCAGGGTCAAGGGGCAGGCCCAGGCTGAAGTGCGGGAGATTCTATTCACCCGCCACGGCCCCATCGTCACGGACGTGATCGAGGGGACGACAGAGCGCGTGGCCATGCGCTGGACGGCCAACGATCCGGGCACGCTCTTCAAGGCTGTGATGGCCCTCTGGACGGCCAAGAACTGGCAAGACTTCCGTGCCGCCCTGAAAGACTGGGACGTGCCGTCGCAGAACGTGATCTACGCCGACGTGGAGGGCAACATCGGTTATCAGTTGCCTGGACGCGTCCCCATCCGGGCCAAGGGAGATGGCTCGCAGCTTGTCCCTGGCTGGACGGGCGAGCATGAGTGGAGGGGCTGGATTCCCTACGACGATCTGCCGCGCACGTACAATCCGTCCAACCACTTCGTGGCCACGGCCAACAACCGCATGATTGACTATAGCTACACGTATCACCTGTCCAATGCGTGGGCGCCTCCCTACCGTGCCCAGCGCATCGAGGACTTGCTCACGGCCAAGGCCAAGCTTTCGACCCAGGACATGCGGAACATCCAGGCCGATGTCTACTCCATTCCCGACCGGGAGCTGGCCCAATACGTTCTCTCCCTGTCACCTGAAGACGATGAGGAAAGGAAAGCCCTCGACTTCATCAGGAACTGGGACTATCGCCTGACCACGGACAGCGTGGCGGCTAGCATAATGGAAACTATCATGATCTATGCCATGCGCCACACGTTCACGGACGAGCTGGGCGATCTTACGGGCAGCTATATCGGCAATGGCGTGCCTGTGCTGCTGCGCATCCTGTCCGATGCCAGTAGCCCCTGGTTCGACGACACAGGGACGACAGCCAAAGAGACGCGGGACGACATCCTGCGCCGTAGCCTCAGAGATACCCTGGCCGATCTCAAGACTCGGTTGGGGACAGACATGAAGAAGTGGACGTGGGGCCGCCTGCATACGGCGCGGTTTGCGCATCAGGCCCTCGGCGGCATCCCTCCGTTGAACCGCATCTTCAATATTGGGCCGGTGCCTCTGGGCGGCGGCGGCAGCAGCGCCACCGTCTATGCTGCCTCCTATAGCTTCAACCGGCCCTATGCCGCCGGCACCATCAGCTCCGAGCGATCCATCTACGACATGAGCGATCTGGACAAGTCGCTCATGGTCAACACCGTTGGCCAGTCGGGCCAGCCCGGCTCGAAGCATTGGGGAGACCAGGTCATTGACTGGCGCGATGTCAAGCACCATCCCATGCCTTTCTCACGGTCTGCTGTTGAACAGCACAAGGAAGCCGTGCTGATCATGACACCCAAATAGGAGAATCGAACGCGGAAGGCCGCAGACAGAGCGCAGACAAACGCTGAAGCCATAACAGAGCCTGTCACAGCGTTTGTCAGCGGCTTGTCAGCGTCGTCTGCGTTCAATCGCAGGGCGAATGAAGATCGTACAATTGCACCGTTGGGACGTGAGCCCGGCGGAGGCGATGAAGATACAGAACGAGCTGCGGGCGCGGGTGGTGAAGATGAGCGCGGTGGGTGAAGTGCGCTCGGTGGCGGGCGTAGATGTAGGCGTAGAGGGCGAGACGGCCCGGGCCGCGGTGGTCGTGCTCGGCTACCCTGAGCTGACCGTCGTCGAGAAGGCCGTGGCGCACCTACCGGTGGCCTTTCCGTACGTGCCGGGCCTGCTGGCCTTTCGCGAGGCGCCGGTTGTCCTGGCTGCCTTTGAGAAGCTGGAAATGGCGCCCGACCTCATCATCGTGGACGGGCAGGGATACGCCCACCAGCGGCGCTTCGGCATCGCCTGTCATGTGGGGGTGCTCCTCGACCGGCCCACCATTGGCTGTGCCAAATCCCGCTTGATCGGCACGCACGACGAGCCGCCAGCCGAAGCCGGCTCCTGGGTCAAGCTGTGGGACAACAACGAAGTGGTGGGGGCCGTAGTACGCACCAAGACGGGGGTCAGCCCGCTCTACGTCTCCATCGGCCACAAGGTTGACCTGGAGACGGCGGTGGAGTACGTCCTGGCTTGCTGCCGGGGCCAGCGCCTGCCGGAGACCAGCCGCCTGGCCCACCTGACGGCCAGCCAGTCGCCCGCAGAGGCTGATGTCGTGCAGGGGACTCTGTTCTGAACGTCATAGCTAACCGCAAAGTATACAAGATCGCAAAGTGCGCAAAGGCTGGCTAACGTGTTGGCGCTCTCGGCGTTCTTTGCGGTTCAATAGCCCATCGGTATCACTGTATGGCACGCATATCCGTGAAACGGCAGTGGTCCTTCCTGGCCCACCGGCGACAGAGTCCTCTTGGTGAGCGGATCGCTCGCGCGGCCGAGCTGATCAGCGCCTCCCGGTACACCGTCGCCCTGACTGGTGCAGGCATCTCCACGGCCTCCGGCATCCCTGATTTCCGCTCGCCGGGCACGTGTCTCTGGGAGCAGAGCGATCCGACCGAGGTTGCGTCGCTGTGGGCATTCCAGGCCCGGCCGCAGGCTTTCTACGACTGGGTGCGTCCCCTGGCCCGTCTCATCGGCCAGGCCGTGCCCAATCCCGCCCATCTGGCACTGGCGCGTCTTGAACAGCAGAGCCTGCTCAAGGTCGTGATCACGCAGAATATTGACGACCTGCACCAGAAGGCAGGCTCACAAGCTATCCTGGAAGTCCATGGCAGCCTGCGCGACGCCACCTGCCTGCGCTGCTATGCCATCGTCCCCAGTGAGTCCTTCGTGGAGCGCTTCCTGGAGGATGGCCACATCCCCCGCTGTCCCACCTGCGGCGGCGTCCTCAAGCCCAATGTGGTCTTCTTTGGTGAGATGCTGCCGGTGAGTGTCTTTTGGCGAGCGCAGCAGGCAGCGGAGGAGTGTGAGCTGATGGTAGTGGCCGGGTCATCCCTGGAGGTGGCGCCGGTGAGCGGCCTGCCGGCGCAGGCGCTCGATCACGGCGCCAGGCTGGTCATTATCAACCGGCAGCCGACCTATCTCGACCATGCGGCGGATGTGGTATTCCACGAGAACGTGGCCGAGGTGCTGCCGCGCATTGCGACGGCGTGCATCTGCCCGCCAGTGGTGCGGGGCTAAAGGATAGCACACTGTTTTGCATAACGGCGGCTAAGAAAGCCGGTCCCGGCGCTTCACGGGAGGGGGGCGCAGTCAGTTCCCCAGATCACTGAAAGGAGAAAACCAATGTCTACTGCAGACAACCTGAAGGAAGCGTTTGCCGGCGAGAGCCAGGCCAATCGTATGTACCTGGCCTTCGCCAAGAAAGCGGAAGCGGACGGCTTTCCCCAGATTGCCCGTCTCTTCCGCGCCGCCGCGGAAGCGGAGACCATTCACGCCCACGCCCATTTCCGGGTCATGGGCGGCGTGAAGTCCACGGCAGACAATCTCCAGACGGCGGCCAACGGCGAGGCCTACGAGTTCCAGAGTATGTACCCCAGGATGCTGGCCGAAGCCGAGGCCGAGGGGAACAAGGCGGCTGCCGTGTCGTTCAAGTACGCCATGGCTGTGGAGCGCATCCACAATGGTCTGTACCTATCGGCCTTGGAGACCTTGAAGGCAGGGAAGGATTTGCCCGCCGCGCCCATCTACATCTGCCCGGTGTGCGGCAACACCGTCATCGGCGCGGTGCCCGACCGCTGCCCCATCTGCAACGTCAGCAAGGAGCGCTTCTACCAGGTAACGTAGGGGCACGGTGGACCGGGGGCGCGGTGCACCGTACCCCTACACATGCCCACAAATCTCTGTAAAAAAAGACGTTGCAAAATGCTTGACACGAGTGCCCCCGTGTGATATGCTCCTTACGCTGTAGGCCTAATGTGCAACGAACCTGGTTGCGGTACTTGACGCCGATGGGGCTGAGCGGAGGAGCGCGGAGACACCGCAACGGGGGCGCTGGCGACCGGGTGGGGGCGGGCGTGGGCTATCGAGCCACGACATGCCCTTGACCTTGTCAATTGATCGAGCCGACTGTTGATCTTGCGGAGATCACGGTCGGCTTTTTCTATTTCCGCACAATCTGAGGAGGTAACTGCCTATGAACAGGGCAACCGGAAGACAGGGATCTGTAATGGCTGTAACGGCCGCTGTACTTGCGCTTTTCCTCGTGCTCGTCCTGGGCGCGATGCCAACTGGCGCGGCGAGCACCGTGCCGCAATCGCTGCCCATAGACTTGGGATCGGGTGCTATCTGGACAACCAACGGTGACTGCGGCGACGAATCGCAGGATGTCAACCATTTCGACATCGGCGACCATGTGTACATCAATGGCTCAGGATTCGACCCAGGAAGCTACGAGTGGGAGATCAAGGGCCAGCCCGGTGAGGCAAGCTGCGACCCCAATATCGTCGTTGCCAGCGGCACCGTGGTCGTCGGCACCAGTGGTACCTTCTGCTTCGACGCCTATACCGTCCAGGCTGACGACTGCGGCGAGTACAGCGTGAAAGTCGGCAACAAGGGCGATAACTATCGCGTCGAGGGTGCAACGCCGACGGCCACACCGACGGCCACGCCGACCGAGACGCCGACGGCCACGCCGACACCAACTGAGACGCCGACGGCCACGCCCACCGACACGCCGACGGCCACGCCGACCGACACGCCGACGGCTACGCCGACCGACACGCCCACGGCCACGCCCACCGACACGCCGACGGCCACGCCGACCGACACGCCGACGGCCACGCCCACCGACACGCCGACGGAGACGCCCACGGCCACGCCGACCGAGACGCCGACCGAAACAGCGACGGCCACGCCAACCGAGACGATCTACATCCCGACGCCGCCCACAGCCCCCGGGCCCACCAACACGCCCACGGCCACGGTCAACCCATGTGAGTGGTTCATCCCGCGCCAGCCGCCGCTGCTCCTGGCCATGTCCGCCGTACCGCCGCAGCTCACGCTCTACGGCCTGGCCGAGGACAACACCGGTGTCACCGTCTACATCAAGAGCCCAGGCGCCATGGCCTTCTCAGCCAAGGGGTTCACCCACTCCGACTACTGGGGTTACTGGACGGTGACGATCACTCTGCCCAACGTCCCGGGCGAGTTCGCCATCAAGGCGGCCAGCCCTGACGGCTGGAGCAACGAGATGCGCTACACTGGCGGCGTGCCTCTGCGGGCTGCCATCCTCCAGACGGGACGCGCTGGCTACACAGCCACCGATGACACATTCGTAGACGCCTGGACGCCTTTCGACAACTTCGGCAATGCCATGGTCACCAGCGTGCGCGCTGGCGACTTGCGCTCGTCCCTGTTCCGCTTCGACCTGAACGGCATCCGCGTGGGTGCCCCTGTCGTGACGGCGTCGCTGGCCCTGTACAGCCTGGACCGCACCAACTGCGGTGCGCTGTGGATCTCGTCCCATGCCGTCACCCGTACCTGGGGCGTGGATACAGCAACCTGGGTGTCGGCAACCACATCAGTAGAGTGGGGCCAGCCAGGGGTCAATGATGTCATCACTGACCGGCGGCTGGAGGAGAGTGATCGGGAGAAGGTCAGCGAGCGGGAGACGTGGTATTCCTGGGAGCTGACAGGCATGGCGCAGGAGTGGATCAGCAGGAGCATTCCGAACGAGGGCGCGCTGCTGCGCTTCGTTGACCTGCCTGGATCGGCCTCGGTCCTCTACCGCTTTGCCTCCGCTCAGTACTGGTCTCAGGGACGGCACCCGTATCTGTTCGTGACCTACGTGGACCTGATGCCATTCCGGGCACGCTAGCTCCCCTTTGAGACGAGGGGAGCAGAGAGAGAAAGGCCGGAGGGGACATTCCCTTCGGCCTTTTCTTCACCCTCACCCCAACCCTCTCCCGTTGGGAGAGAGACCGCCTTCCCTCTCCCTCCGGGAGAGGGTGAGGGGGAGGGCTGTGCACTGCCGGCTATCCCACATCCGGCTCGCCATCCTCGGCTCGCACACGATCGAGGCTGCGCCAGGCAGGCGGCACGGTCGCCGGACTCAGATCGCCTACGCCGCGAAAACGTATTGCCGTTCCCCACTCACCTATCTCCGGCTCCAGAACGATCGTCCCCCGTCTCCCGTCTTGGCAGGCAAGGAGGAGGGACTCGCCTGCTCGCTGCGCGCCCAGGAGCGCCTCCTCATCCTGCCATTTCAGGAATGACCCCTGCCAGCCCCGCGTCCCCCTGATCTTGTCCTCATAGGCGAAGATCGTTCCTTCGACCTGGGAGACCGTTTGCCCATCGCGCTCCCTGATCACCCGTCCTCGAAAATCAATCGGTCTCATCCCTCATCCCTCAGTCCTCAGTACCCCACTGCGCACCCATCCTTGCGCGGGTCCGATCCGCCGAGCAGGGCGTCGCTCTGTGGATGGCGCATAATGATCTGCCCCCCGCCAAAGGTAGGTGCACTCACGGGCACGATCTCATGTCCCTTTTCGTGCAAGGCCGCGCGCACGTCGTCGCCGATGGCGTCTTCCAGGGCTACCCGCCGGCCCGCCACGTAACGGAAGCGGGGCGCATCCAGGGCTTCCTGTGGGTTCATGCCGAAGTCCAGGACATTGGCTACGACTTGCAGGTGTCCCTGGGGTTGCATGAAGCCGCCCATGACGCCAAAGCTCATCAACAGCCGCCCATCCCTGGTGGCCAGGCCAGGAATGATGGTGTGGTATGGCCGCTTGTGGGAGGCCAGGCAGTTGGGATGGCTCGCATCGAACGAGAACAGTGCACCCCTGTTTTGCAGGCAAATGCCTGTCCCGGGCACCACGATGCCCGAGCCAAAGCCCATGTACAGGCTATTAATGAACGAGACCGCGTTCCCTTCGCCGTCTGCCGCTGTCAGGTAGACGGTGTCGCTTCCCGCCTCCGGCGACGGGCCAAAAGCAGCCCGCTCGGGGTCAATCCGCTCCCGCTGCTGGCGTGCATGGTCGGCAGAGAGAAGCTCGGCCAGGGGCGCGGGGGCCAGATCGGGGTCTGCGACGTAGCGAAAGCCATCGGCGAAGGCCAGCTTGGTGGCTTCGATCAGGAGGTGCAAGTATGCCGCCGAGTTGTGACCCAGGGCCGCCAAGTCGTCCTCTTGTAGCATGTTCAGCGCCAACAGGGCCACCAGCCCATGGCCATTGGGCGGGCACTCGTAGATGGTCGCGCCGCGGTAGGTGATGCTGATCGGCTCGACCCAGGTGGACGTGTGGTCAGCGAAATCGGCAAGATCCAGGAGTCCGCCGTTTTGGCGGGAGTGTTCCACAATGCGTCTGGCGATCTCACCGCGGTAGAAGGCGTCGGCGCCGCCCTGGGCGATCAGGCGTAGGCTGCGGGCCAGATCGGGCTGGCGCATGATCTCTCCCGCCTGGGGAGCCTCGCCATTGATCAGATAGGCGGCGCGTGCTCCCGGGTCTGCCCTGAGCTTGGGCACGGCATTGGCCCAGCCACGGGCGATCAGCTCGCTGACAGGAAACCCCTCCTCAGCATACTGAATCGCCGCTTTCAGCACTCGCCCCAGGCTCATGCTGCCACATTCCCGCAAGAGATCGGCCCAGCCAGCCACCGCGCCGGGTACGGTCACTGCCAGCATGTCGCGCTGGGGCATAGTCGTATGGCCGCGCTCCCGCAGCGCCTCGATGCTGGCGGCATAGGGCGAGCGCCCGCTGCCGTTGAGGGCGCGCACCCGGCCGCTGTGGCCATCGTAGACGAGGGCAAACATGTCGCCGCCGATGCCAGTGGACATCGGCTCCACCACATTGAGCACCGCGGCCGTGGCTACCGCAGCATCAGCAGCGTTGCCCCCCGCCCTGAGTACCTCAAGCCCAGCCTGGGCCGCCAGCGGCTGGCTGGCTGCCACCATGCCATGACGCGCCATGACAACAGAGCGTCGTGAAGGGAATGACCAAGGCATGATCGTCTTGTCCTCTGTGTTGTGGAAGGTATGCAAGCTGTACTTGCCATGAATGTCACTCTGAGAACCCCATACCGTGTTGCGGTATGTGTGGAACCGAGAAACTCGCGTCATTCTGCCTGCCCTGGCCTGGCCTGC
>DAOUCN010000023.1:0-15522 GCA_034431995.1 Chloroflexota bacterium | reverse complement strand
CTACAGAATGGGTCATCGCGAGCAGAAGCACCGAGATCGCGCACGGTGGTCACGCCAGCCTGCGCCCAGGCGATGAGGTTCTCTTCGCTATAGCCGGCGTGAACGTGGGCGTTGAAGAAGCCGGGGAGAATGGTCGCCCCACCTGCGTCTATCACCCGTCCGCCAGCAGGAACCTGCACGCTCGCCTTTGGCCCCACGGCGACGATGCGCCCCTTGCGGATGACCACGACAGCATCGGGCACAGGAGCCGCGCCCGTGCCATCAATGAGAGTTCCGTTGACCAGGGCCAGAGTCTCGTCGCTGGTCGCCGGAAGCACGGCTGTGCGTCGCGGACGGGCCACAGCCGACGTCGGCTTGATCGCAGGCGTTGCTGAGGCCGTTGGCATGACCTGTGGAGTCGGCGTCGGGGTGGAGGTCGCTTGACGAGTAGGTGACGCCACGGGCAGCGTGGTGGGCGTTGGCGCGCGGGTCGGCATGGCTGCCGACGTGGCGGTCGGGACGAGCGTTGGCGACGGCGGGGGCTGCGTCGGCGTTGCCTGCGGCCCACACACGGTTACCGTCAGCACAACGAGGGCCAGGCCAAGGATCAACGGGAGAAGTCGTCGTGCCAGCTCGCTCCCTTTTGCATGGACAACGCGTGGTGACATTGCAGCGATCTCCTCTGGACGAAGCAGTAGGTCAGGTTTTCTTACCCGACGCTGAGGCGGCTATGCCCCAGACAGCGGGCTACAGGTGGAAAGCCGCCCTACCGATTTATGCACGGATATCAGGCAACCCCGCCACAGTCGCGGGGAAAACCTCCCGCAGGTTTTGGAACCTGCGGGAGGTTGGGCAGTTGGGGGAAAGCTACTTCGCTGGCCGCCGGCGCAGGCGCCGCCAGATTGCCCGCAAGGGCAGGAAGACGAGGGCGAGGATGACAAGGACGGGCAGCACGACCAGCACGAGCCAGATGGCCGCGTTGACAAGCCCCTGGAGAGCGAGAACAAGCGCCCGCAGAGCGGCCCGCAGCACGCGACCGGGATTCCAGCCCTCCTCCTCGATGATGGGCTTCTCCTTCGGCTCGGGGCGCAGCTGCACGACAATCGTGGACATGGCGGCGCTCTTCGACAGGTAGTTCATGCGCCCCTTGAGCGACTCGATCTGAGCACGCACGTTGCTCAGCTCCCGCTGCACCTTGAGGGCTTCGTCCACGTTCTGCGTGCGGTCCATGAACTTGAGCAGTTGCTGTTCGGTGGCCTCGTAGACCTTGAGCCGCGCCTCCAGGTCAACGTATTCCTCGGTCACGTCCTGACTGGACGTGCTCTCGGCGTCCACCTTGATGCCCAGCTTGCGGAGCTTCTCGATGGTGGCGTCGAAGGTCTCCACCGGCACCTTGATCGTCACGGTAGCCAGGAGCTGGTCATTCTGGTGGCGGGTGCTGGAGCTGAGCACCAGACCGCCGGCGTCATTGGCGATGGTGGTCACCGCGCCCATGCTCTCGGTGACATCCTTGACGATGAGGGTGATGTTGCCGTTGCGGATGATCATGCGCTCGGTGACGTTGATAATGGCAGCGTTGCTTCCGCCCTTGGTCTCGTCGGCGGCGCGGGCCGGCGCAGGCGCGGGTGTCGCCATCGGTGCAGACGGAACGAAAGTCGTCGTGCCAGACTGTGCGTCTCTCTCACCGGGGACGTTGGAGGCACCAATGGCCCCACAAGCAGCGACGACAACGACCACCAGCATGAGGCCCAGGATCAGGAATGAGCGTTTCATGTTTCTCTCCATTCGTTCAGCGTTGGCTTCCACCATCAAAGACGCTGGATGAGACCGGGATGTTCCGTATCCTGTGAGGCGTGAAACGTAAAGCGTGAAGCGTAACTCGCGCATCACGCACGAAGCACGTTTTACGTTTCACTCGTTACGTCTCCGCGTCTCGCCATCTCCGCGTCGCCGTCACCAGCCGAAGCTGAGGCGCGCAATCAGTCGCGGCGGAAGGCCGGCCTGGCGCATGCGCTCTTGCGTTTCATTGATTGGATACGGCACGCGGCGGTACTGCACACTACGGGCGTTGCTGTCCAGCATGACGTAGCTGGCATCGGGATTGCCGTCGCGGGGCTGGCCCACGCTGCCGGGGTTGATAATCAGCCGCTGCTGATCGAGGTTCACTGGCACGTTGACAGTGCCCGCTTGTGCCTGGGGATTGTCACTGGCGGACAGGGCCTCGCGGAAGATGATCGGGATGTGGCTATGACCGACGAAGCAGTAGGGAGTAGAAAACAGGGCAAAATTGTCGCGGGCTGCGCCCGGCGAGAGGAGATATTCCCAGAGGGGATCGCGCGGGCTGCCGTGCACCAGTGTGAAGTCGCCCTTGGGCAGACGCTCGGGACGGCTCTCCAGATAGGCCCGGTTGTCCGCGCTAAGATGGTCGCGCGTCCAGAGGGCGGCGAACTCGGCGTCGTAGTTGAAGTCGGCGGTGTCCAGGCGGCCCAGGGCGGCCCAGTCATGGTTGCCGGCGATGCAGACATGGGGCTCGATCTGGCGCAGGGTCTCGATGCACTCGTTGGGGTCCGGCCCATAGCCGACCACATCGCCCAGGCACCAGGTCTCGTCCACGGTGCCCATGTCCCTGAGAACAGCCTGGAAGGCGGCAAAATTGGCGTGGATGTCCGAAATGACAGCAATGCGCATAGCAATCCCTCCCTGCGCATTATAACACAGAGCGGTTCTGCCCACAAATGGAGGTAAAAACGAGGGTGTTGAACAATGCTGTCAAGCTCTTAGGCCAAACGAGCGCAGCCACTTCCACATCTCAGGCCAGGGCTGGCGCGGCCTTCGGCACAGCAGGATGCTGGGGTGATCCCGGTCCTCTTCGTTGCTCACACCGTAGCGGTTCGTGACCCGACCCACGATGCTACACGACGACAAGTAGGCCAGACCCACGCTGGATGACATTCCCCGGAGGATGACCGTCTGTGGGGGCGGGCCGCCGTACCCGCGCAGCCAGTAGGAGTTGACGCCGCTGATCGCCTTTGGCAGGCCATAGGCTGACCCGTACGGGTTGATCGCTCCCGCCTCGCCACAGTTGCCCGTCAGAATGCCGGTCACTGGCTTTTCTTGAGCGGGCAGGCCGGCATAGACCGCCGCCGATTCCGCCCGCCGGCCAGCCAACCATCTCTCTCCTACCCCATGGCCCGTGCCAGCTCTGCCCCCCAGAGCTTCGCCTTCTCTAGCTCGCCCTCGCGCAGCGGGCCGTATTTCCCCTTCACGATGAAGCGCTGGGACTCGGCGACCCGCTGGTATCCCGCCTTCTCCAGCCTGCTTATGATCGCCTTGGCCGCGCTTCCAGGCGACCACCAGATGCGCGTCTCGAAGGCAGCCGCGCGGCCACTCCCTTTGGGCAACGCGTCGAGCCAGGAGCGCATCGCCGGGTGCGAGAGATCGGGCGGCGTCGGATCCTTGCCCGCATTGGCGGCCATGCCCTTGAGCACAGCGTCCGTAGGAAGACTGAAGCCCAGCAGGGGCGCCCCCGCCACGACGAGGTCGGCGCCCGCGATCTCCTCGCCCGTTGCCTCGGCGGTAGATAGGGCACGCGCCTCGGGGCCGATGCCTTCGGCAATGGCCCGCGCGATGGCAGCGGTGTTGCCCCAGTGGGATTCATAGACGACAACAGCTTTCATGGTACTCTCCTTTGCTGAGAACGTTGAGAACGTTCGGCAATTCGATTCCGCGTCCGCCTGGCGATCCCGAAGGGTGAGGCGCTCGGTCTACATACACGAGATGTAAACCGCAGCGCCGAGAATCGCCAGGCTACGGGAATGAAGGCCGCTCAATCGGCCTCGATCCGGCCCGCTTCCAGCGGGTATTGTTCCTGTAGCCCGACGATTGATCGTCGGGCGCTACGCCGGAGAGCATTGACGAACGCTCTCATGTCTAGAGACCGATCTCGATCTTCTCGTAGAGCTGTTGCAGCTTGAGACGCTCGGTGGAGTAGCAGCGGCTGTAGCGCTCCAGCGCCTCCACCAAGGTCTGCCGGGGCACCTCCGTCCCCTCATTCTCTTCCCCGTGCTTGCCATGCTTCGTTGACAAGACGGTGATCAGCCGATCATCGCCGCTCTCGGCCTTGCGCGCGAAGACATTCCACAACGTCTTGGGCGTGGCGTTGCGGCTGCCGTGGTGACCGACCTTGTACAGGGCGACGTCGCGTAGAGTATCGAGCACGCCCGGCTGCTCCAGGGCATAGCGCCAGTTCTCGATCTGCGCGTCGCCGGAGAACAGAAGCTTCGCTGGCCCGACCTCGAACAGCAGAATGACGCTCGTGTTGTTGAGCACGTCGTCGAGCTGACGCACGATCTCCAGTAGCTCGCGCAAATGCAGCGATTCCAGGCGCCGCTTCAGCCAGCGCGCATAGGGAGGCAGCCTGTCTGCCATCCCGGCCGGGGCGGCCTCCGCTCCTGCCGTGGCAGAGAAATACTCCTCGGCTAATCGCGCCAGCAGCCAGAACTCGTGGTCCTCCTCCGCTGGCCGTCGGATTGACGGCGTTTGGTCCACGGTGGGCGGGCCCAGCACCCTGATCTTCACGCCAGGCAGCACTTGCTCTAGCCCTGAGTCGGCGCCGTAGTAGACGTAACGAGGCGGATTGTCTGCTGCTTGCGCCATCTGATTGAGGTTGTCAACCGCCGATTGATTGGGCAGGCTGTTGACCGCGGCCAGGAAGGCGAGCTCGGCGCGCAGCCCTGTTCTGGCCGGGCGGCCCGCGCGAGCGGCGGCTGCGATGGCCGCGCTGAAGCGACCCGCATCGTTCAGGCGGCCCACAAACTGCCGCCCGCGCATTAGCGCCTCGTCCCTCAGCCCTGTCGCCGCGCCCAGGAAGGCAGCAGTCGGCCCGGTGGCGTCGCTGGCGGCATCCGGGTCCTCGGTCCAGGGCCGCACCACCAGACCCGGGTGGCAGGCAGCGATGATCTCGCCGGGGCCGTCCTCGACCGAGAAGCCGCTGATGTGGTCGGCGTGGCGATGGGTCGCCACCAGCGCGTCCAGCTTCCCCCCGCACTCCTCCCTGACCGACTCGGCGATTTTGGTCATATAGTTCTTGCCAGCCCTGGCCGGTTTTGACGTGGTGCCGAAGTCAATCAAGACGTGGCGCGGCCCGTCGTGGTAATGGAAGCGCAGCAACAGGCAGTCGCCAAAGCCCACGTTGTATGCCAACAATGTGATCTTCGCCGGAGTATGCGAGTTGCTCATGGCTACCACCTCTCCTTCTCGTCGGCGGGGCTGGCCGCACGCAGGCGGTGTGCCGCGGCCAGGTCGGATCCTAGCGAGCGACCCGATAGCGCCCCGCGCTGCCAGAGCTCCTGAATGCGCTCGCCCTGCCGTTTGGCGTTGTCCAGAGCATTGTGGATGTAGTATTTCAGGCGGCCGTAGTCGTCGAAGATCAGAGTGCCTCCGCCGTAGAGCGGCACTTCCAGCCCGTCGGGCATGCCAGCGGGTCGGGCGATCTTATAGTCCTTCAGCTCATCGGCCCGCAGTCGGATGACCTGGTAGAACTCGGCCACGGTCTCGCGTAGCACGAAGCCATCGGGCGCGGTGCGCACACAAGGCCGCACCCATAGGACCTTCATAAACGCCCCTTGGTTCAGCGGGCTATCCAGCCCCAGGGCCTCGTGGTTCTCCCAGATGAAGCGGAACACTTCGTCTGGGTCCCGGGTCAGCGGCTCGAAGTGCGTGCGGTCGTAAGTGAGTTGCATGGCGCCGATGGGGGACCAGGCGCCCTGCTCCAGGGGCGGGCTGGCTGTCGGGGGGGCGGGCACGCCCTCCGGTGAGGGGACAGGATTGCCGCGTACGGGCTGGATGCCATAGCGGTCGAACCAGGCTCGGAGCTGGTCGCGGAAGCCAAAGCGGGTGTCATCGGGCCGCAGTTCCATATCGGCGGTGATCAGGGCGCTCAGGTAATCGCTAAAGGTGATATGCAGCGGCGGCATGTAGTCCAGGGCACGAATGGCCATGGTGAGAAGATAGTCGGCGGCGTCAGCGCCCTCTTCCGCCACACGCGGCAGGTCGGAGAGGAACCTTCCCTCGCGCCGTCCTCGCAGCAGGCGCTTTGCCCACACGCTGACGAAAGCATTCATGACCGCCGAGACCAGGATCTCGCCCCGCCGGTGGGCCTGCCCGAACTCCCCCATCGTATCGTTGTAGTACGCCGGCGACGGCGCTAGCTCTACCGAGCGGCGCAGGGCACCGCCTAGCCCGCGCCGGCGCTGCAGCTCGGCCCCCATCTGCTCAGCCAACCCCAGTAGGGCGGTCTGTCGCAGGCGGGCGACGATTTCCGCCTCCGCATCCACGTTTGCGGAGATGGGATCCCCCAGTCGTCCAGACTCGAGCAAGGCACGGACGACCTCGTGCAGGGAGAAGACAGACAAGAGAGCCACGATGTCTGCAAAGCCCTCGTGGAAGGCTGCCTGGTCCGGCGAGGAAGGGTCCATGTAGTGTTCGTGCAGCGCGTCGAGCAGGGCGTGCGTCGTTTCGTGCACGATCACGTCGTGCGACAGGCAAGTATACACCATCTGGCCGTCGGCACCTGGGAAATAGCCGAAGAGGAGGGCCTCGGCCTCCCGCGCGTAGAAGGCGTTGGCTGCCGCGAAGGCATGGGGCACGGCTTTGAGTTGGTGGCTGTTGCCGGCCCAGCCCACCCGCCGGCCCAGAGCGTGCTCGAAGCGGGCGAGTGTGCGCATCACGATCGCGTAGACGTTCTGGGCGTGGAAACCGTAATCTGTGACCAGGGCGGCGCTTCCCGTGCGCTCTGCGAAGGGGTCCACGACGGAGCCATCGCCGAAAGTGGTGTAGGTCTGTGGCTTGGTGAAGCGATCCGCCGAGCAGTCGTAGTCAATCACCTGGACGCGGTGGCCCCAGGGGCCCGGCGCAAGCTGTTCGACGGGTACGACGACGGCGGCGGTGAGGATCTGCTGCGCGTCGTGCGGGTCGTGTACTGCCGGATCCTGTGCAACGACGCGGAGACGTTGGCTACGAGCGGTTGTGCGGGACATCATAGGGTCATCTCCCATCACCTGACTGTCACTGGGCTGGTTCTGACGCAGACGCCACGCTTTTCTCGCGTTTCGGCGCGCCCAGCAGCAACGGAACACTCAACAGAACCCGGATAGCGTGACCAGATTACCATGGCCCTCGCCACGAGCCAACCCGCCATTACGCCCAGCGACGCCCAGGTAGTAGGGCCAGATAATCAACCCCAGGATGGCCTGCCACCAGACCAGCCTGGCAAAAGCGATCGTGAAGGGCCAGCCCATGAACCAGAATAGCCCCACACCGAAGACAAAGTCTGATGGTTGGCAAACAATGGAATCAGTTCCTTCTCGCTGAAGCATTCACCGGCGCGGTTGGCCGTATCTGTCAGACTATACGTATGGGCATAGAACGTGTCACCCGCATCCACACTATCCTTTGACGTAGGACCGCTTCTCATAGATGGAACCGTTCTTCACCCTGAATATGTCCACTCCCCGGACATGTCCCTTTTCCCCTGCCTCATCCACCCAGTCGTATCTCCAGCGCATGACGCACCGCATACCAAAGCCGAAGACCTCCTCGATCTCGATGTGGGCATGGGGCGACGTGCGGAAGAAGTCCTGCCAGTACTGGGTTACGACGCTCTTCCCGGAGTAGACAGTGCCGTCGGGAGCTGGATCAGTGCTTTCGAAGATACAATCGTCGCTCATAAGCCGCATCATGCCCGGCACATCATGGCGGTTGAAGGCTTCAGTGAACTCGAGGACGACGCGTATCGCCGATTCGAACCGGGACATGCGGGCTGGACTCATCTCGATAGTACCCCCTTCGATACATACGCATGGAATCGGTGACGGGCGTCACCGTCAGGGTGGCCTGCCCCCCTGCATGTTAGTGCCCCTGCGCGCTCGCCAGATGGGTCAGCATGGTGCCAGTGAGGTGGCAGTCGTTCGGGGAGGGGTGGGCCAGGAGCGGGACAAGGAGCCGCCCGACGCCGAGGATGCGGTTCACTCTCCCCTTGAGGAGGCGTATTGGAATCGTGTGATAGATTTCGATGGCCTGGCCTGCATGCTCCACTGAGATCGGTCGCCGCTTCAGCATGGCGGAAAAGGCGTTGCCGATCTCCCAGGGAATTGAGAGCGGAGCCAGCAAATCGGCTCCTTTGGTTAGCTCTATCAGCGCCGCTGTCTCCGGCTCGTTCGCAATCACAGCGATGATCGCCGACGCGTCAATGACGATCTCCCTACTCACGTCGTGCTCCCACGGGACTTGTACTATTGTACATATACCCTATCACACTAGGCACAGAAAGCCAACTCGCCGTTGCCTACACCTGCCTCCGCGGTCTGTACTGGATCGCCTCGGCGATGTGCGCCGCCTGGATCTGCTCGCTGCCCGCCAGATCGGCGATGGTGCGCGCCAGCTTGAGCACGCGATGGAAGGCCCGCGCGCTCAGATTGAGCTGGTTCATGGCCGCCCGCAGCAGCCCCTGCCCTGCCTGGTCTACCTGGCAGTATTCGCGAATCTCGGTAACACCCATATCTGCATTCGTGTGTAGGGGCGCGGCTTGCCGTGCCCCGGCTTGCCGTGCCCCGGCTTGCCGTGCCCCGGTCTGCCGCGTGCGCCCCCCGGGCGCAGCAGGCGGCACGGCCACGGACCGGAATCGCTCCCGCTGCCGCTGGCGGGCCGCTTCCACCCGCGTTCGAATCTGTGCCGAGGTCTCCGCCGTGCGCTCATCGGCCAGCTTCTCGTATTCGACGCGGGGCACCTCCACGTGGATGTCAATGCGGTCGAGAAGCGGGCCGGAGAGCTTCTTCTGGTAGCGGGTGATCATGGCCGAGGAGCAGGTACACTCCTTCTTGGCATCGCCGTAGTAGCCGCACGGACAGGGGTTCATGGCCCCGATGAGAATGAAATTGGCGGGGAAGCTGAGGGTGCCCGAGGCGCGGCTGATGGTGACGACGCGGTCTTCCAGCGGCTGGCGCAGCACGTCCAGCGTGTACTGATTGAACTCCGGCAATTCGTCCAGGAAGAGCACACCCCGGTGCGCCAGGCTGATCTCGCCAGGGCGCGGCCAATGTCCACCACCCACCAGCCCGGCGTGGCTGACGGTGTGGTGCGGAGCGCGGAAAGGGCGTTCGATAATCAGGGGGGTATCCGAGGGCAAGAGGCCACACACGCTGTAGATCTTGGTGACTTCCAGGGCCTCGCTAATGTCCATGCGGGGCATGATGCCGGGCACGGCCCGGGCAAGCAGGGTCTTGCCTGCCCCGGGAGGCCCCACCATGAGGACATTGTGCCCGCCAGCCGCGGCCACTTCCAGCGCCCGTTTGACGTGCTCCTGCCCCTTGACGTGGGCGAAGTCGGTCTTGACCGCCACGTCGCTCTGCTCAAGGACAGCCATCCCTGCCATCTCGAAGGGCGCAATGGGCTGCACGCCCCTGAGATGATTCACCAGATCGAGTAATGTAGCTACCGGGATAATGGTCAAGCCCTCCACCAGGGCGGCTTCTGGCGCGTCCGCCGCGGGGACGAAGACGGTGGTATAGCCCTTGTCCAGGGCAACAGAGACCATGGGCAGGATGCCTGCCGTGTGGCGTAGGCTGCCGTCGAGGGATAGCTCGCCCAGAAAGAGAGCGGGGTCGGTGCTTTGGGGGACCTGCTCGCTGGCAGCCAGAATTGCCACCGCGATGGGCAGGTCGTAGGCGGGGCCTTCCTTGCGCAGGTCGGCGGGGGCCAGGTTGACGGTGATGCGCGTGGTGGGGAAGTAGGCGCCGGTGTTGCGGATCGCTGCCCGCACGCGCTCCTTCGCCTCCTGGACAGCCGTATCAGGCAGACCGACGATGGTGAAGATAGACAGGCCGTGGGAAATGTCTACCTCGACCTCAACGATGGCTCCCTCCAGCCCCAAGATGGCGCACGTGGCGACCTTGGCGAGCATGGACACCTCCTTCCGATAGGCACGCGCACGTCGTTAGAGGGGAATCACCGTCCCGCAATAGTTGAGAGTCAATGTCCTCCAAGGCATCAAAGACCGTGGCCAGGGTCGCCTTTGGTCGCACGCTGTCCAGCGTGGATTCCAGGCTCCTTGCCCGTGCTCGCGCCGCCTCGATCGGCTCCATTGGCTGCTGGCTCATAGGTTCCTCCCGATGGTGACTGTGGACGTTGCTCCTGTGCGTGCTGTCGGCTCAACCGCCCGCAGACCCGCCTCTGGTCTCCTTGCTCCCTGCGGAGTATACACCACGCTGCTCGCCAGGTCAATGTGTGAGCACGAACCTCAGCCACAGGTTCGCAACCTGCGGGAGGTTCCACTCGGCTTCTGGACAAAGCCCCGGTGATGGTGTATACTGCTGCCACGGAGCGAGGAGATGGAGCTTCGCCAGTATTGGCGCATCGTCTATCGGCGGCTCTGGCTGGTGATTCTGCTGCCTCTGGTGGTGCTGGCGGCCAGCTTTCTGCTGCGGCCCCAGGCAGCCCAGGGCGCGGTGGCCAACCTTCGTCTGGCCGTGGGCATCGTCCCCGAAAGCAGTGAGGGGAAATACTACACCTTCGACCGCTACTACTCCTGGCTGACCGCCGAGTACCTGGCCGACGACCTGAGCGAGATCGTCAAGAGCCAGGCCTTTGCCGACGAGGTGAGCAAACGCCTGGGCGGCAGCGTCCCGCCTGGGGCGATCCAGGGAGCGACCAGCCCCCAGAAGCTCCATCGCATTCTCACCATCACCGTGAGCGCGTCCTCTGGGGAACAGGCTATGGACATCGCGAGGGCGATTTCGGATACTCTAAGGGTGAGTGCAGGCGCGTTTCTGCCGCAGCTCAGCGCCGAGAACGCGGCCATCGCCGTCATTGACCCGCCAGCTTTGGTGCCCGCGGGACCAAGCCTGCGCCAGAGGCTCGACCTTCCCTTGCGCATCGTCCTTGCCGTCGCCGCCGCCCTGGGCCTGGCTTTCCTCTTGGACTATGTGGACGAGTCGGTGCGCGACCGGGATGAGGTGGAGGCGTTGGGGCTGACAGTGCTGGCGGAGGTGCCAAAGTGAAGGCATCAGGGCGTCAGAGCGTCAAGGCGTCAAGGTTGCTTGAGGCTCGCGGGCTGCTCTGGCACTTTGACACCCTGACGCATTGACGCCCTGACGTCTTTCTGGAGACACCATGCGCATCAAGGACATCGTGACCATCCTCATCAAGCGTGGCTGGCTGATCGTGGTCTTTGCCGTGGCGACGAGCCTCGGGGCCATCGCCGTCAGCAAACTCCAGGAGCCGGTCTTTCGCTCTTCGGTAAAGATCGCGGTCACGCCAGCGCGGGCCGATCTGGGCTTGAGCGAAACCATCAATCGCCTGTTGCGCAACTACGGCGAGCACATCACCACCCGCCGCATGGCTCAGACTGTCATAGACAAGCTGCGCCTGCAGGACAAAGACCCCACCATGACGGCAGAGAAGCTGCGCAAGGAGATACGGGTCAGTGCACAGCTGGGCAGCTATATCCTGCAGGTGGACGTTGAAGACCGCGACAAGAACCGCGCCTACGACATCGCCGATGTCCTGTCTAAAGTCTTCGTCGAAGAACAGCAGCGGAAGATGGCTGACATCGACCCCCGAGATCGCCTCCAGGCATCGGTCATGGATCGTCCCACGTGGGCGCGGCAGATTCGTCCCAGGACCAAAGTCAACGCCTTGGCCGGCGGCATCCTGGGCCTGCTCCTGGGCGGCCTGGCTGTCATCGCCTGGGAGTTCCTGGACGACACCCTGAAAACAACCGAGCAGACGGAAGAAGCGACGGGGCTGCGCATGTTGGGGTCCATCCCGGCCGTCAACAGATAGAATGGAGCATACGCATGTTGAACACATTCACGGCCGTTTTTGAGCAGGATGGGGACTGGTGGATCGGATACGTTGAGGAGTTGCCCGGTGCAAACACGCAAGGAGCAACGCTGGAAGAGGCGCGGGAGAACCTGAAAGAAGCCATTCAACTGGTCATTGAGGCCAATCGCGAACTGGCCAGGCGCGAGACTGCCGGCCGGGCGATTATCCGAGAGCAATTGCCAGTTGCGGTGTAGCTGATGAAACGCCGTGCGTTGCTGCGCTATCTGCGGAAACACAACTGCCAACTTCTGCGCGAGGGTGCCCACCACTCGGTATACTGGAATCCAGCCAACCGGAGGACATCATCTGTACCACGCCACGATGAGATTCTGGACAAGCTCGCTAGAAAGATCTGCAGAGATCTGGACGTGCCTGAACCCTAGCGCGCGAGCAGCATGGAGCGTTCCATGACGGCGCAAGAGTACCTGAGAATAGTTGCCAAGCGCTGGGCGCTGATCACGGCCGGGTTGATCCTTGGCCTGGGCGCAGGCGTCGTCCTGACCCTGATGACCACACCGATGTACCGCTCGTCGGTGAAGGTGTCGGTCAATCCCGCTCGCCCGGAGTACGGCACCGCCCTCACCATCAACAGTCTGCTCAGCAACTACAGCCTGCAACTGACGACAGTGCGCCTGGCCCAGGACGTAGTGGACAAGCTGCGCCTGGACATCGCACCAGAAACTCTCCTGGGGCGCATCAGGGTCACGCCACAGCAGGACAACTTCATGCTGCTCATCGAGGTGGACAACGCTGACCGACAGACGGCGGAGCGCATCGCCAATACCCTGGCCGCGACCTTTGTCAATAATCACAATGCCGCCAATGCCGAGGCTCCGCGCCAGGATCGCATTGACCTCTCTGTGCTAGACGACGCAGAGCCAGCAAAGCTGAGCAAGCCCAGAATGGAGATCAATGCCATAGCCGGTGCGTTGGGTGGCCTCATTCTCGGCGTCTTACTGGCGTTTGCCCTGGAATACCTGGACGACACTCTCAAAACGGTGGAAGACGTGGAACGGGTGGTGGCCATGCCGACTCTGGGCGCGATTCCGGCATCGGAGTAGGGCCTCGGGTATCGGGTGCGGGTTTCAGGTTCCGCACCGCGAAGCACGCATCACGCAACACGTCTCCCGCATCCGGTATTTGGCATGTGGTATTCGGAGATGGAGGATAGATCGTGAGCATCGCAGCCAAATCGAGCGGTCATCCGCTGGTCACCCTGGCCGATCCCCGTTCCCCGGCCAGCGAGGCCTATCGCACCTTGCGCACCAATATCCAGTTCTCCAGCCTTGACAAGCCCCTGCGCACGATCCTGATCACAGGCGTGGAGCCGGGAGAGGGCAA
This sequence comes from Chloroflexota bacterium, assembly GCA_034431995.1. Classification (GTDB taxonomy): domain Bacteria; phylum Chloroflexota; class DTOL01; order DTOL01; family DAOUCN01; genus DAOUCN01. The sequence goes on along the minus strand of DAOUCN010000023.1, from coordinate 2,322 downwards.
GAGCACTACTCTGGCGAATCTGGCGGTGGTGATGGCCCAGGGCGGCAAGCGCGTGATTGCCGTTGACTGCGACCTGCGCCGTCCGTCGCTGCACAAGCTCTTCGCCCTACCTTCGGAACCTGGCCTAACTACGGCTCTGCTGGAAGGCAAAGGCCGCCCGCTGCTGCAGGAGACGATTGTACCTGGCCTGCGCCTCCTGACCAGCGGTCCCCTGCCTCCCAATCCGTCAGAGCTGCTGGGATCCCGCCACTTCGAGGAGCTGCTGGGCAGCCTGGTCAGCGATGCTGACGTTGTTCTTCTAGATGCGCCACCCGTTATTGCGGTGAGCGATGCCGCAGTACTGGCCAGCAAGGTGGACGGCGTGATCCTGGTGATAAACGCCGGGAAGACGAAAAGAGACCTGGCCCGGCGGGCCAAGTCTCTGCTGCAGAACGTCAACGCTCCGCTGTTGGGCGCCGTCCTGAACAACGCCCCCCTGGACAAAGGACTGTACAGGTACTATCAGTAGGCCTATCGCGGCCTCTCTATGTGCCAGATCACCTTGCCCACGATCAGGTCGCCGCTGATAGGACCGAGCTGCCTGCTGTCCAGGCTGCCTGGCTGGGTGCCAACGACGTGAAACTCCTTTCCCCCCGCGTCGATGCGCTCCACCTGCTTCATCATCAAGCCATAGGAATGGTGGCGGAAAACCACCACATCGCCGGGCTTGATACTCCTTCGCCGGACCGATCGTACTAGCACATAGTCACCATCGTGGTAGCCCGGCGCCAGGCTCTCCCCTGAAACGCGCAGGATTCTGAGCATCACAGGTTGGGATAGACAAGCTCCAGGCCGGGGGCATACGGCGCCTTGGCCCGCTTGGTGGCCACGCCCTTGGTCTCCCAGAAGATCTGGGCGAACTGGTTGACCGCCTCCACCAACTGCACAGCCGTCTCTCGGTCGGCCGTCTGGCGGGCCTTGGAACCCAACTGCATGATCTTGTGCACCAGGCCATGCAGCTCGGGATACTTCTCGATGTGCTGTGGCTTGATGTAGTCGCCCCAGATGACCCGAATCTCCTGCTTGACCTTCTCCGCGTGCTCCTCTTTCACGGCGATATGGCGGGCCACGGTGTTCTGGTAGGCGAGAGTCTCCGGGCTGGCTGTCTTCGCCAAATCGGCCATCAGGTCAACCATCCTGACCACGGTGAGAGCCGCGATCTGGGCGATGATGGGGTCGTAGATGCCACAGGGGACATCGCAGTGCGCCTTTGCCGCCTCGAAGTGGAGCCTCTTGTCCAGGGCTTGGACCACGTTGTACAACATTGTACCCTCCTTTGTTTGTCGTTAGTTTGGGCGGCGCCCACGCTCCTTGGGGCGCAGCCGCCTGGCCCGCAGCACGTGATGTCCCGTGCCGTCGAGCCCACGAGAGAGATTACCATATAGCTTATATTTTGTCAAGAGTGCCACCAGCGAGATCCGGTTGTGACGCGGTAGGGAATGATTGCCGTCCACGAATCCTCACGAATACGCAAACCAGGGCTGAGATGGCACAGCACCTGGGCCGCTTGCCCGCCTCGATACCCGCTGCTTTCCACATCTCCCGGCTCTTGGCGGGCCGCCAGGAGCTGTAGCTTTCCAGCCAGGCGTCCTGGGGCCAGAACTCCTCCAGGTGGCAGGGCTGGCCGGTGCGGAAGGCAGTCAACCTGGCCTCCCAGGTCTCAGGCGACGTTTCGCCGAGGACGTTGTCCCCCGCGTAGGTCGTGCGTCCGCGCACCAGGAAGGTGGCGGCGGTGGGCGTGAGGGCGTATGTGGTGCCCTCGCGCTCAAGCAGCTTGATGCTGGTCAGGTAGTTCAGCAGAGCGCGCATGCCGACGGGGTAGCAGCGGCAGGCTTTGGCCACGGTCTCGGCGTCTGCCCGGCCGGCGGCCAGGGGCGAGAAGACGTCCAGCAGCAGAGCGATGCGCACGAGCTGGCCCTTGTAGATTCCGGTGTACCCACCGTATACCAGATCGGGATCAGGAACACCTGGCTTTTCCATTATTCTCCTCCTCACGCTTATGTGGAGTGCGATGACAGAGTCATCGCAACCTCTGGGGCAGTTGTCGCTACTCATCCTCGCGTCGCTTCTGGACGGCAGGGTTTGCTCTTGCGCCTGCGTCTGGCGCGCGAGACCGCGCCGCTACATGTTACCGTATCCCCGCGTCGCCGCGTCCCCGCGTCACACCATTCTATACCCCCAGCAGCCATTCGGCCAGGGAGCGTACTTCGATCGTCAGGCCGTTCTGCTCGATAGGGCTCGCGTTGGCGTCCGCCAGAATCAGCCCGCGCCGCAGCCCTAAGC
>DAOUCN010000022.1:0-23938 GCA_034431995.1 Chloroflexota bacterium | reverse complement strand
TTTTGAGCGCGGCGTACGCTTCCATCCACGTCGCGGCCGATTCTACACCTCCGCTGCCCAGACGCATGATGATGTAGACCGCACCTTGGCAGTCATTGACGATAAGCTGACCCAAATGGCCAGTTTTGATCATCACGCCCTCTGCTGACGTGCCGACTGTGCCAGAGATCTCCATATCAGACGAAACTGAACACACATCAAACCAGGAGAAGCTGAATGGCTCCCAAGACTCTTCAGAACTACATCAATGGCCAGTGGCTGCCATCCGCATCGGCGGTAGTGCAGGATGTCGTGAATCCGGCCACCGGCGAGGTCATGGCTCGCGTACCCCTATCCACGCGGGATGAGGTTGACCAGGCGGTGCAGGCTGCGCAGGAGGCTTTCTGGGGCTGGCGCTCCACGCCGCCCATCACCCGCGCCCGTTACATGTTCCGCCTGAAGAACATCCTGGAACGCAACTTCGAGCAGATCGCTGAGCTCGTCACCAAAGAGAACGGCAAGACGATAGACGAGGCTCGCGGCGAGGTGCGGCGCGCCATTGAGAACGTGGATGTCGCCTGCGGCATCCCATCGCTCATGATGGGCTACAACGCCGAGGACATCGCGTCCGGCATTGACTCCGCTGTCGTCCGCCAGCCCCTGGGTGTCTTTGCCCACTTCGCCCCGTTCAACTTCCCAGCCATGGTGCCATACTGGTACCTCCCCTACGCGGTGGCTACGGGCAACACCTTTGTACTGAAGCCCTCAGAGCAAACGCCCATGACCCAGGCCCTGATCACGGAACTCTTGGAAGAGGTCGAGTTGCCCGAAGGCGTGCTTAACCTGGTGCATGGGGCGGCTGATGTCGCCAATGCCCTGATGGAACATCCCATGGTGAAGGGCGTTACCTTTGTTGGCTCGACGCCGGTTGGCAAGCACGTCTACGCCCACAGTGCAGCCCACGGCAAGCGGGCGCTGGTACAGGCTGGGGCCAAGAACTTCATGGTCGTTCTGCCGGATGCAAAGCTGGAGCCGACGGTTGCGTCTGTCATGACCTCGGCCTTTGGCTGCGCTGGCGAGCGGTGCCTGGCCGGGTCCGTTGTACTGGCGGTCGGTGACACATACCAGGATGCGTCTCAGCGCATTGTGGCCGCTGCCTCGCGGCTCAAGGTAGGCTACGGCCTCGATCCGGCGACGCAGATGGGACCGGTCATCTCACGCAAGGCCCGAGCCAGGATCGTTGGCTATATTGAGAAAGGCATCCAGGAAGGAGCGAAGCTCCTACTCGACGGCCGCAACATCCAGGTGTCCGACTACCCCAACGGATTCTTCATTGGGCCGACGGTCTTCGGGGAGGTGCGACCAGAGATGAGCATCGCGCGTGAGGAGATCTTTGGCCCAGTGCTGAGCATTGCCCGTGTACCCGATCTAGAGACATGTTACGAGATCATCGCCGATAGCCCTTTCGGTAACTCGGCTCTGCTTTTCACCAGTAGCGGCAAGATCGCCCGCGACTTTGCCTACCGGGTGCAGTGTGGGAACATCGGCATCAACCTGGGCATCGCGGCGCCGATTGCTTTTTTCCCCTTCGGTGGCATGAAGGACTCATTCTTCGGCGTGCTGCATGGCCAGGGGCGAGACGTTATCAACTTCTTCACGGACGGCAAGGTCGTCCTCAGTCGCTGGTTCTAGGGCAGGATGTGAACAAGATGGAACTCGAGCTCAACACCTTTGGGGCCATGCTGGCCTATGCTATGCATCTGGAATCCGAATCGGCAGCCTTCTACGAGAAGGCAGGGGAGCGCGCTGCCTCCCCCGCCTTGGCCACGCTCTTCCAGACGCTAGCCGCTGATGCTCTCAGGCGACGCGAGACGCTGGAGCGAGTGCGCCAGGAGAACGTCACCGAGATGATCCTCACACCCATTCATGATTTCCATGCCAGGGATTATGCGCCCGCCTTTTCTGTTCCCCAGGGCGATGAGCCGCTGCGGGATGCCGCCAGGGTCATTGAGGAAACAAGGGAGCGCTACTACCTGGCTGCCACAGGCAAGACCGAGCTTGCCGAGGCGGCGCGGGCCCTGGCCCGGCTGGGCCGGGGCAACCAGGAACACCGCCAGCGCCTGGCAGCCCTTGCCATTGCCGAAGTCCCGGAGGAAACGCATGGGCAAACCCGAGGACGGACTTGAGATGCTGCAATGCATCGCGCATCAGCTACGGGTTGATAGTCTGGAGATGCTTGTGGCCGCATCGCTGTCGTGAACACCGTCAGTATGCTGTTATGCCTGCGCAGACTGGACTGGCTCCGGCAATCAGTGTGTTGCGCTCGCACAGATGTCGAGCTCATCGCACGCTACGGCCGGCTTTCCGCTGGGCCGGAAGGTCCCACGTACACGCCATCGGAGACCTACCCGTCGTACGGGGCCTTGCCAGCGTGACGGTTGTCTTTCCTACTTATGCTCAGGAGACGAAGGCCGTCGTACGTGCCGCCTTGGAGCACGACGTCCCGATCTTTGTCCGCCTGTGCCGCGCAATCCAGCGAATGGCGTCTACGACGAACCGCCAGCGTTCACGCTGGGCGTCAGCCAGGAGATACGCTCGGGTAGTGACCTCCGCATCATTGCTTGCTGCGTCATGGCCGCGCGTGCACTGGATGCGGCCAATGCCCTGGCCTCAGAGGGCATTGACTGCCGAGTGATCAACACGTCCACCATCAAGCCCATTGACAGCGCCGCCATCTGCAAGGAGGCTCAGCAAACCGGGGCCATCGTGACCGTCGAGGAGCACAGTATCGTCGGGGCCTCAGCAGTGCAGTTGCCGAGGTTCTTGTCGAGACCAAGCCTGCGCCGATGGAGCGCGTGGGCATCGCGGATCGGCTGCTAGAGTCCAACGACTGCTTTGAGCTTCTGGACAGGTACGGTCTCAGCGTCAGCGACATCATCGTGGCATGCAGACGCGCGCTGAATCGAAGGCGGGCGCAGTCAATGTCACGGCGGTCAAGGAAGTCGCGCCACCCGGGAAGAACCGCCGCCGCGCTACTTAGCCTGCCAATGCCATGGAGAGCCATCACCCGACAGCAACTCGAAACATAGCTCAGACATGTACAGAAACGTCAGTATAGCGAGAGACATCAAACCGTCCTGGGCTTGGCCGCGCCGATTCGAGACGCGAAGATGTGCTCCTTCGCCCGCGGGGCGCGCCGCTGGATGCCGGTGGCCCGTAGCAGGTCACCAAAGGTCTGCGCCTCGGCGATGTCGCAGAAATAGGTGATCTTCTCGGCCTGGACATCCCAATCACCATCGGGCGTCGCCGGGGGCTGTGCGGTGGCCTCAAACCAGGCGCCGATCTTCAGGTCACGCCAACCCTGATCGCTGGCATCCCGTCGCTCGTCGGTGTGGAGCTTGGTCGCATCCAGGCTGCCGGAGAGTCGGTCCAGAGGCGGCTCCTCCCGCTCATGGCACAGGAGGGGTTCGGCATCCTGGTGGGGCAGGGCGTGGCCGTCACCTTGAGCCAGGTGGAGCAGGCGGGGCACCAGAGCGGCTGGCAGAGTCTGCGACAGGCGCTGGGGCGGCTGTGCCAGCAGCGTGGGGAGGAGCTGCGGCTGCGGGAGGGCTGGCTGGTGGCTGCCTCTGCCGCTGGCCTGCTGCCACGTGCTCCCGTCGTCCTGCGACCCTGGCTGCGGCGGGTCGAGCAGGTGCTGCTCGAGCCGTGGGCCCAGACCATGGGGGGACGTGTGCTGCACCTGCTGTGGCTCCGCGGAGGTGGGGCGCAAGAGCCGGATACCACGCTTGAAGCGGGTGGTGGACGCGGCGGGAGAGGTGCACTGGCTTGCGGTGTATCGCTATTACTGCAAGAACCCGGCCTGCCCCCACAAGAGCTCCACTGCGCCAGGAGTACGGGCCGGCGCTGGCGGGAGTGTTCCCGCAGGCGGAGCACCATGAATGCCTGTTCCATGCCGGGCAGGCGTTGCATCGGCAGGTGTGGGCGATCTATGGGGCAGAGCGCTACACGAACGATGCACAGGTGGTGGCATTGCGCCAGGCCCTGGATCATGTGTTGGCGGCGGAGACCAAGCGCACGGCGCAGCGGCGTTATGAGGCGGTGATGGCGCAGCGGGAGGCGCTGGTGGCAGCTGAGCCTGGCGTGGCGGCGGTGTTCGCCACGCTGGAGGCCCAGTGGCCCACGCTGCTGAACGGGATCGAGAGCGATCTGATCCCGCGCACGAACAACACCGTGGAGTTGGTGATCCGGCGCTTCGACCAACACCACCAGAACATGTGTGGCTTCGAGTCGGTGGAGACGGCGTCGGTGTTTCTGGGCGTCTTCGAGAAGGTGTATCGCTTCACCCCCTTCTCGCAGGATGCGCAGCGGCGGCTACGGGGAAAGTCGCCGTTGGAACTGGCCGGCTACGACGTGGCGCAGATGCCGATGGCGAGCGTCTGTCGGGGATGGGCGCTGTCTCTTCCCTTGCACCCACCAACGGAGGTTGTCCCAAATGTGTGACGCTGCCACTGCAACCAGTTGTGAAGAGAAGATGACTATGCTATAATCACTTCGATGCCAAGCCTCGAGCCAATTGCGGTCGAGTGCTTCGCACGAGCGGGTCGCCTCTCTGCAGTGGGTCGGCCTGCAGAGGCGCTTTCGGCATACGACGCAGGCGTCGGCAAGCCAGGCGTGCACCTGCGACGACGGGCGGGCGCCGCCTGGGATCTCTAGCCGGGAAGCCCTGATTTCGCCGAACCCCGCGCTACATTTATTCTGGAAGCCGACCGAGGAGGATGATCATGCCCACGAAGAAGGAAGTTGTTCACGTCCAACCCAAGCCGGGAACTCAGGCCGCTCAGCCGACCTGGAAGCCCACCCCCCAGGCGAAGCAGCAGGCGACCACATTCCGCATCATTGCGCTGGTGCTGTGGTTGCTGGCCATCGCAGGCGAGCTGTTCGCCATCTTCTGGGTGCTCAAGCAGAGTCCCGTCAACATGATTCTGCTAATCGCCTTGATTGTCGTGATCGGCGTCCTCGCGATCATCGGTAACGTGCTCTGGAAGAGATCCAACCGCTTGGATCCCGCTTCCCTGTCAGAGCCCGTCCGCTTCTTCATTCAGAACCAGCTCGGCGCCATTCTCGCGATCGTCGCCTTTCTGCCCCTGATCATCCTGATCTTGCTGAACAAGGACATGAACCGGCAGCAGAAAACTATCGCTACCGCCATCGGCGTTGTGGCATTGGCGGCCGCAGCGATCACGGGCATGTCCTTCAACTCACCCTCTGTCGAGCAGTACACAGAGGAGACAGCCGTGGTGCTCCAATTGACGGGACGCAACGAGGTCTTCTGGACCAAAGAGGGTTATGTCTACCACCTCTGTGCCGACGCCTCGGATCTCCAACGCGAATCGAAGGACAACAAGATCTACCAGGGAACCGTGGCAGACGCCCACGCGGCGGGCAAGCAGCGTCTCACCCTGAAGGTGGACGAGGAGCTGAAGCAGTGCGGCATCAGCACGCCGATTCCAGCCAGTCCTACACCCAAACCTTGAGGGTACCACCGCGCGCGTCGCCAGCTCGGGGAGTGTTGTTGCTGGTGAACGAGAGCGGGGGCCAGCTTCTGCTGATCTCTGCATTGGGCTCCGGACTCCCGGTCGTGGATGCTGGCAGAACGCAAGCCTGCCTGCCCCCCGGACCGCCAGCCTGCCCTGGGCGCAGGCCAGGGGGCAGCCAGCCGAGCGCATTCGGGTTAGCCTTCTATTGCGCAGTTTGTGAACCAATGCAGGGCTCATCAGGTTGTGCACTAGCATGACTCCACCCGCACTGGTACAACAGGGGGACACCTGCACATAATGTTCTCTTGTGCAGGTGTGAGAGTACGTGAGAATGGTCCACACCACGCATCAGCAGGGCATAGCGCGCCACGGAATCGCCCAACAGAAGCGGGGGTGGACATACTGAGACTGAGGAGGCACGCTCGATGGAGAGCAAACAGGATCCGTTGGCCGCGTTGATCGGCGGCCTGATCGGCGGCCAGCAACAGTCCTCCCCTAGCGATCTGGGGGGACTGCTGCAGGCCCTGCTGGGTGGCCAGGGGCTTGGCGCGCTGGCTGGCCTGCTCGGGGGCGGCGCACAGACCGCGGTGGCCAACAGCCTCTCGCAGCAGACGGGCCTGTCCCCGACCATCGCCCAGGTAGTCGTCGAGTTTCTGATACGCAAGCTGTTGGGCGGGGAGAGCACCCCCGCCGCCTCGACAACGACCAAGCCGAAGCCCAGGCCCACCAAGCCCCGGCCGAGCAGCACGTCCAAACCCAAACCTTCGGCGACCAAGCCTCGCCCCAGCTCCAGCAAGCCGAAGCCCGTCCAGCCGACCGGCGGGTCGCCCGATCTGGGCGGGCTGATCGGCAGCCTCATCGGCGGCCAGACGTCCACCACACCTACCTCCCAGCAGCCGAGCGGCGGCATCGATCTGGGGAGCTTGTTGACGGCCCTGAGCGGCAGCGCGTCGGGCGAGCGCTACCTGCACTCGTCTGGTCTGGCACAAGAGCTGGCACAGGAGACCGGGCTGGACGAGCAGACGGCAGCCCACAGCCTGCAGCAGGCGATGGCGTTGCTGGCGCAGCGCGGCCAGACGGGTGCCATGGACGAGGCAGCACCTGCACCGGCCCGGCCGCGGCGCCGACGGGCAAAGACCTAGACCGCCGCCACCGTAGCAAGAACCTCCCGCAGGTTCGGAACCTGCGGGAGGTTGTTGTTCTAACCGCCGATCTGCGACATAGAACGGCCGGTGGGGGTGATGCCATCGGCCAAGCGATGCTGCTGCGGCTTGCTCGCCACCGCCTGAAGGATGAGCCGCGTCAGTTCCTCCGGCGGTGCGCCGTTGCGCAGGGCTGGCCGCAGGTCCACCTCCCCCTCCGACAGCAGGCAGGGCCGGAGCTTGCCGTCCGCGGTCAAGCGCAGCCGGTTGCAGGAGTAGCAAAAGCAATCGCTCACCGGGCTGATGAAGCCTACTGTTCCCTGCGCACCGGGCAGGCGGAAGACGCGGCCCGGACCGTGACCTGCCATCCCCTCAGCGGGCACAAGGCCGGGCAGCCGGGCCTGCATCTCCGCTGTCCTCACGAGGAGATCCGGCCCCAGGCTGCCAAAAGGCATCAGTTCGATGAAGCGGACATGCCAGCCTTCATAGACCGTGAGACTGGCAAAGGTTTCCAGCTCGTCGTCGTTGATCCCGCGCATAACGACCGTATTCACCTTCACTGGCACCAGGTCAGTACGACGAGCGGCTTCGATGCCACGGAGGACTCGCTCCAAACCGGGTGCGCCCGTAATCTGGACAAAACGCTCAGGGCGCAACGTGTCCAGGCTAACGTTGACGCGGCGAAGGCCTGCTGCTGCCAGGGCCTGGGCCATCTCTGCCAGGTGCAGGCCGTTGGTGGTGAGGGCCAAATCGCTGATGCCGGGAATGCGGGCAATGTCCTGCACCAGGGCCACAAGACCGTGGTGGAGGAGAGGCTCGCCGCCGGTGAGCCGCACCTTGCGCACCCCCAGGCGGGCCAATGCCCGCACAACGGTGACGAACTCCTCGTTGTTAAGCTGGTAATCTAGTGGCAGCGATGCTAGGTCGCGCGGCCGGCAGTAGATGCAACGCAGGTCACACTGCTCCGTAACAGACACACGTAGGTAGTCAATGTGGCGAGAGAAAGCGTCTATAAGCATGTGGGACGTTTCCTTGCCCACCGAGACCGGCGTCGGGTGCATCATAGCGTCTTGTCGAGTCTCCCGTTATCAAGACGCGAGTCCCTCAGCCATAGGCGCGCGCATCTTTGCCCGTCCACTCTAGGCTGCACAGCTCGGAGAGCTTCCGCCACAAGTATACATCAACTGACAACAGATGTCTACGGTGTCTGGACTGACAGCCAGGGTCTTTCCACTTTGCCTGTCATCCTGAGAACCCCATGCCGTGGGCGGCATGCGTCGGCCCAAGAACGTCCCATCACGGCTGTCATGCTGCCTGCCCTGGCACGTGGCAGGCCAGAGAGGAGCGTCCTTTGCGACGAAGCATCTCTCGTGGCCCCAGGGGGAGATGCTTCGCTGAACTGCGCTCAGCATGACAGACCGGAGTTTCTGGGCAGGAGCGCACCTCAGCGACGCAGGATCTCGCCCCGGCACGCCAAGATGCTTCGCGCGCAAACTGCCCTTGCTCCCTTGACTGCCCAGGGCAGGCAGAATGACAGGACAATGAAAAGAGCCTAGACTCTCACCACTCTCACCCGACTGTCGTAGAACACCGCGCTGCCCCCCACGGGATCTACCAGGCATGTATTCTTGAGATAGGGGTCTATCCGCATGGCGGCGTTGGCATGGATACCCTTGATCCGGCGCGCATCCCCTTTGATGACCATGCCATCAACCGTAATATCAACACCCCCATACGCGAAGTGGCCGTGTCCAAGGGAGAAGGCCACCACACCTGGCCGGATGCCCTGGATGATCTTGACCCGGCCAATGATAGGCACCTTCCTGCCATTTCTCAGATCCCATACCCCTTCGGGATTGGTGGGTGACAGAACCCTCACCCGATCGCCAGGCTTCAGGCCCAGGCGGTCGGCATCTCGCTTGTTCATAAGGAGGCTGTTCTCGGGCAGGAGGGCGGTCAGCCAGTAGTTGCCAGGCGTGCGCGACTTGGTCTGGGATATCTCGCGGAAGGTGATGAGCTGCAGGTCATAGCCATCCTTCTCATCGGACAAAGGTTCGCCCAGGACGCTGAGGGGCGCGGGGATGTAGGTGGGGATAGCGGGCAGAGCTTTGCCCGTCATGGCGCTTTTCACCCCGGCTGTCTTCTCCTGGTACATATTGATAAGCTTGCCGTATTTGTTGGCGACACGCTCGCCGTCGTAGATCTTGGCATAGTCTTGGAAGCGCCCGCCACGATTGAGCACATAGATGACCTTGCGCCACAGATTGTCGCCAACAATGGCTCGCCACCGCTCTGGATCGAAGACGATCTTGGAGAGATGGCCACGGCTCTCCAGGAAGATGCGCACTTCGTTCTCATCGGCGTCTGGCACGGCATCGGAGCCATCAGCTTTCTCACCGAAGGCCAGGTTGGCGACCATGCGCAGGTAAAGGTCATCCATGTGGCGCAAGGCCTTGCCTTTATCCAGACCATCAGGGCCGAAATTGGGCAGCCCCAGCTTTTCGGCCAAGGCGAGGATAAGCGCTTCCAGGGAACAGGGCATCTCCTGACCGTATACCCGCACCGTCTCGGTAAGGGGTGCAAGGGTCGGCTGGCGCACCGGCTGCACCTTGGTCGTCATACTGGGGTGCGAGCCGGCAAACTCCCAACGCTCCAGATTGCTCAAGTCGGGGAAGATATAGTCGGCGTACATGGAGGTCTCGCCGACGATGATGTCAGAGGCGACAAACAAGGGCAGCTTGTTCACGTCGGCCAGGACCTCGATGTTTGTGTTTCCGCCGGGCAAAGCGTATACCGGCGACCCCATGTACAGAATCAAACACTTGATCTGGTAGGGATAGGCATCACCGATGGATGGTATCTGCTCCTGGTAAATGTCCGATGAGAGGGGATACCAGTTGCGTTTCGCGGGATAACCTGTGAACAGGGTGGTCTCTTCATACTTCACATCGTGGCGGATGATCGAGATGCCAAAGGGAGTTGTCTTGCCAGGATTGAGTTTCCCCAGATCGAAGGGTTTGCCAGCCTTGCTGCCGCTCGTGTCATAGGTGCTCACCTTCACCATGCCGCCCTTCCAGTCATAGTTGCCGATAAGCAGGTTCAGGTTGAACCAGGCAATGACATTGTAGAAACCATTGGTATGCTGGGAGGCGCCCCGGTGCAGGTCGGCGGCGGCCTTCTTGCCATGACTGACGAACTCCATGGCAATGGCGATGAGATCTCTGGCCTTCACATCACAGATAGCGGCCCACTCCTCGATAGTCTTGGATGAGGCCGACTCCCACAGCAGTTGCATACTACTCTTGACCTGAACGCCCTGCACTTCAGCTTTCACCATCAGGTCGCCGTCGACGGCGGTCTTGGTGTCATTAGGATCGAAAGCCACCGGCTGGCCATCCTTCAGCACCACCAGGGGGTCAAAAGCATACTCGACAGCTCCTACCCTGTAGATGGTGACATCTTTGCCGGCTGCATCCTTCTTCGTTTCTTTCTTGGCCAGGCCAGTCTCCGAGGCACGGAGGAACGCACCGGGTTGACCATCGGAGACCTTAACGAGCCAGGAAGCGTTGCTCCAGCTTGGCTCCCCGTCGGCCGCGGCGGCAGCTTTGTTGGCGTTGGCCAGGAAGCGAGCATCGTAGCGCCTGTTCTCGATGACCCAACGGATCAGCGCCAGAGCCATGGCTCCCTCGGTGCCCGGCTTGATGGGAATCCACTTCCACGCCTTGGCTGCCAGCTTGGACAGGCGGGGATCTACCGCCACATACCTGAGGCGACCAGAAACCAGGCCCTCGGTGATGCGAGGCACGCGATTGGTGGGGCCGTAGTTGCCCTCAAACGGCGACGCGCCCACGAAGATCACGAATTCAGCGTTTTCCAGGTCAGCCTGCCAGTAAAACTTGTCGCCGCCACTGAACTTGCCGTCCGCGAACTGCTCGCTCATAGCCTTGCCAGAGAAGTAGAGCGATCCCTGGCAGACCGTGGTGTGGCCGTGAGCGTTCACGGAGCCGATACCATCCCGTGTGAAGCGAGTGATGAAATCGCTGCGTCCGCCCTTCAGCCGTCCCCACATGAACATGAACTGGTTGTTCGTGAGGCCCAGGTCCGGGTCATCTGGGTCTATGAGCACTCCCAGGTGATCCTTGAACTTGGCCTTGAATGCTTCGACGGCATTCTTCTTCTCTTCTACCGTCTTCTTGCCCTGGATGACTTTGATCTCGCTGGCCATGTCCGCGGCGACCTTCGGGTCACGGAGTGCCCAGATCTCTTTCAGGCCCGTCACCACACGGTTCTCTTCGCCTGCAACGTGAGCGAAGAGCTTGCCTCCGTTGACAATCTCGGTGACGGCTTGCTCGAAGGGAATGACCGTCCATTTATTCTCGCCACGTTTGCCTGCCCGCTTGAGCACTTTGACCAGGCGATACGGGTCGTAGGTCGTCTGGATGCCCGCCTGACCCTTGGGGCAGATGCCAGCATCTATGATGGCAGCCCCGTCGGGAGATGCGTTGTAGCCAATGGGGGGAATCAGATTGAAGGGGTTATACGGATTGCCGTCTATCTTGACGGCAATGCCATCCTGCACCTTGACCTTAATGCCACACTGGGTGTTGCACTGCTGGCAGACTGAGTAGATGATGTTCTCGGGCTTGGCAAGCTCGTAGGCTGTACGCATCGGATTGGCTGGTGTCATCTGGGGCCGGACCTGGAACTTGGCCAACTGCGCAGAGAAAAGAGCCGATCCGCCAAGAAAAGCGCATGTCTGCAAGAAGCGGCGGCGAGAGATGCTCATGGTCATGCCTCCTTTACAGACGATGTGACGATAGGAAGCCAACGGTAGCCTATCAAGAACACGGCAGTCGCGAAAGCGGTGATGCCCGCCGTGAGCGCCCATTCACTCAGGCTGGGGAAGTAGGAGAACGTGAGCCGCGATCCTGTGAAGGCTGTTTCCAGTTGCTCTAGCTCCGGCACAGCCAAGGCCGGCAGGATCAGATTCAGGCGGGCTACACTGAAGCCAACGGCCACGAACAGGCCCGCAAAGCCAACCACGGCCACGTTCCGCGAAAGATGCGGGTGCCCCAGAATGACGATCGGCACGAGAGTGCCCAGAAAAACCTGGATGCCCCAAAAAGCCCAGGCATACGGCCCGGTCAATACCGACATGACCGACGCCACGTTCATCGGAAGGGCACCGTACAGACTCGTGAAGAAGTCAGCAAAGAGGAACAAGGTCTCGAAGAGCAAGACCGCGAGGGTGAGCTTGCCCAGGATTGCCACCATGGGCTTGTTCTCGTGATCGGGTACGAAGAAGGCGACCAAGAAGGTCAGGAGGGCCGCCCCACCCGCCACGGCTGCGATCAGAAACATGATGGGATACATGCCCACATGCCAGTAAGGCCGCGCTCCCAGGACGCCAAACAAAGCGCCTACCCCGCCATGAAAGGCAATGGCCAGGGGCACGCCAATGGAGCCTAAGACGCGCAGCCATCGCCGGTCCCGCTGCTCTTGCTCAGGCCCATAGGGTCGCTTCAAGACAGGCCAGATGTCCGCTCTCATTGCCAGGAATAGCTCCGTCAGGAGGAGCAGGAAGTAGACGGTATAGGTCCACACCATGAAGTTCATGACCGAGGTCCAATTGGGAAACCGGAATACACGCCAGAAGCGCTCCATGTGGCCGAGGTCAAACCAGATGTGAAGGATCGAGGCCATGAGACAGACGAGGGCGGTGAAGAGTGCCAGCCGGCCTATGCGCTCAAACTGCTTGACGCCGAAGACGTACACCAGGGCCGACATGAGGAACGCCCCTGCCGACAGACTGATGAAGTAGACGTAGAAAGAAACCCACAATCCCCAGGGCATATAGCTCCCGTAGGCCGTGCCTTGGTGGCCCTGTGTCAGGCGCACCCACAGTCCCCAGACTCCTGCAATCAAGGCGACGGCAATGAGCACATACAAAACCATCCGCAGCAGTTTCATCTCCGCGCCTCCTATACCAGATAGTAGACCTTCGGTTCCGTGCCCATCTCCTCTTTCAGGCGCATCGCGTTGGGCGAGGCGATGACATCGTTGACCAGGGCATCGGGGTCGTTGGCATCGCCAAAGTAGGTCGCCCGACCGATGCAGGTCGTGACGCACTCCGGGAGCATGCCCGCCTCCAGGCGATGGAAGCAAAACTGGCATTTGCGGGCATTGCCAATGGGCGACTCTTCACCGTGACGCGGCCATGCTTCGCCATACTCGTAGCTGGGAGACTTCTCATAGCCGATGCCGACGGCCTGGCCAATGATGGCTGCCGCGTTGGGCGTGCCCGCCGTGTAATAGGAGCCAAAGTCGAAGGTGCGGGCCGAGTAGGGACAGGCAGTCAGGCAGTAGCGGCAGCCAATGCATGCGTCGTAGTCAATGACCACGATGCCGTCTTCCTCTTTCCACGTTGCACCCACCGGGCAGACAGGGACGCAGGGCGGGCTCTCGCACTGCATGCACGGCCGAGGAATGAAGCGGCGTGTCACGTTGGGGTATGTGCCGATTTCTTCCTCCAGCACAGGCCGGTAGACCACGTCAGGGGGTAGACGATTCTCCGCCACACACCCGATGGTGCAGGCTGAACACCCCACGCACTTGCGCAGGTCAATGGCCATGACCCATCGGCGCTGATTCCGAGGCTTCTTGAGCGCTCGCCTCAGGTCCTCCCGCATGGTGAGCAGGATATCCTGCTGTGCGCCAGCACTCATGAGACCACCTCCCACATGCACAAGCTGCAACCTCCCCGCGGCACACCTGGTGAAACGTGTCACGGTATGTAGGGTCATTCTACTGGTTGCCGCGCCGAGCGTCTAGCGGGGAAAGCCCAACGTTTGGCGGCAGTATGTCGGGGAAAGACAGATGAACAGTGGAGGACGACAGGGAAAACCTGACACAAGGAGAGCACCGTCACTCGCCAATCAGGCCCGCTTCCATGGCATACCTGACCAGGGCTGCCCGGCTCCTGAGACCCAGTTTCTCCATCGCTCGCGCCCGATAGGTCTCCACGGTCTTTTCGCTCAGGCAGAGCTGATCCGCGATCTGCTGGTTGGTGTACCCCAGGGCTACCAGGCGGACTACTTCGCGTTCGCGAGGGCTGAGCACATCGCTCGCAGGTCGTTTCACCGTTCCTGGCCGGTGGCGCGCAAGCATCCCTTCCAGGAGAACCTTTGTGTGGGAGGGATGGATGTAGACGTCGCCGCGGGTGACGGCGCGCAGGGCAGAGAGAAGTTCGGTGTCGGCGGCGCTCTTCGGGACATACCCGGCGGCACCGGCCTCCAAGGCCTGACGCAGGTAGTGTTCCTCCTCATGCATGGTTAGCACAAGGATGGGCACATGAGGATGCGTCTTTCTGAGCTGGCGCAGGATGTCCAGGCCGGGGAGGTCTGGCATGGCCAAATCCAGGAGCAGAATGTCTGGTCTCAGGTCAGCAACCCGTGTCAGAGTCTCCACGCCGGTAGCAGCCTCACCGACGACCTCCATGTCCTGTTGTGTGTTAATCAAGAGCTTCAAGCCGGCACGAAGGACGGCGTGGTCATCGGCGATGACCACCCGAATTGGCCCCAGAGTGCCCGCCTTCATGTGTGACCTCGAGGAGAATATGCAACTACTCCATCAAGCGGTATGCCGACCCGCACCGTTGTACCTTGCCCTGGTCGGGACTCCACGAGGACCGTACCCCCCACCAGAGATGCCCGCTCTTGCATGCCGTACAGGCCCAGCCGCGAACGCACATCGTCTGCGCGCAAAACGCGCTCGGCATCGAAGCCTCGGCCATCGTCTTCAACCACCGCCACCACCTCCGTGAGGGTGCGCTCCAGGACTATGCTTACCGCGCGAGCCTGTGCATGACGCGCCACGTTGGTGAGGGCCTCCTGGATGATCCGGTAGAGGGTAACCTCCACCTCTGTCGGCAAGCGATCCTCGTAGCCGAATCCTGTCACCTGCAGATCCACATCCAGGCCGTAGTGCTTGTGATAGAGGGCCGCATATCGTTCCAGGGCAGCAGCCAGGCCCAGGTCATCCAAGAGCGATGGACGCAGCTCCCAGGCCAGCGTTTGCACATCCTGGAGCGTTTGAGCTGCCACGTCGCGCATCTGACGCACGCGCTCCTGAGCTCCTTCGAGGCTGTTCGACGCCTCGGCCACCTTCAGCCCAATCAGAAGCGAGGTCAGCGCCTGTCCCGTTTGGTCATGGAGTTCACGGGCAATACGCTGGCGCTCTTCCTCCTGGGCTGTGATCACCTTTGTCAGCAATCGGCTGCGGGATTGCTCCTTGCGTATCAGTTCTTGTTTGGCCTCTTCATTCCGCTGTTCAGCCCGCTGCAGGTCATCAATCATAGCGTTGAAGGCCGAGCTCAGCCGCCCAATCTCGTCTTGGGCCCACACCGTCGCTCGCACTGCCAGGTTACCCCGTGCAACCGCGCGCGTCACCTCCTCCAGATTGAGGATCGGGCGTGTCAGCACCCAGGTCAGGAGGACGGCGGAGAGCAGGCCCAGCACGGAGGCCGCAGCAGTGATGAGAAGGAGGCGACGCGTCATCACCGCAACAGATTTCTGCAGATCCTGTTCTGTCAACCCCACCCGAGCCGTTCCAGCCTTGCCCTTGAGAATGGGCGCGGCAATGTCCCACACCAGCCCCTCCTCGCTCCGTAGAATCCGCAGATGGGCCTGCATCTGGTCATCGGGGCCATTGGCCGCGGCCAGACCGCGCGGGAAGCCACTGCCGAAGGAATGAACCACCACGTCGCCGGTCCGGTCCTGGATGAAAGCGTATCGCACGTCTGCGTTGTTCTCCACTGTGTCCCGCACCATCCCGTGCAGCAGGAAAACATCATTGACTAGGAGCGGATCTGTGCTGCGCAGGGCCAGATCACGAGCTACCGTGAAGGCACGCTTCTCCAGTTGCTGCCGAAGGGACTCCTGGAGGCTGTGATGCACGAGGGTGGTCGCTCCCAGACCGAATAAGAGCACTACACCAACGACGATGCCCATGATCTTGGTGCGTAAACTGACGCCTCCGGCAATGCGCCACAACATCCCTGCCAGGTATCGCCATCTGCTCATGGCCGCCCCACCGCATCCAGCATTTGCTGGACTGAATCATAGGCTGATTCATCGCTCAAGACAAAACGGTCAACCTGGATTTCGGCTAGGGCCTTACGACCGCGCTCGTCTTGATGCATGGTCAGTAGAAGATGGCGCAATTGATCTTTCATGTGCACATCTAGGCCCACGGGAACCACAACTGGAGGAATGCCATACGGAGGGGAACGCTGGATGACTCTCACCTTCTCCGCCAGGCGGGGATCTCGCTCCAGGACGAAATGGTAGACCAGGCTATCTACGCTGGCACCATCAACCAGCCTGTCCGCCACGGCCTGGATGGAATTGTCGTGACTGAAGGTGTATATGTAGCGCGAGAAGAAAGTCTCCGGGCGCTGCCCCATCTGCCACAGCCGATAGACCGCGGCCAGGCGGCCGGTGTTGGACAGCGGGTCCGTGAAGGCGAATGCCTTGCCCTTCAGGTCATCCAAAGACTGGGCGGGGCTGCCCTGGGGGACGATGATGTACGAGTAGTAGACCGTCTCTCCCTTGACTTGAGGCACGACGAGGAGCTCCATACCCTTGTCGCGCCTCCCTTCCAGGTAGGCACCCGTGCATACGAATGCCATCTCTACGCTGGCGCGAGCGATGAGCTCATTGGTTTCGGCATACGTCTGGCGCTGAATCAGTTCGACCCGCCGGCCCAGGCGTTCGCTCAGATAGGTAAGGAAGGGGCCATAGCTCTCGATGGTGCCACGAGGAGAAATGACCGAGGCGATGGCAACGCGCAGGGGAGGTTCCCCGATGGGTTGCGGGATCCGCGAAGGAAGTGGTTCGAGGTCCTTCAGATGTATCTCAGGATAGGCCAGGCTGCGTGCACACCCCATGACGAGAAAAACGAGCAACCCGAGCGCGAGCAACCGGCCGGCGTTCTCCAAACCGGCTCCATGCCGAAGCATTCCTTCCCTCCCCGCACACTATACCCCGGGCGAGGGAGAATGTCAAGCCAAACGAATCCTCTCTCAGGCCTTTCCTGTCCTCGCTCGACCGCTCACGCCGCGGTCTTTGCGTCCTCCACGGCAGGTGCAGGCAGAGTGCACGTCCGTGCAGAGGACTGGCTGCAGGCCCACAGGCGCCTCGCTCTGATAGCTCGCTGCTTCAGCCGTAGACAGAATCTGATAAGATCCGCTCTCCTCTCACACCCGTGCCGACACCAGCCAAGATATAACCTCAGCCTTCGACGGGATGCGCCCCGCGCACACCAGCTTCTCGTTGACGACGAGGCCAGGCGTAAAGAGCAGGCCGTAGCGTCGAAACTGGCTCCAGTCGCTCACATGCTCGACCGTGGCCTCGAGCGCCATCTCGCGTACGACCTCGGTCACAATCTGCATGACCCGGTAGCAATTGATACATCCGGGCCCCAGAACCTTCACCGACAGCATTAGCTGATCACCTCTGCACCATAATCGTTGGTTCGACAACCACGTCACTCTTGATTGATTCAGCAATCAGGCTGTAGCGGCGCGCCGACTGGAGGGCCGCCCGCACACGCCGTTCATCCGCGCCGCTGACCACGATCTCCGGACGCAGGATGATCTTCTCGAAGATGCTGGTCTGGTCAAGGAACTCCTTGACGTGACCTTCGGCAACGCAGCAATAGGAGACCAGCCCCAGCTTGAAGCGCTCGGCAGCCCAGAGGAACATCATGTGGAAGCAGGTGTTCACAGCGGCCACGAAAGCATCCTCTGGCGTCAATACTCCCGGCTCGCCGTAGAGCTGTGGCGGCGCCGAGAAAGCGGCCTCATGGCCGTTGCTACAGACCAGATGGCCACGATGGCCGCCTGTCCAGGCCACGATGGTTGTGTAGACGCTCATGCCACCTTCTCCTGGCGAGCCAAGAAGCCCTCATACTCGCGCCATAAGGCTGAGGTGTAGTCGTCCTCGGCGTCCGTTGGCACGGCGTTGTAGATCTTGACCATGGCCAGTATGTCCCGCACCGTCGCTTCGTCTGCGGGTCGCCCCTCGCGGGCGAACTGGGCCAAGATCGCATCCAGAGCCACGACCTGCACCGTCCCAGAGGCCACTTGCAGTGTCCGCGCCGGCGGGCCGCCGCTCTGACAGGCGCAGACTGGCGCCTGGCCGCTATCCTCCTGCGTGGCCATGATCCCAGCCAGGCGACCGCTGCGCTGAGCTTCCACCAGCGTATCAACCTCGGCGGCCACGGCCTCTGCCAGGGCGCGGGCGAGGGCCATCTCTCCCTCATCCAGGGTGCGCCTGTGGGTGGGCGGCTGGAAGCCGCCGTAGCCGGTGAACTCGCTGACAATAAAGCTGGCCGCCGGCTTGCCGCTAAGCGCCGCCGTGGCCCGCCGGGCGCACAGCTTCTCGCAGCCGTCAATGGTGATGGTTGGCTGGTTTCTGGCAAAGGCCCGCTCCGCCTCGCCTCCGGCCAGGAAGAGGGGCAGACAGATGGTCACTGTGTGCAGCGGTCGCAACTCCTCCAGGACCAGGCGAGCCGCGATGCGGGAGACCGTTCCTTCGGGTAGCTCCTCGCCGCCACAGGCGATCAGTCCCACCTTGCGAATGCCGACATCAGGCATGGTCCTCTCCCTTTCCGTCCCATAGCGCATCCACGGCCTGGGCCGTCTCCCTGGCCACCCAGCGAGCCAGTTCCTGGCCCTTCTCATCCAGGACGGTGACGGCCTGGGTCTTCAGGTCACGGTGCTGGCGATAGACATCGATCACCATGATGGCCCGTGCCACCTGGCCGCCGGCCATCTCGACGTTCTTGCGGGCGCAGGCCAGGGCACAACCGTCAACAGTGATCGTCTGCGTCCCCTGCAGGCGCGCCCGAGCCTCTTCATCGCCCATCACCAAGAGTGAGAGGCACATCGTCTCTGTCTGCTGGGGACGCAGGTCTTCCACCACCTGTAAGGCAGCTTCGCGACTCAGGCTGCCGAACACCTTGCCAATCCCACTACACGGAATCACGAGCACCTTGTTCGCCATTGTCTATCCTTGCTTACTCCTTTCGGCTTCTGCTTTGCCTTGCATCAAGGCGAAGTACTGATCCGGGCTGAGAAGCTGCTTCACCTGCTCGGGCACACGCGGCGTCACCTCCACCAGCCACCCCTCGCCGTAAGGGTCCTGATTCAGGAGTTCTGGGCGATCTGCCAGGGCGGGGTTCACCGCGCTGATGGTGCCGCTCAGGGGAGCAACCAGGCCCAGAGTCACCTTCATCGTTTCTATGGTCATGAACTCCTCGCCCTGGACGATGGCCGAGCCGACGGGCGGCAGCTCGATGAAGGCCACGTCGCCCGCCGCCTGCTGGCGAAAGTCGGTCAGGCCGATGCGCGCCCGCTCGGCCTCCAGCCTTACCCAGCAGTCATCCCGACTGTACAGGCGATCCTGGGGCACGCGAAAGGTGAACTTGTCCACGGTCCAGACAAGATCAGTCTCCATGTTCGTTCATACCTCGCTATGAGAGAGTAGTGCGTCAAGGGCAGCGCGCTGCCCTGCCGGATTCTCTTCGCAGAGAAACAGGCAGTCGGCCGACTGGGCTTTGGCCTGGAGCAAGGCCACAGCAAAGGCCAGACAGGTGATCTGCCCACGGCCCTTGCAGCTCCTGCGCGCCGACGCCCCCTCTCGCCCTGCCCCGCAGCCTCACGTTCCTTGTGTCACCAAATCCGAATGCCAAAGTAGGCGGTGATGAATTTCACCGCAACGTACAAAAAGTACAGGCCAAAGATCAGCTTCAACGTTGCCGGCTTGAAGCGCTTGATGATGCGCGCTCCAACCTGGGCACCAATGATGGTGCCCGTGGCAAGCAAACCGCCAGCCATCAGGGCGACGAAGCCCTGAGCAAGCTTGATGCCTCCGCCAACGACTGCCAGAGGGATCATAGTAGCCAGCGACGTGCCCATGGTGATGTACACTGGTGCACCGAACAGGTAGATGAGCCCAGGCACCAGGGCATAGCCGCCGCCCACGCCCGCCAGCCCCGTGGCGATGCCCACCACAAAGCCAAACACAGCCATCCAGGGACCCGAGCCGGTGATGACATTACCTTGGCGCTGGGGCATCTTCTGCTGGATAGCGCCCTCATAGATCATGCGGATGGCCGGCCACAGGAAGATCAGGCCCAGGATCAATCCCAGCAGTGCTGCCTGGCCGGATAGGAGCGTGAACAGCCACGAGCCCAGCAGGACGCCCAGGATGCCGCCACCGCCCAGCCAGGCAAAGGCACGCTTGTCCACGTTGCCCCGTACCAGGTGACCGTAGGCCCCGGAGATGGCCGTGAAGATGACGGCAAAGAGCGTCGTCCCGACGGCAATGGGGGCAGGATAGTCCATCCAGAAGTGGATAGCGGGCAGCATGACGCTGCATCCTCCCGTGCCGATCAGGCCACCGAGCAGCCCGGCCAAGCCACCCACGATTACCAGGACGATGCCCCGTACCACGTCCGTGGGCGGGGCGCCCTCGGCAGTCATAGCCATACCCGAGAGGGCAAAGGCGACGAGCAGGAGCAGCAGGACCAGCAAGATCACCACCGTAGGTGCGATCTCCCGCCAGATGGAAGCCTTCTGTTGCGTAGACATGTGCATCCTCCCTTTTTGTTATGTAGTCCGTTTTGCGTGGTAGCTGATGTACTCACGCAAGAGTGCAGCCTTGTACGCCTCCTCAGCCGCAGGAGCAACATAGTTGCGTAGCTTGATCATGGCCAGCAGTTCGTCGGCCACGGCGGCATCGGGCCGACGACCAAGAATGTAGACCTGTTCCAGAGCCTCCCTCAGGCCCACAAGGCCGATTGGGCTGCCCTGGATCTCTATCCGGGCGATGTCGCCGCCGCAACAACCGGATTGTCGCCACAGTGCCGGTCCTCGTCCAGCCATAGCAGCACCTCCGAGTGCCTCTATCCAATCGCTGGCGCCTCGATGACGATCTCACGGAGGGCGGCCAGCCTGTCGGCATACTGGGCGTCCAGAAGGAGCGGGCAGTCCTCGATAGCCTTTTGCGACGCGGCGAGCCTCAGGGCAAAGGTCCAGCAGGTCGGCTGGCCGCACCGCTTGCAGTTGGTCTGCGGCAGCAGCTTGTACACCGCCATCGGTGTTGGCCGCTGGCGGGTCTCATAGCTCAGCGTGATCTCCGCCCGCCGCTCCCATGTCTGGTTGATTAGCCGGACGATGCCGTCCAGTTCTTTGATCGCTCCATCGCGATCAGCCACATTGCTGACGGCAATCTCGTAGGGCCGGATGATCACGTAGTGCCCCGCCTTGCGCCAGGACAAAGCCTTTGCCTCTGGGTGGAAGACGGCGCCCCGCAGCGTCGCGTTCAGATAGGGCAAGGCATCGCCGATGTCCGTTGTCAGTCGGCCAATGGCGCTGAACCGCTCGGCCCCCGGCTCGCAGGGCGGGGTGAAGACCCGTATCTCATAGTTCTCGATAAGCTGAGCTCTAGGCATGTCGCTGTTCACGTGGTATGGAGCACGTCCTCCTCGACTGTCAACGTCTTCTGCCATCTAGCCGCGGGACAGGCTCTGTCCAGGTATCGTCTGTATGCCCGCACCGGGCACTTCAATCATGACCTATCAACCGCCTTCCATCACATCGCGTAGGCGGCTGCGCAGATGGCGGTCCAGGAAGGCCAGTGCAGCCTCCTGGTCACGATCCAGGAGAATCCGGTGTTGAGATACGGTTTCATTGCGTCGCGCCCCTGACCCGCTGCGCATCTGGTCCAGCCTCCACGTCAGCGACGAGCGCCTGCACACGCCTGCCGATCTCGTCGCGCACCGCCCTGAACACGGCCATTACCTCTTCCTCGCTCCCGCTTGCTTTGGCTGGATCAGGCAATGACCAGTGGCGGCGACCACGCCGACCAAAGAGCAACGGGCAGCGGGCATCAGCGTCATCGCAGAGAGTAATCACCAGATCCACGTCATCCACCGGCACGGCATCCAGACCCTTGGACCACTGGCCGTCCATACTGATGCCCAGTTCCGCCATCGCGCTCACAGCTCGCGGGTTGATGCGCGATGGGTCGAGGCCCGCACTGTACACTTCCAGTGTCTTGCCCCCATAGTGCCTGGCAAATGCCTCAGCCATCTGGCTGCGGGCGGAATTGCCAGTACAAACAAACAGGACTTTTGTCTTCACTTTAGTCACCATTTCTAGCCGCGCCTCCAGCGCAGTCGTCATAGGTGGAGTCGGACACTCGCAGGCCGTGCACCTCGTACCAGGACAGGGTGCCCCGCCCGCGTCGGTCGGCGGCAGCTACGCGCTGCCCGGGGCCAGCCGCCGGAAGAAACGGCTGCGGAACGAAAGAGCAACATTGACCAGGCTGATGAGCATGGGCACCTCCAGAAGAGGGCCGATCACCGTCGCGAACGCCTGACTCGAGTTGATGCCAAAGATGGCCACGGCCACAGCAATAGCCAACTCGAAGTCATTGCTGGCAGCCGTAAACGACACCGCCGTCGTCTGTTCATACGATGCACCGATCCTGTGGCTGATGAAGAACGTGGTAAACCACATGAGGAGGAAGTAGGCCAGGAGTGGGATCGCCACCCTCACCACATGCAGCGGCAATTCGACGATGTATCCTCCCTTGAGGGAGAACATGACGACGATTGTGAACAGCAAGGCTGCCAGGGTGATGGGGCTGATGCGCGGCACGAACTCCTTCTCGAACCACTCCCTCCCTTTCGTGGCCAGGAGCGAGAAACGCGTGATCACGCCCGCCAGGAACGGAATACCCAGGTAGATGAACACCGTCTTGGCTGCATCGCCAATGGAGATGCTCACGTCGAGACCTTGCACGAGGCCCAGGCGAGACAGGGCAAACGTGATGAACACGTAGATGTAGACGGCGTAGAAGAGCACCTGGAAGACGGCGTTGAAGGCTACCAGGCCAACGGCCAGCTCACGATCGCCCTCCGCCAGCTCGTTCCACACAATCACCATGGCGATGCAGCGGGCAAGCCCCACCAGGATGACGCCGACCATGTACTCCGGATAGTCCCGCAGGAACAGCACCGCCAGCACGAACATCACAACTGGGCCCACGATCCAATTCTGCACGAGGGAAAGCCCCAGCAGCCTCACGTTCTTGAAGACCGTGCCCATGGCCTCATAGCGCACTTTGGTCAGGGGCGGGTACATCATGAGGATCAGGCCTATGGCAATGGGAATGGACGTCGTCCCGACCTGCAGACGACCGATGAGGTCATTCACGGAAGGGACCAGGTAGCCCATGGCGATGCCGAACGCCATCGCCAGGAAGATCCACAGGGTAAGAAACCTGTCCAGGAGCGACAACCTGACCGCTCTGTTTTCCGAGCTCACAGTAATCCTCCGATGTTTGATGACATAGATTATTGTACCAGCGTGCCCAATGTGTCGGCGTATCCGCACCCGGCGGCTGAACATGGAAGGCCTCCACGCAGGTGACCGCACGCCGCAGGATCATGCGCGCCCAGACATGCTCCGTAGTCTACGCTGGCACTGGCGTAGCCCGCTGCTGCATCGCCTTTGCGCCGGCCAGATCGTCCACCGTAGCCTCATCGCTGCTGCATGTGGCAAAGGGGTTTGGCGGCAGACTGGCCAGCCGGGCAGCTTCTGCTGCCATCTCCGGTACGTTGCCAAGCTCCGATTCCGTAGCCAACGCGTTCAGAGCGGCCATAGCATGCTGGAAGGCCGCACGATTGAGCGAATAGGAGACCCGGCGCCCGTGCCGTTCATCGGTGACCAGCCCGGCGTACTTGAGAATGGCTAGGTTCTGTGATACCCGTGACTGGCTTGCCTGCAGCAGGTAGACAAGCTCACAGACGCAGAGGTCACGCACCGCCAGCAGCTTGAGGATGCGCAGACGCGTGGGGTCGGACAGGGCCTGCCCGACCAAGCTCAGCTCCCTCAACATGGTGAACTCCTTTCCCTGACGACAACACCCATCAACATATCCGCATTGGCTAATATCATGATACAACAGGTCTACCCTCTCTGTCAAGAGCCTCTACCTGGTGATTGGACGCATCTTGCCTTGGCGACGGGAAGTGCCCGATGGGCGACAGAGCGCGGCGGGCTCTCGCTGCTACAAGGGCCCACAGGCCGCCTGCGTGGCCGAGACGGGCGGACAGCGAGGCACGCAGCGTTCTTGCCGGTACGGCCCGGTGATTCTTCAGAGAATACCTTCCCCGCCCGTCCTTTCCCGCCCCCTCTCCCTCTTAGGG
>DAOUCN010000021.1:0-6800 GCA_034431995.1 Chloroflexota bacterium | reverse complement strand
CGGCCAGGGCGTGGGGCGGGACGGTGAGGCGGGGAGCGGGGGGGAGAGGGAGAGCTGCGGGTGTCGGCAGAGGTTGTTTCTCGCGCCGCCGCTTGATGTACTCCATGATCTGGAGCACGGAGGCCACCAGGCCGATGATACCGATGAGGATGCCGACCAACCACTTCAACCATTCCATCGTCATGGCAGCCTCCTACAGGGCGCCCAACAAACGTCTGCTGGAACACATAGCGCGTGTGCGGCGAACAGGCGCGAGAATGAATTCTGCTTCTAATCTGCTATCATCCTCGTGGCCACTGATTAGGAGCGGAATTGATTCCCGCGCATCCGGTCGTACCCACCGCGTGTGGTGGGGGCGACAGGCGCGAGACTGAGTTCTGCTTCTCATCTGCTATCATCCTTGTGGCCACCGATTAGCAGCGGAATTGATCCCCGCGCATCCGGTCGTACCCACCGCGTGTGGTGGGGGGCAACAGGCGCGAGACTGAGTTCTGCTTCTCATCTGCTATCATCCTTGTGGCCACTGATTAGAAGCGGAATTGATTCCAGCGCATCCGGTAGTACCCACCGCGTGTGGTGAGGGGCGACAGGCTGAACCATGCCATCGCCATGGTGTCCTCCTTGTCCCGCCGCGCGCAAAGGAGTGCGCCCTACATATCATACCACACAAGGGGTGATGTCACAATCAGATTTCCTCACCCTGACGCGGAGTGCATTTTGACGATTCAGAGCCGTGTGCACGATGCTGAAGCCATCGTGCTACAGCCACAAAGCCGGCCAAGGCCGGCTAAAGCAGCCTGGCAGTGGTTTGTAGCCGTAGCACGGGTGCTTCGAGCCCCGTGTGGCGAGATTGCGCAACGCCACAGGGCTAATCTGCCCCATGCGTCCCTAGGAGAGGGTTGTGGTGAGGGTCTCCCCACGTCCGCATCCCCGCGTCTCCGCGTCTCCCTCTCTCCGCGTCCCCTCAGTGCCCGTAGTCCTCCTCGCGATAGACAAGGCGCTGGTTGTCGTCGCGGAGGCGTTCGGCAGCGACGACGCGACCGATGATCAGCTTGTGGCTGCCGTCTTCCAGGACGGCTTCCA
Organism: Chloroflexota bacterium; assembly: GCA_034431995.1. Lineage (GTDB taxonomy): Bacteria > Chloroflexota > DTOL01 > DTOL01 > DAOUCN01 > DAOUCN01. The sequence goes on along the minus strand of DAOUCN010000021.1, from coordinate 5,717 downwards.
CCCGGCAATCGTAGGTCGCCACGCAGTCATCCAGCAGCGGCGAGCCGGTGACGGCGGTGTGGAAGGGGACGCCGACGAACTTGTCCACGTCCCGGCTCGAGCGCTCGCCGAAGGCGCGGGCCACGGCGATCTGGTCGCGCCCCAGGACGCTCAGGCCGAAGGCGCCCGAGGCCAGGACGAGGTCGCGCGTCGCACTCTGGCTGCCGATGCAGATCAGGAAGCGGTCTTTGGCGACCTGGGTAGCCCAGGCCAGGGCCAGCCCGCCGCGCTTGCCGCCGTGCTGGGCCGCAACGATGTAGACGCCCATGACGAGCATGTCGTGGCGCAGCTCCATGTGGCATTCCTCCTCTAGCCCTCACCCTAACCCTCTCCCGCAGGGAGAGGGGACTTGTCTCCGCGTCCCCGCGTCCCCGCGTCCCCGCGTCACCCCTTCAGGAACAGCTCGATGACCGGCACAGCCACGGGCGGCTGCTGCACGGGCAGCTCCAGGGTGAGGGCATCGTGGCCCACGCCGGCCATGGTCGTGTTCTGCGCCTGCTGGCGGGGGTCAATGACAAGCCTCTTGATCTCGGAGGCGTCGTTGAGCAACTGGGCATACTCCACGCGGCCCCCCAGCCCGTCCAGGTGCAGATGGCGGAAGGGCCAGGCGAAGAGGTGCAGATAGAGACGATGGCCGTTCTGGGTGTAGCGGCAGTCGGGGGGCGGCGTGAAGTCGCTGGCCGTGCAGCCGTAGATGGCGCGATTGTGCAGGCGCATCCATTCGCCGATGCCCCGCAGCCGTTCGACCGCTTTCGGCTCGAACTCGCCGCGGGCGTTGGGGCCGACATTGAGCAGCAGGTTGCCGCCTTTGGACACCGTGTCCACCAGCAGGCGGATCAGCATATCCACCGGCTTCCAGTCTAGGTTATCCCGGTCGTAGCCCCAACTGCCGTTGAGGGTCTGGCAGGCTTCCCAGACGACAGGCTTGCCGTCCACCTGCATCCAGGCGCGCGGCTGGTACTGCTCCGGCGTCTTGAAGTCGCCGCCGATGCCCAAGCGGTCGTTGACGATGATCCCTGGCTGAAGCTGGCGCACCATGGCCATGAGTTTTTCCGACTGCCAGTCGTCTTTGCCCTTGCCCTTCGACCAGCCCCAGTCCCGGTCTGCGTACGAGAAGTCGAACCACATGACGTCAATCTTGCCGAACTGGGTCAGGAGCTCCCGCGTCTGGCCGTGCAGGTACTCGGCGTACTTGCGGACGTCGCGCTGCTTGTGGGCCTCGCGGTAGGCCACGTCGTCGCGCATGGGATGCAGGCCGTCAATGGGGAAGTCGGGGTGATGCCAGTCGAGCAGGGAGTGGTAGAAGCCGAGCTTGAAGCCCTGGCTGCGGAAGGCTTCGACCAGGGGCCGCAGCACGTCCTTGCCCCAGGGTGTGCGCGTGGCCTTGTAGTCGGTGAGGGCCGAGTCCCACAGGCAGAAGCCCTCGTGGTGCTTGCTCGTGACCACGACGTATTTCATGCCGGCGTTCCTGGCTTCCTGTGCCCAGACGGCAGGGTCGTACAGGTCGGGGTAGAAGTGGTCGAAGTACGTCTGGTAGTCCTCGTCGCGGATGCGCTCGCGGTTCTTCACCCACTCATGGCGGGCGGCCAGGGAATAGGTGCCCCAGTGGATGAACAGGCCGAAGCGGTCGTGCACAAACCAGCGGGGGTCACCAACGGTTGGGTGTGGAAGCGTGGGCATGGGATTTCCCTCCTTGGCGGTATAGATTCGGACGAATGGGCGTTTTGGACACGCGCGAATGAATTCGGCTTCTAATCAATGGCAGATAGTATACCAGAGATTAGAAGCGGAATTCATTCCCGCGCACTGATAGAACGCAATCCCTGCGAGCGATAGGGATAATTCGTCAGTCCTCATCATTCCTGCGCATGGCGTAATGGCCTGCTATGCCCCCGCCAACGCAGGCTGGGGCTGCTCCACCTTCCTGAACACGATGTCCCCGCCGTCGGCGTCCACGATCACCGTGTCGCCCTCGCGGAACCGGCCCTCCAGGATGTCCAGGGCCAGCGGGTCGAGCACCAGGCGCTGGATGGTGCGCTTGAGGGGCCGCGCCCCATACACGGGGTCGAAGCCCTCGTTGGCCAGGAGCTCGCGGGCGGCAGGCGTCAGCTCCACGGTGATCTTGCGCTCGGCCAGCCGTCGCTTGAGATGGCCGACCTGGATGCCCACGATCTTGATGATCTCGTCCAGGCCCAGGGCATGGAAGATAATCACCTCGTCCACGCGGTTCAGGAACTCGGGGCGGAAGCTCTGGCGCAGGGCCTCCATCACCCGGCGGCGCATCTCGGCCTCGTCCTTCGGCCCCAGCTCCTTGATCCAGTCGCTGCCGGTGTTCGAGGTCATGATGATAACCGTGTTCTTGAAGTCTACCGTGCGGCCCTGGCCGTCGGTCAGGCGGCCATCGTCCAGGATCTGCAGCAGGGCGTTGAACACGTCGGGATGGGCCTTCTCGATCTCGGCGAAGAGCACGACAGAGTAGGGACGGCGGCGCACGGCCTCGGTCAGTTGCCCGCCCTCCTAGTAGCCCACGTAGCCAGGCGGCGCGCCGATGAGGCGCGAGACGGTGTGCTTCTCCATGTACTCGGACATGTCCAGGCGTACCATGGCCTGTTCATCGTCGAAGAGGAACTCGGCCAGGGCGCGGGCCAGCTCGGTCTTGCCCACGCCGGTGGGCCCCAGGAAGATGAAGCTGCCGATGGGGCGGTTGGGGTCTTGCAGGCCCGCCCGCGCCCGGCGCACGGCATTGGCGACGGCAGTGATCGCCTCGTCCTGGCCCACCACGCGCAGGCGCAGCCGCTCCTCCATCCGCACCAGCTTCTGGATCTCGCCCTCCAGCATCTTGCTGACGGGAATGCCCGTCCACTTGGAGACGACCTGGGCCACGTCCTCTTCGGTGACCTCTTGGGCCAGCAGCCCCTGACCCTTCTGCACGGTCGCCAGGCGCTCTTCCTCGGCCTTGAGCTGGCGGTCTAGGTCTACCAATGTGCCGTACTTGAGCTGCGAGGCGCGGTTGTAGTCGCCCTGGCGCTCGGCGCGCTCGTAGTCGGCCTTGGCCCGCTCGATGTCTTCCTTGATGCGCACGATGCGCTGGATGGCCTCTTTTTCCGTTTGCCATTGGGCGCGCATGGCGGCATGTTGCTCCCTGAGATCGGCCAGCTCTTTCTCCAGCTTCGCCAGGCGCTCGCGGGAAGCGGAGTCGGTCTCTTTCTTCAGGGCCTCGCGCTCCACTTCCAGTTGGCGCATCTTGCGCTCGACCTCGTCCAGCTCGGCGGGCAGGCTGTCTATCTCCATGCGCAGGTGCGAGGCTGCCTCGTCAATCAGGTCAATGGCCTTGTCGGGCAGGAAGCGGTCGCTGATGTAGCGATGGGAGAGGACGGCAGCAGCCACCAGGGCCGAGTCCTGGATGCGCACGCCGTGGTGCACCTCGTAGCGCTCCTTGAGGCCGCGCAGGATAGAGATGGTGTCCTCTACCGATGGCTCGCCCACGTAGACGGGCTGGAAGCGGCGTTCCAGGGCCGCATCCTTCTCCACGTGCTTGCGGTATTCGTCGAGGGTCGTGGCGCCGATGCAGTGTAACTCGCCCCGGGCCAGGGCTGGTTTGAGCATGTTGGAGGCGTCCATGGCCCCCTCCGCTGCGCCCGCGCCGACGACCGTATGCAGCTCGTCAATGAACAGGATGATGTCGCCCTCGGATTGCGTCACTTCTTTGAGCACGGCTTTCAGCCGTTCCTCGAACTCGCCCCGGTATTTGCTGCCGGCGACGAGCGCGCCCAGGTCGAGGGCCACCAGGCGCTTGTTCTTCAGGCCTTCGGGCACATCGCCGCGCACGATGCGCTGGGCCAAGCCCTCGGCGATGGCCGTCTTGCCCACGCCCGGCTCGCCGATGAGGACGGGGTTGTTCTTGGTGCGACGGGAGAGGACCTGCATCACGCGGCGAATCTCGTCGTCGCGGCCGATCACTGGGTCAAGACGACCCTTGCGGGCCAGGTCGGTCAGGTCGCGGCCGTACTTCTCAAGAGCCTGGTACTTGCCCTCGGGGTTCTGGTCGGTGACGCGCTGCGCGCCGCGGATGGCGGTGAGCACGCCGTAGATGCGCTCCTTGCTCACGCCGAAGGAGTGCAGGACGCGGCCGGCGGGCGTCTTCTCCCCCTCGTCGGCGATGGCGATGAGCAGGTGCTCGGTGGACATGAACTCATCCTTGAGACGCGTAGCCTCGGCCTGGGCCACGTCGAAGATGTGGGACAGGCGCGACGAGAGGTAGACCTGCCCCTGGCCGTAGACCTTCGGCATGCGCTCGAGCTCGGTCTGCACGGCTTGCTTGACCAGGGTCGGGGCAACGCCCAGCTTCTGGAGAATCTGGGGTGCCAGGCCCTCTTGCTGGTCGAGCAGGGCCAGGAGCAGGTGCTCCACGTCGAGTTGATTGTGATTGGCTTGTTGGGCCAGGTCCTGTGCCGCCAGCACAGCTTCCTGGGCCTTTTCGGTAAGCTTATTGAGGTTCATGGCATTCCTTTCCTAGAGACGAATGACCAAAGACGAAAGACCGATACGACTTGACAGTAGCAGTCACAGCATGTATTATGATGGCAGGAGGGTTCGGAAATGCGCAAGACTGGCATTCAGACAGATGATTCCATTCTTGCGGCCGACCGTCGTCTTGACGCAGAGATGCAGAAGTACGCCGGCAAGTGGGTCGCGGTCGTTAGGCATAGGATAGTTGCCGTTGGCGACGATCTGGGCACCGTTCTGGAACAGGCGAAAGCCCAGGGCCACGCAGAGCCGCTGGTCATGCGCGCCCCTGCGCCGGGTGTCTGGATCCTATGAGAATCCCTGTCGGCGGCAGTCTCAAACCCGCTCTAGATCTTGTCGCCAGTCACGCCGGGCGCCGCCTGGCTACCAGGGCGATCGTTGATTCTGGCGCGGACTTCTGCCTGTTTGATCTCGATATCGCAACACAGCTAGGTGTACCCCTTGACCAGTCAGCAGCCACTGCCATCACGGGCATTGGCGGTCAGTTAGTCGTCTGTCCCGGGCCACTCGACATCGAGCTACGAGGACATCTGCTCCACCTCAGGGTCTACTTCGCTCCCAATCTGCCTATCAACTTGCTTGGTAGGGACAACTTCTTCCACCACTACATCGTTCGCTTTGATGAACTCAATCGCGAACTCACGCTATCATCAAGGCGTACGACCTCCGTCGTCCACTAGGTGCCGGCTGCTACAGCCCTCGCCGGGACACGAAGATGACAAACCGCACGGTCTTCGTGCCATTGTGGCGTCTCAGACGCCTTGTTCCGCCAATGCCGCCCGCAGACGCTCGACCTCTTCCTCCAATTCGCGTACGCGTTCCGTCATGTTCATGATCACTTCGACCCCTGCCAGGTTGACGCCCAGGTCATCCATCAGCCGCTGGATCAGGCGCAGGCGCTCAATGTCCCGTGGCGAGTAGAGGCGGATATTCCCCCGCGAGCGCGACGGGCGTACCAGCCCGGCCCGCTCATAGTAGCGCAGCGTCTGCGGATGCACCTCCACCAACTGCGCGGCGATACTTATCACATAACATGGTTCATTTTCATCTATCATGATTATGTCCTCGTGATCCGTAATCCGTAATCCGTAATCGGTGTTCCGTGGCCCTCTCCCCTCTACCCTCTGCCCTCTCCCCTCTCCCCTCTACCC
>DAOUCN010000020.1:0-11486 GCA_034431995.1 Chloroflexota bacterium | reverse complement strand
CGCCACAGGCGCAGCCAGGAAGGGCAAGACAGGCACGAGAAAGCGGGGGCCAGGCACCCAGATGCTGGTGGGCGGAATCCTGTAGCCCGCTGTCAGGAGCAGATAGATGCCAAAGGCAGCGATGGCCAGCCATCCCTCGCCACGCATCTCGTGTCGGCGCAGCATGAGGACGAAGCCGTACAGCGCCAGAACAAGCACGGGGGAGAGGGTGAACAGCCCGCGCGCGCCGACAACGACATCGAAGAGAGTCTCCAGGCGAGGCAGCCCCAGCCCCAGCAAGCCTTGCCGATGCATCTGTGCCCACGTGTTGTCCTCATAGAAGTAGCCGAAGTGCAAAGGATGGCCAAAGGCAGCCCAGTTGTATGCCGCCAGCAGCACCGCCGGCGGTATGCTACCCAAGACGTAGAGCACGGCAGCGCGCCTGTTGGGCAAGAAGCTCAGAGCGTAGACGCACAGAAGAACGGCCATGATGGCCATGGGGTACTCCACGACGACGGACGCGCCGACAAGGAAACCGGCGGCGAGAAGGCCACGGGATACGGACACGTGACCCCCCTTCGTCCCGTGCAGGAGATAGAAGGCGCAGAACGCCAAAGAGGCCGCCGTCTGGTGGCTGAAGAACAGGGTCGAGAAAGGGAAGGCCAGCGTGCCCAGCGCCATGACGAGAGCTGTGGCCGTCGCATGACTCTCCCCAATGGCCAGGCGGCGCAGGAAGCGCAGCACCAGGAGCGCCAGCAGCGCACCCGGCAGCGCCACGACGAAGCAATTGACCAAGTAGATGGTGTAGGGCAACGAGAGACCAGGGCGATTCAGATTCTGCATCCCATTCAGCACGGCGTACACCGGCAGGCCGAGGAAGGCAAGACCCGGCGCCTTGTCGGAGTAATAGTGCCCCTCGTACAGCGCCTTGTCCGGCGTCAGGTCTGCATAGCGGTCAATGCGTAGTGTGTGTTCATTGTGCATGGCTAGTATGAGGCTGAAGAAGCTGCGCTGCTCCGCCCCCGACCACTGGACAAAGAACGTATAGCATGTCAAGACCAACAAGAAGAAGATAGCTTCCTTGCGACTCACTCTTGCTCCCCGCTTGACCACTTCTGGCCGTCATGGGCGTTGTGGACACCCACGGACGAGAATGGGGCCGCACCTGACAGGTGTTGGCGGTAGCGTTATGTCAGCGCGATCGCTGACGCAGTACAACGTCACCGGAAGTGGCCACCCCTTGTGATGCCTCCTCCAGGGCTACCAGGGTCTCCGGTGCCAGTAGGTAACGAGCGCGGCGGTCAATGATCACATAATCCACCCGCCCAAAGGCCGCCACGACCCGCTCTTGGGCCGGTCTCTGCCAGAGCAATGCCTGCTCTTCCTCAGTCTCTCGCCGCCACAGGCTGGCGACCAGATCGGCCCACGGACGTCCCTTGATGTCGAGGTTCTCGTACAGCATGACTGCGTGGCTGTCCACGAAGTAGCTACCGTCCTCAAGCTGGGCGAGGGGGCGCGAGGCCAGGAAGGCGTAGTTCGGCTCAAAGGCCAGCACGCGCGCCCCGTGCGGCGTGGCATCCGCGAGATAGCGGCCGATCTCGACATGGGCTGGCTTCGTCCAGCGGACGGCGCGCAGGGTGGCCTCAACCTGGGTGGAGAGGCGCAGGATGCACAGGAGCGCGATGAGGGTAGCGAAGCCCACAGGAGCAATGGCTAGCTGGCCGCCACCAGCAGGAGCGCTGTCCTGCTGAGCATCCTTCTCGCCGGATGCCTCGGGTGCACGTTCCCATCCCTGCAAGAGACTGCCTGCCAGCAGGCTCAAGGGGACGGCGAGCTGAACGTAGTAGTAGAGGTAGAACGTCTTGCTGGCAGCGAAAGAAGCAGCCACCAGAATCGCCCATAGCAGAACGGGCAGCCACCTGACCGCTGTGAGTGGCGTCGCTTCCGCTACCCAGCGTGGCAACATACGGCTCGCGACGCGCCGGGCCGCGGGCAGGCTCTCCCACAGCAATCGCCCCACCAGCGCGGCCGCCCCCAGCAGGCCCAGACGCACCGTCAGCCACGATTCAGCGTAGTTGCGGATAGCGTTCACGCGCAGGATGAGGCGAGGATCGCCGTTGGGCGGGCGCAAGAACTGAAAGAGGTAGAGCTGACGCACCATGTCGTCGCCGGCGACAAGCAGGAACGGCAGGCACAGAATGACACCAGCCGCTGCTGCGGTAGACAGGACAATAACAGCAGAACGCCAGCGGCGCTCCATCAGCAGAGCCATGAGAATGGCGCCGAGCACCAGGCTTCCCTGTGTCTTGGTGAGGGCAGCCAGGGCCGCAAGCAGTCCGGTCAACACGTCCCACCACGCGCTGCCTCGTTCTTTCCTGCTTGCCTGCACGACGGTCAGTACTGCCAGGGCCGAGAACATGTTCATGGGTGCTTCCAACATCGCCCGTCGGTCCTGGGCCACGGCCCAGCCGTCTATCGCCAGCAAGACAGCAGCCAGCAGGCCAGCGGGCCTGCCGCCCAGGCGTGCGGCAATGGCGTAGACGGCCAGGACGGTCACCAGGCCATAGGCCACCGAAGCGTAGCGCAGCGCTATGAAGCCATCGCCATTGCCCCACGGAACAGACGTGGGCCATAGGGCAGCCATGAATAGGTGCAGCGCCGCAGGCGGCGCGGAGCAGAAGTAATCGCGATAGGGCACGAACCCGTCCATGGCCAGGCGCGCGCTGGCGGCGTAGATTCCCTCGTCGGCATCAGCGGCAAAGAGTAGACCGCGATCGGGCGGCACCAGCTCGTACAGCCGCAGACCGAGGGCCACGGCGATGATGGCCAGGAGGGTGAGTCCCGCCAGAACCTGCGTTGGCCGATTCGCTCTCATGTCTGAAACCTATGGCGGCGCGTTTGCGCCGCTCAGGGCGAAGACGGCGATCTTCTCAGGGCTGGACGTGTCCACATGGAGCGTCCTCAGGTTGGGCGTGCTCTGAGTCCCCGCCACGAGCTGGGCAAACTGTGGACGCAGCTTCACCGTCTCACGCTCGTCTACCACCCAATACGTTGCACCCTTGCCGCTGGCATAGCGCAGCACGTCGGCTACGGGCGCGTTCGGCGTCGCCACCCAGCGTTTGTGGGCGTAGAAGGCGATGGCGGGATAGCGAGACATGAGCACGCCGCCAGGGGGCGTATTGCTGCGCAGCCAGAGGCCAACCAACTTGTGCTCAGACCGCCAGGAGCCGCTGTGTGTAGTGCTCACCACGTCGGGCACGGTGTAGGCCAGAAAGGCCAAGAGGAGTACACATGGAAGGGAGAGCAGAGCCATTGTCCAGAATCGCCGCCCGGCGCCGCCGGCGGTCAGCTTGCTGATCGTCTCCGACAGCCAGTCCTGGACTGCCTTAAGTCCGTTGGCTGACCAGATGATCAGGCCCGGCAGCATGGCGGCGATATAGCGGTCCTGGACGAAGAAGACCAGGAACCCAAGCACAGGACTGATGGCAACCAGCAGATACAGCTCGGCTTTGAGACGCTCTACCGTCCATGGCCGACGCAGCCAGCCCGCAGCCAGCAGCGGAAGCAGCCAGTAGGCGAACATGCGCAGGGCCAGAAGGCTATCGGCGAATCGGCGCACGTTCATGTAGACGAGCTTGACAAAGTCCATGGGGTCCTGGGCGATGACCTCGATCATGCTTACATTGTAGCTTTCAGGCGAGAAGAAATACACCTCTTGGCCGCTGCTGTCTAGGCCCCACGTCAGTCGGTCAAAGGTGACTGTGTCGCCGTAGGCCAGGCTCTTGCTGGTAACGTACGTAACACCAGCCTTCTCGCTGACCATCCATTCGCCCGTATGCTGGCGCACGTAGTAGGCATAAGGCAGAAACAAGGCGAGATAGCCCAGCAGAACGAGCGCGAGGGCAGTCAGGGTGCGCCGCGTGAACAGGCGCCGCTCGGCAAGGCGCACGAGAGCGATGAAGGCCAGCACGAAGACCAGATAGCCGACCGCCTCTGGTCTGGTGAGATAGGCCAAGGCGAAAAACACGCCGGCGAGTGCAAAGGCCCAAGGCTGATGGTCGCGCAGTCCCGCCAGGCCACAGAAGATGCCACTGTAGACGACCAGGAAATAGAGAGGCTCGGTGTTGGTTCCCCAGTACAGCACGGCGAAGGTGAGAGCAGGCCACACGCTAACGAGAACGCTGGCCATGACTGCCACCGGCCGCCCATACATCTCTCGGGCGATGAGGTAGACCGGAACGGCCAGGAGCGCGCCGCAGACAATGTACAGCAGGTTGCTCGCTGTCTCCAGGTCGCCAATCACCAGGTACAGCAGCCCGCTCAGCAGCGGGAGCAGGGGCGTATGATGTACGTCGTGGTAGCCGGTGAAGGTGTATCCTTGACCCGTGAGCCAGTTGCGCCCCAGCCAGAGGTAGAAGGGTTCGTCGCCCCATACAATGCGGTCGGATGTCAAGACAAGGGCAATCCGAAAGACGGCAGCCCCGAGGATGACGCCCACAAGCTGCCAAAGCTCTCCCCGCAAGGATGTGGCTGGCGGGTTACTCTGTGATCTCATGCGCTGACCCCACGTTGGCCGCCTGTCCGGGGCCGCTGTGCCGCTCGAGTTGACGCACGCGCTCCCGCAGCAGGGCGATCTCCTGGGAGAGAACCTTGATCTGCTCGCTGTAGCGGGAGATGCTGACCGAGAACTGGAACAGGATGAAGATGACGCACAGCAAAGCAATCAGAAACACCAGGGCGGGCGGGTACTCGATGCCGACAGCATAGGAAATGGCATCTACCACATCCACGAAGACGGGGAGGAGCACCAGCGTGGCGCCCGTCAGGAGCCACAGGATGGCGAACTCCTCCTTTAGCCGTCGGGTGCGGACCAGGTTGATGACCAGGAGCAACCCCAGCAGGGCGAGACCAATGACAAAGAAACGCGCTCGCAATTCCATTAGGCGACTCCATTCCTCTTCTCAGAGCCGATCAGAAAGCAGGCGATGGCCAGTGTCAACAACAGGGCGCTAACCATGAATTGCCCGTCCATCAGGAGACGACGCAGGTATGGGATAGGAACATACACCAGGCGGGCGGCAAAGATGTAGCCCAGTGCAAGAAGCCCCACCAGCCACGTGGCGCCCCGGCCGCGAGCCACCTGCGCCGCCAGCACGATGAAGCCCAAGAGCAGCCAGACAAAGGAATAGCGAGGCGCCGGGGGCACCACAAGCAGCATGACCGCTACCGCCATGCTGTACTCCATGTCGAAGCGAGGGGTGTCGGGCGCGACGGGCCGCCGCGTCAGCCAGGCCAGACACACCAGGAGCGCCAGACTCAGGATGACCGTCAGCCCGTCGGCAAGCCAGGGCATATCAGCCACTGGGTCAAGGAACATGTTCGGCTTAAACGCGCGAGTAAAGAAGGCGTTGAAAGACTGGTGGTACGGATAGCCCGCAAAGGGTCCTCGCGTATACAGCGACGAGAAGTCCAGATAGCGCGTCAGCCCGTCCCATCCCACCAGTGCGAATGACGCTGCCAGGCACAGACCGCCGGTGACCAGCGCGCAGACTGCTGCCCGCCAGCGCCGCTTCCACAGCAGGAATAGCACCAGAAAGCCAGCGAATAGCTTGACGCCAATGGCCACGCCCAGGGCCAGCCCAGCCCTGGCTTCCGCGCCCAACTTCAGCCATACCAGGACGAGCACGATGAGCAGGAAGATGGCAAGGTCAATCTGGCCCAGGCGCAGGGCCACCACCGCTGGCTGGAACTGGTAAAGCATGAGCATGGTAATCACAAGGCCGGAGAGGCTCAGCCATGTTTGGCTCTTTAGAATCAGCCAGCAGCCCGCCAGAAGGGCCGTCAGGCAGAACGTTGTCCACAGGACGCCTGGCCATGGAGATGGCAGGAACGTCAGCGGGACTAGGAGAGCAGCCAGAAAGGGCGGATAGGCGTAGGGCCACGGCGTGTCCTCGCTATGCGTCGAGGCGCTGGCCTCGATCTGCGCCTGAAATGCGGCCGTCTCAGCGTAGATGTCCCCACCGTCGCGCAGGCGCTCGGCAGCCAGTAGGTAGATGGCGAAGTCGTGGTTGTTGGTGATGCGCAAGACGGCAATCGTGTCCACCGCCAAGATGAGGGCTAGGATGGCGGCGCAGAGGACAAGCACGTAGCGGATGGGCGTTGCCCGTTCTGTCATGCTGTCACCTCCGCGGTGACGCGGGCGCCATTCGCGAGGCGAAGGGCCAGCACATCGCGCAAAGGAGCGAAAGGAAACTCGCTCAACAGCCGTTCTAGCTTGGCTAGCGCAGAGGCCCGGTTGTGGTAGGTGATGAAGGCCTCCTTGCGGCTGAGGCCCGATGCAACGGGCGTCTGGGTGTAGGCTTCCCATGGGTGCAGGTAAAGGACGATCGGGCGGCGCTGGCTGACCTGGCGCAGGGCATGCAGGAGCAACGGCCAGGGAAGGGCGCGCAGGTAGAAGCCGCCAGAGATGGGCAGCCGCCTGCCGGCCATCTCCCAGACGCTCATGGGCAGCTCCACGATCGGGCCGCCTGGGTCGTGACGGCGCAGGTCCTCCAGGTTGGGCCGGTAGGCGCCGACCGGGCCGCCGTCTACTCCGTACATGTAGTTGGCTACCGGGAAGATGCTTGAATCATAGAGAAAGCCCGCCTGGGCGAGGACAGAGAATGCCCAGCTGGTACGCTGATCAAGAGAAAACGTCGGTGCACGGAAGCCTATCACCGGGCCGATCTCCTGGGTCGTCTGTCGGAATTCCTCTAGCTCCTGGCGAAACGCGTCCGGGGACAGGTCCCAGAGGGGCCTGTGGCTCATACTGTGACAGCCGATCTCGTGGCCGGCGGAGGCAACGGTCCGCACGAGCCGGGGATGATCTCGCACCAGCTCACCAACGAAGAAGAAGGTGGCGCGGACATTGCGCTTGGCCAGCAAGTCGAGGATGGGCGCGGTGGCGGCTTCCGCCTGGGAGACACGAGCCTCCACAGGCACATGGCGCCGCACCAGCTCGGCGTGATACCATTCTTCTACGTCGAACGAGAGGGCATTGAGCATAGACCTGACTGATGAACTACCAGGATTTGCCGCCAACCACGAATGGATCAAGACGCAGAGATCGTTAGTGCCCCTGCAACTTCGTGGTTAGGGCCTCCTCCCGCTCAGCGGTAAATGAAGGCGGGCCCGATACCCGATACCGCGCCCCCATGTTTGTCCGTTGCCGCAAGAGGACAATGAATATGGACAAGAGCATCTTGACCACATAATAGACCGGCTTAAGGCTGGAATGCATGGACTCGCCGCTGATACGCTCACGCATGGTCACGGGCACTTCGCGCACGCGCAGCCCGGCGAAGCTGAGAACGATGATGGTATCGGCGTCCGGAAAATCGGACGGATAGTTGTCGGTGGCGAAGAAGCGCATGGTGCGGTAACTGAGCGCCTGGAAGCCGGACGTGGGATCTGTGATGCGCTGGTGCGTGACCAGCGAGACTATACGGCTGAAGAAGGCCATGCCCAAACGGCGAATCCGACTGGCCCTGTATTCCAGGCGGCCCAGGAAGCGCGAGCCCAGGGCCACGTCTGCCTGGCCGGATTCCACGACCTCCAGCAGGGCCGGGATGCTACAGGGGTCGTGCTGACCGTCAGCGTCCATGAGGACGCCGACACCATAGCCATTCTCAACAGCATACCTGAAACCTGTTTGCACGGCGCCGCCGTAGCCCAGATTGGACGGCAGGCGCAGCACGGTGGCTCCCAGGCGCGCGGCGCGTTGAGCCGTGTCGTCCTCGGAGCAATCGTCAACGACGACGATGTCCATGGGTGGAGCGACCTCGCGCACCTCCTGGATCACATGCTCGATGTTGGTCGCCTCGTTGTGGGCGGGCATGATGAGGAGGCGGCGCAAGGGCTTGATAGCAGGTACGTTTGCCTGTCCGACCATTTCCTGTCGTCTCACGTATATAGGAGGACTTTGCCGACCTCGCGCAGTTGCGCTTGCCCTTGTTTCAGCCTCGATTCTGCTCCCTCGAGATATCGCATTGTGCGGCGATCGTAGTACCGTTCACCGCAGGACTGGCAGACGAGTGCTCGCACCGGCACGTATACAACATCGTTGCCAGCCTTCAATTCCTCACGTACATCCATGAGCTGGATGTCGCTACTATGGCACACTACACACTTCATGGTTTTCGCCTCCTGTAACCATCCCACAATCGAGAGTCAGGCTGATAGACCGTGATAATGATCACTGCTGGCTCCTCCTCGTTGTACGCGCACACAACGTGAAGCGGGCGATTCCCCCGTGTCGTACCGAACAATAGCACGCTCGGATAAGGCGTGTCGTCCCGATAGGCCTCGATGACCTCTCCGCTCAAGATGGCCTCGTAGACCTCTTGTTCATTGATCTCCCCATAGGCCTCCGTTCTCATCTCTCGGCGCGCATGGTTGCTGTAGAGGACCGAATCCGTATCGAAGCATCGCCTTATGGCCTGAATCCAGTCCATTCCTCCGCTCCCTTTTCGCCTCCTCAGCGTGGGCGGGCGTCATGAGGAGGTGGTGCATGGTCTTGCCGTTTGCTGTCAATTCTCTTCCAAGACCGACGCTTCTGCTTCTGGGACGTCATTGCCGAAGGTCTCGATGTGGAACTGAACCGCCGATCTTGCATCTGCCAGCCCTTTGTCATGCGTGCCGCCTTCTCCTACGACGACGCCTTTCAGGCCGACGGGGTAGGCAACGTAGACGTGTGGATGCTTTTCGACCATGGATTTGAAATGCCTCACCATGACTGTTGCCCTTGTCTACCACGCTCGCAATGCAAGGCTGAGTCCAACGCGACACACTTCGTCCTGCTCTCTCGCCCAAGCACTCCAGGGGAAGAAAAGACGGCCGCACACACAGGGGTCTCGTCGGTCATTTCACAGATGCTACCGCCATGAGCCAGTCGAGTCCGCGCGCCCAGACCAGAATTCCGATGATTGCTGGGACGACTGGAAAGACGCAGTTGAGAAGTCCGAGACACCAAAGACCGTAGGCCCAGGGTGTCACTTGGCTAAGCCACCACAACGCGGGAGTGATGCCCAGCCAACTGCCGAGGAAGGCAATCAGCCCGGTACCAGCCGCGCCCAGGCAGGAGACCGTTGGCTTGGTCACACCTGAAGACGTAGTTTCACCGGCCTGTAAGCTTGGCCCACACTCAGCGCAGAACTTCTTGCCCTCTGGCTTCGGAGCACTGCAACGCGGGCACAACAGGTCAGCATCCCTCCCTTTGGCATCAAGCCACTGCCTTGCACTCAATGGCAAACCCCGGTGCCAGCAGCATGTTCTCCAGGTTGTTCGCTTGGTCTACCGTTACGTCGGAGAAGATCATGGAATGGGTCACGGCGATGGGGTGCGCGATGCGCACGCGATCGCCGATGACCGAGTCCTTGATGCGGACGCCCGGATGAAGCTCAGCGCTCGGCGCAACGAGGCTGTCGAGACCCAGGTGGGCGAGCTGGCGCTGATTACAGGTGAGCAGATCACAGGGGTAGGTGACGTTCATGTCCCAGTCCACCACCTCTGCCGGGTAGACGGGAAAGCCGTCTTCGATGAGAATCTGGATGGAGTTGGTGATCTCGTACTCGTCCCGCTGGGCGGTGCGCGGTGTGCGTCGGATGGCGTCGAAGATCGCCAGGTCGAAGAGATACACGCCGCAGCCCTTGAGATTCGATGGGATGTAGCGCGGCTTCTCGATCACCCGCGTCACGATGCCGCTGGCATGGAGCACGACGGCGAAGTTGCGCTGGATGGCCGCGGGGTCGCTCTCCCGCTTCACAGCCAGGACAGCACCCGCTCTGCGCTGCCAGAACATGCTGACCATGTCTTCCAGCCGGCGAGGCACGACGAAGATGTCACCCAGGAATAGGATAAACGGCGTCGAGATCTCGCTTTCCAGTTGTGCCACAGCGTGGGCGATGCCTAGCGTCTCCTGCTGCTCGACGTAGCGGATGCGCAGGCCGAGCGACGACCCATCACCGAAGTGGGCAATGATCTGCTCGGCCAGGTGGCCGACCACGATGATGGCCTCCTTGACGCCGATGCGCTTCATGTCCTCAAGCTGGTATTGGATGATCGGCTTGTTGCAGACGGGCAAGAGGGGCTTTGGGTAGCTCATGTTTAGGGGCTGGATACGGCTGCCCTTGCCCGCGGCGAGAATGACGCCGACGATGCTATCCGACATCCGCTGTGTCTCCCTTGCTGCTGCGGCGGCGGTACATGGCGCCCCACGCCTCCCAGGGAAGGTGCCTGAAGCGCAGGCGCAGGACCGTGTACATGGCTTTAATGATCTCCGTGCGAGAGATCTTGGACGCTCCCCGTTGCCGGTTCTCAAAGACGATCGGGACCTCGCCGACGCTGAAGCCGTGCTGCTGGCAACGATAGAGCATCTCGATCAGGAAGGAATAGCCGCTGGAGAAGATGGTATCCAGCTCGATTGACTCAAGGACATGACGGCGATAGCAGCGAAAGCCGGCCGTGCAGTCGCGCGCTTGGAGACCTAGCATGACTTTGGCGAACAGGTTGGCACCGCGGCTCAAGGCCTTGCGTGGCAGGGTACAATTACGGGTGCCACCACCCTTTACATAACGAGACCCGATCACCACATCCCGCGTGGCAGATTTGTTGACCATGGCCGGAATGTAGCTTGGATGATGGGAGAAGTCGGCATCCATGGTCATGATGAAAGGAGCTCCCTGGGCCAGGGCGTACTTGAAGCCAGCGATATAGGCCGTGCCTAGACCGAGCTTGCCCGAGCGGTGAATCACATGCACGTGTTCATCGGTCCCGGCCATCTGGTCGGCCAGTCTTCCGGTGCCGTCGGGAGAGTTGTCGTCTACGACGAGCACCTGCAGATCCAATCCCAGACCAAGTATCTGCGTGACCAGGCTCTCGATGTTCTCTGCTTCGTTGTAGGTGGGCACCACCACGGCACCCCGCGGCAAGGGACCGGTCTGCGGTTTGGTTGTCGTCATTCTGCCTGCTCCTCAATGCTGGGACCTCTCCAAGATGCCTACTCAACGACCTCATAGACGGCAATCTCGTCTACCAAATAGGCATAGCGCGTCGCGCCGATGAGATCAGTTGGCGGAACCGCTGGCGATGGCTGGACTAGGCCCACCAGGCGGTCACCCCTGTAGACCGCTTTCTCCTCAGCGCTGTAGACCAAGCGCAGGCGCTTCTCGGCCTCCAGGCGCTGGCGCATGGCCTGTTCCCTGTCGCCGTAGCTACGCAATCCGACCAAAACGTAGCGCACGCCACTTTCTCTTATAGCCTGAAGGCTAACGTCATCCGGAAAACCAATCAGCCGCTGCTCCCATATTCGGTATGCTGTCGGCATAAACGTGCCATAGCCGTAGGCGATGCTCTTGCCGTGAACGCGTGCTGCGTACAGCGGCGGGCCGTGCCATGTCTTCTCGGGTGGTAGCTCCAAGACCGCAAACTCCCCCGGCTGTGACCGCAGCCACTCGTCCACAGGCTGGGGC
>DAOUCN010000019.1:0-20168 GCA_034431995.1 Chloroflexota bacterium | reverse complement strand
TCAAGGCATCGTAGGCAGGAAGGGCGCCGAGAATGCTGTCCAGGCCATCAACGCTGAGGTGACCCCGCTCGGCCTCTGGCAGAGGCAGAAATGTCACTTCTGTGGTCTTGCCGGCGAGAATCGGATGGATGCTACGGGCCACAGCAAGGGTGACCAGGCCGGTCCCCACGCGATAGGCGGCGGTGCAGGCGAGATAAGCGGCACCCGTATAGTTGGCCGAGCCTGCCACCACCAGCAGCTTGCCAAAGGTGCCCTTATGGGCATCTCGTGGCCTCTTGGGAAGTAGCGCTGCGATGGCGCGTGGCTCAGGAACCTCCACGGGCGCGTCGGCGGCGAGGCTGGCTGCGATGCCGATGTCGGCGATGACTAAATCGCCGACGTAGGCGGCACCAGGGAAAAGGTAGTGGCCGCGCTTGGGGAAGGCAAAGGTGACGGTGACATCGGCGGGCAGGGCGGCGGGGTCAATCGAGCCGGTGTCGGCGTTCATGCCGCTGGGCAGGTCAACTGCAACGACCAGAGGCGCGCCTGGTGCCGCGTTCTTCCTGTGCTCGATCGCGGCCCTTGCGCTCTCCAACATCGCCTTCATGGTACCTTCAATGGGCCGCACCGCGCCTGTACCCAGGAGAGCATCAATCACGATGTCTGCCTTCGATAAGTGCTCTGAGAGGTGGGCGAGGCTAGGGTCATCGTCGGTGCAGGCAACCGTCATTGCGCGCTCTTGCACCAGATGGAAGTTGCGATCGTCAGCACCTCGCGGCTTCCACAGATAGACGGATACTGCCGCGCCCATGTCGTGCAGATGGCGGGCGGCCACCAATCCGTCGCCGCCATTGTTGCCCGGGCCCACCAGAACCAGAACGTGCTTGCCCTGGGGAGGTACGCGACGGGCAACCTCCTGCGCTACCGCCTTGCCAGCGTTCTCCATCATGGCAGCGTAGGAGATGCCGGCCGCATCGGTCGCCGCCTCGGCGCGCCTCATCTCCTGGGATGTAAGGATTTTCATGGTCCTTCTTACTTCGAATCTATGCCAACGGTCAAGCCGCGCGACGGCACGCTCCGACATCAACACTCTTGGCCTTTCGCCAACCCGCCTGCCAAGAAGCCGCGGGCGTGGCCTTGTCGCGGGGCAGGTGTCTACAGCCGTGGTCCGTCTCTTATGCTACCGCTGCAGGCGCGACTTGATATCTCACAGGCAGAAGCCTCTCAAGGCTGAGGTGCGTGGACGCGTCAAGAATCTCGATGCCTACAATTCTGTCTCCCTCGCCAATGTCCAACACGACATCCTCAGAGACTCGCCTGTTGATCACCGTCTGCTTCTGGTCATCCAGACGGATGTAGAGCAGATCTTTACCGACATCATACAGGATCTGCATTGGAGCCCTCCCATTTTCCGTAGAAGACATAAACTGTCACCGTGACAAAGGCGTCTTTCTCTGCTGAGTAAATCACTTCCACTCGCTTCTGATCGTAGAACCTGCCGTGTCGTGTCTGCCTGAAATCGTAGATCTTGGCCTTTCGCCAACCCGCGGCGCCGTCAGACGGCGCACACCCCGTCGCGAGGTCAACTCAGTGCAACTGTGCTAACCAACAATACTGAGCAACCGCGTTCGTGGCGTGGTCGGCGCTCGCGGGTCTGCCATTCGCGCGTGTATCTTTCCGTCGGTATCGCTGTCACAGCTCCCAAGCAGGTTTCTCGAGGTAACCTTTGCCGCCGCACTCGGGACAACGCATGTAGCCACGCGAACCGATGAACGCGCTGCTGTCTGGATTGCAGCATTTGCTGCAGGACCCCGCGTTTCGGGGGATTGGTGGCGAAGTGTATCCCTCATAACCGGTGCCGCTACAATGGTCACATTTGACTTGGCCTGCCGCGCCACACCGTGAGCACGTAACTTTCTTGGGCATTGCTATTCCCTCTCACTTGGCAAAAGCAGGACGTGTGCAGAGCCGGTTCCCCTCTGTCATTCCACCCATGCCCTGAACCAAGCCAAGCCTTCACTGTGCCACCACGAATGCCACGGTGTAGTCATGCGAGTGAGATAGGCTGATCGCGATCTCGTGCAGACCAAGCTCCGCGGCCCGCCCCTGCGCCTGCCCGTGCAGGTGCACTTGGGGCTTGCCCTGGCCATCGGGCAGGATCTCCAGGTCGCGCCAGCAGATGCCCGCGCTGCTCCACACGCCCGTGCCCAGGGCCTTCGCCAAGGCTTCCTTACCTGCGAAGCGCGCCGCCAGCTCGTGCACGCGCCCGCAGCAGTAGGCAAGCTCGGCCTCTGTGTACACATGCGCCAGGAAGCGCTGTCCCCAGCGGCGCACGGCCTGCTCTATCCGCCTGATCTCGATGATGTCCACGCCTGTCGTCAGCATCCCCCATCCCGTATTCCGTACTCCGTATTCGGTATCCCGTATCGCGCTACCCGCGCCCGATCCCGATGTATGTGAATCCGAGAGCCTTCATCGCCTCTGGCTCGTAGATGTTGCGACCATCTAGCAGGACCGGTTGCCGCATCAGCTCCCTGATACGGGCCATGTCCAACTGCTTGAACTCGTTCCACTCGGTGACGATGACCAGAGCATCACATCCAGCGGCTGCATCGTAGGGACTGGCGCAGTAGGTGACGTCTGGCATCTCCTTGCGGGCGTTGGTCATGGCCACGGGGTCATAGGCCCGAACAGCGGCCCCTTCGCGCTGGAGCTGGCCGATGATCTCAACAGAGGGTGCGTCGCGCATATCGTCTGTGTTCGGCTTGAACGATAGGCCCAGGATGGCCACTGTCTTGCCGCTGAGTTTTCCCAGGGCGTGGCGGAGCTTCAGCACGGCTAGCCGCCGTTGATCCCGGTTGATCTCCATGACCGCGCGCAGGAGTTGAGGATGGCAGCCGTTGGCAGCCGCCATGTACTCCAGAGCCTTCACATCCTTGGGGAAGCAGCTCCCGCCAAAGCCCAGCCCGGCTTCCAGGAAGGCGCGGCCGATGCGGCGGTCATAGCCCATGCCCGCCGCGACTTCCTTGACATCGGCCCCCAAACGCTCGCAGATAGCCGCGATCTCGTTGATGAACGAGACGCGTGTGGCCAGAAAGGCATTGGAGGCGTATTTGATCATCTCCGCCGTGCGCAGGTCGGTGATCATAATGGGTGCACGCAGGGGCAGATGCAACTGGGCCACGGCCTCGGCCGCTGCTCGATTGGTGGAGCCGAGGACGACGCGATCGGGATTCATGAAGTCGCTCACCGCGGAGCCTTCACGCAGGAACTCGGGGTTCGATACGACATCGAAGTCCACCCCTCGCTTCTTGCCGCGTCCCTCCATGATCTCCGCTACCCAGTCACCCGTGCCTACAGGCACCGTGCTCTTGTTGACGATGATGGCATAGGTCTCCAGCACATCGGCGATGCTCTCCACAGCCATGCGCTCGTACTTGAGGTCGGCTTCGCCCGCCGCGCCGGAGGGCGTATTCACGGCAATGAAAACGAAGTCGGATCCGCGCACCGCTTCGGCATAGGCCGTCGTGAACGAGAGCCTGCCGGCTCGGACGTTGCGCTGGACCAGTTCCTCCAGGCCAGGCTCATAGATGGGCATCTGGCCATGCTGGAGCAAGCGTATTTTCTCTTCCGCGATGTCCATGCAGACGACATGGTTGCCCAAGTCAGCGAAGCACGTGCCCGTGACCAGGCCGACGTAACCGGTGCCGATGATAGCGATGCTCTTCAATCATCCCTCCCGGCGAATGGGGACCGCTACTTCGGTGCCATCGCATGTGGCGAGGCCGCCACAGAGATCATGTGGCGGCCCGCGACTCACCTGTTCACTTGCCCTTGTACTTGCAGAGCTCGGTGCCTCGTGAGCTCCTGATAAGAAAGTCCGACTCATGGAGTATGACGATATTCCCTACGGCGTCCGATGCTCGACCCGACGCCAGGAATCTCCGAAAAACCTCTACGAGTGCTTCAAGCCGCCTGCTCGAGATAGCGATCACCACGATACCGTTGTGTTTCCCAGGTGGGAACTGCCGGACGTCGTCGAAGTCCGGATCGTGAGTCACGAGCACGCCAGACGCGGAGCCGACCAAGTCTTCATCAAGCGTGCCCGATCTCACAGGGACGACCCTGTGGCGTCCGCGTTGCGCAATCTTCTCTGCAAAGGCGAGGTGGATATTCTCGTCTACACACAGCGTCAGCTTGCGGCTCTTCTTGAAGGTCGGTCCTCGGTGTCTCTTCCCCCTGCTCACGCCCGATCTTCCAGGACCTCGCACGCGTAGCGCAGAGCAGCCTTGATCTGATCCTCAGTAAGCCGGGTACACGCCTGCAGGATTTGCTGAATAGAGTATCCTTCTTCGACCAGGCTGACGATCAGATACACGGGAATGCGGGTACCCGCAATGACTGGCACGCCATGAAGCACTCGTCCATCAACGGATATGTGTCGTCGTACCTCGTCATCGGCTGCATAGAGGGCCCTCGTGAAGAAACGCACTCGTTGAGCAATCCTCGATTCGGTAGATGTCTCTGCGCGAGAGAGGGTGGCGCCTGAACTGGTCTCCAGGGCTGGGGAGAAGAGAGCGAGCACGAAGCCTCTCTCCTCCTTGGTCAAGCGTTGAAAGTCCTCGAGCGCCTGAACTAGAGGTGAGTCTGGATCGGCAGCAGGGGCAGTGTCAGATGCGTATACGGAGCGCGTGCCCACTGTGAAGGTGGATGGCACACGAGCCCCATCTGTTTCCGATGATGCCCGTCTTTGCTGCAGTGACTCCAAACCAGTCATGTGAGTGCCTCCACAATCGGGGACATGAAAGTCATGAGACCTTCATTAAACAAACGCATTGATCTGTCGAAGAATCGCCCGATGGCGCGTTGCTCAGCGACGAGGTCATTACTGTAGCAGTCGACATCAACGAAGAGAACGTGCTCTGGCAAATCAGCGTCCATGCTCCCAACAAAACCGTCGGCTTCTGTTCTCCGTGCGAGGGTCAACCGAACCAGACAGTGCAGTCCGTCGCCAACCGAGTGGCGGGTCTGAATAAGCACATTCTCCAGCGGACCGACCGTCTGCCAGTCCGTCATCTCCCAGCTCAGACTTCGCCGTGCCAGGGTCATTGTGGCGGCCGCGCTCTCTGCCACCGGCCACAGGATTTGGACGCGAAAGCCGATCCTTGCGTATTTCGATACTTCTAGGGTCTCTGAGATGCTAAGGAATCTCTTGGCAGCTTGATCGGCGACAAAGGTCAGCGTGGGAGGACGGTCAAAGCGCAGCCAGATCCTATGAGGACTCAGCTGCAACTCCGCAATGCCACCCCTCACTGGAGCGGTACTACGCATAGCAAGTCCGCTCGCGTCCACTCTGTACTCGGGAAGCTCCTCTATGTAGCTGTTCACTATCTGACCAGCCAAATCCAGGTAGCGAAACCCCTTCACAACATCGGCTTGGCAGAACGCGCGAAAGAATATGAAGTCCTTTATCTCCATTCAGACCATTCTCCTTCAGTCTCCCTGCACATGCCATTATAGCATTTCGAGGAGCCTAGTCAAGATGGTCGCCGTTGTGAGCGTAACGGGCTGGGGACAAGTGCCTTGTGCATAATCGAACGTCTTCGGCGATTATGCAGCGTCGGACCCCGCACTTCCGGCTCGTTCGCGGAGCGGATTGCCTGATTTCACGTGCCTGTATGTCCTCAGCGTGATACGCTCACTCGCCGTTCCGTGTTTCCGTCTTGGTATCGGCAACTGGCAAGGCCAGAGAATCAGATCTCACGCTGTAGAAGGTGAGAAACCCTCTGCCCTAGCTCCACCGCATAGTTCGTGCCCCGGTCCCAGGGATAGACCTGGGCCATGCTGGCGAAGTAGAGGCCCGGAATGGGCGTTTGCATGGCGGGGATGCGCTCCGAGTGGTTGAGACCGACCACGGGCTGGGCATAGGGCTCACGGTGCAGCCACGTCTTGCGCACCCAGGAGCGGTCGAAAGCGGGGTTAAACTTGGTCAGGCTGGGGAAGAAGGCGTCTTCAAGCTCTTCCTTGCTCATCTGGAAGTAGCGGTGCGTCGGCGGCAGGTAGTCGCCCAGGTAGACCAGACGGTCGCCGCCGTAGTGCTCTGCATCCATGTAATTCGTGTGCTCGACGCATGCCAGGAACGGGAACTCATCCTTGTGCAGATTGATCCAGTACAGGCCCTTCGTCAGAGGACGATCGAGGGCAACGGTCATGACTACAGCACCGAGCGAGGCCAGGCCCCTCAGTTGGCCCAGGTACTCGTCGGGCAGTGATGGGGCGAGGCGGGCAAGCACGCCCGGGGACAGGGTAACAATGACCTTGTCGAACTCATGAGTCTCGTCCCCAGCCCGCAGGCGCAGACGGCCGTCGGCCCGCTCGATGCTTTGCGCCCCTGCCCCCAGCTTCACGACCCCACCGCGCTTCTCCACGGCAGCTACCAGGGCGTCCACGAAGGCCTGAAAGCCGCCCGCGAAGTAGCCCAAGGACGGGCTGCGCTTGTGCATGCGCGCCCAGAACCAGGCCATGTTCACCTGCTTGTAGTAGTCACCGAACTTACCGATGAGGAGCGGCTCCCACAGCGTTCTGTAGGCGCGCTCGCCCATGTACCTGCACAGCCAGTTCTCGGTGGTGTGTTTCTCCAGGGGCTTCCAGTTTCTGGTCAGGCGCAAGTAGGCGACCACCAGGCCGGTACGCATCTTGTCGAGGAAGCCCAGGTGCGGGAAACGCAAGACCGCCAGCGGGCTATCGAAGGCGTAGGCCCCGCCGCGCGACCACATGGCCGTGATGGGCCGGCGCCAGATGACCTGGGCCCCGATCTCTTTGGCCAGGTTGACGATGTGGTGGTCTGACTGAAACAGATGGTGGTAGAAACGCTCCAGGGGCCACTCCCAGCGTTCGTCCCTGAAGCCAGAGGCCAGCCCGCCGGCGAAGCTGTCCTTCTCAAAGACACTCACCTGGTGGCCCACCTTCGCGAGCTCGTAGGCCGCCGTCAGGCCCGCGACCCCGGCACCGATGATACCTATCTTCATATCATCCTTCTGCTTTCGTCTCGCCCCGTGTCCGCAGCCACCCCAGCGACAGCCCCTCGCGCCACATGTAGTACACACCCAGCAGTGTCACTGGCAGATAGAGTGCCGCGTGGAGAACGAGCGTGTAGGTGGCTGCCAGGCTATCGGGGACGCCGAAGAGAGACAGTGTCGCCCGCACGGGGTAATCAAACACACCCACATAGCCGGGCGTGGACGGCGCAATCGTGAACAGGTTGGCGGCCGCGGTGGCCAGGACGAGAACGTAGTACGGCTGCCGGAAAGGGAAGCCGAGCATAATAATGTAGTACATGCCGGCCTCAAACAGCCAGATCGCCACTGAGAGGCCAAAGACCGCCAGCACGTCCCGGGGGCTGCGCAGGACAGCCAGCCCGTCCAGGAATGACATCACGATCTTTCCTATACCGTCCCGCAGTCTGCCGGGCAGGAAGCGCAGGCCGAAGCCCACCAGCCGCTCGGCGAGAGAGCGGGATGAGGCGACGAGAAGGAATCCCAAGAGGGCAATGAGGAAGAGAGGAGCGCCCACTCTCAGAATGCCGGTCAGAAGCTCAGCCCCAGGCCCGCTTCCCCAGGGAAAGAGCCAGAGGACCACCACCATGAAGCCAATCATGGTGAGACCATCGAACATGCGCTCCACAACTATGGTGGCCAGCGTTGCGCTCTTGCTCACCTTCTCCCGCTCGCCCAGAATGTAGGCGCGTACCAGCTCGCCAAGACGGGCCGGCAGGATATTGTTGGCCATGTAGCCGATAACCACGGTCGGAAAGAGATAATTCGCGCCGAGCGACTTGACCGGTCTGAGCAGGAAATGCCAGCGCAGGGCGCGCAGCCAGACACCAATGAAGTAGGACACCAGCGAGGGCACGATCCACAGGTAGTTCGTGCTGGTTAGTGCGTGCAGTGCCTCATCCAGACGAACGCCCTGCAGCGCCAGGTACAGGAAGAATAGGCTGATGACAACGCCAAGCCACACACGCCAGTTACGCCACACGGCTATGTCCTCACTGCCTCTGCACCCTCATCCCGCACGCTCTCTTGCACTGTGCGCAGGCTGAGGCCCTCTCGCCACAGGAAGAAGAGACCCGGTCCGGTGATCAGGACGTATTGATAGGCATGGGCCACCGCGGCCAGGGCAACGGCGGTCTCTTTGCTCACATCGCTGCTGAACGTGGTCAGGGCAAGGACAGCAAAGCCCTCGAATGTGCCAACGAAGCCGGGCGCGGTGGGCACGATGTTGCCCAGGTTAATGGCAGTCAACGCGAAGATGGCAGCATAGATGCGGGATGCACCTTCAATGGGCAGAGCGAATCCCAGGATGAGCATCAGATACGACGCAGCTTCGCACGTCCAGACGAGCGCTGAGATGACAATGATGCCGGTGAGACTGCGACCGGAGCGTAGGGCGTGCAATCCCTGTAGAAAGTAGCGCACGATGCGATTGCCTGCGGCAGACAGCCGCTTCGGCAGCGGTCGTAGCACGAGCTCGACGAGCCGCAACGTCAATCGCTCTTGAAACAGCAGCACCGCCAGACCCAAAGCAGCCACGCCGAACACAAGCGCGCCTCCTTTGGCCAGTACCTGCCCCCACCCCGGCAGGGTGGACAACACAGCCATCGCCGCCAAGAGACCCATCAGGGTGATGCCATCAAAGACGCGCTCCACGACGATGGTGGCCAGGGCCAGGCTCTTGCTGAGGTTCTCCTTCCGCCCCAGGGTATACGCCCGCACGAGCTCGCCGATGCGGGCAGGCAGTAAGTTGTTCGCCGCAAACCCGATCACAAGAACCGTGAAGACGCTGCCGAAGGGGATGCGTTTCGCCGGGTCCAGGATCACTTTCCACCGCGCTGTTCTCAGGAGATAGCCCGTGAAGGTAAGAGCGAGGTCTGGCGCAACGTACAGGTAATTGGCTGTTCTCAGCGCCACCCCCACCTTGCGGAAGTCAACGTTCATGAATACCAACACGAGAAAAACGACAGTGACCACAAGGCCAATCACGGTGGACCAACGACGAAGCAAATATCCCTCCTGAGGGTGCCCGGGTGTTCGAGATCGGACTCAGCTCTTGGCCTCAATGTCTGAGAGGTGGGCGACACAGGCGATGTCATCCTCATTCTGGCCGAAAGGCGTGCTGAACCAGGCCTCAAGAATCTCTTTTGCGATTGCCTCGGATGTGGAACGCAAACTAATGACCAGAACGTTGGCGTGGTTCCATAGACGAGCGCCCCGGGCGGTCTCGGCATCGGCGCAGAGAGCAGCACGAATGCCCTTGACCTTGTTGGCGGCGATACTCACACCGGTGCCCGTCCAGCAGAAGAGCACACCCTCCTGGCATTCGCCACTCGCCACACGTCGGGCGATTATCTCACCTACCTGGGGCCACGCCATAGCCACGCCGCTCAGAGGACCGAAGAGCTCCAGCTCATGTCCGCGCGTGCGCAGTTCCTCTATGACAACGTCAGTCACATGAGTCCGTTCGTCGCTCCCCACCGCGATGCGCATGTCTGTACCCCGGCGATCCGTTGTGGGTCATCGCTGGTCGCCGCTACTTGACGGGGGCAAATCGCTGAATCCGTTGGTTCATGGCGTCGGCAACGTAGATGTTGCCATTGGCATCTACAGTTATGCCGATGGGCAGGTTGAAGGAGGTCGCGTCGTTGCCGAACTTACCCCAGATTGCCAGAATGCTGCCCGCGCTGGAGAACTTCAGCACGCGATGACCTTCGGGGTCGGTGGCGTAGACGTTGCCGTCGGCGTCCGTGGCCAGATAGGGCTTGTTCACGATAGATTCACTATCCCAGGCGAGAACGCCCCATTGGCTGATGTACTTGAAGTTGGCATCGAACTTCTGGATGCGCCGGTTCCATGTGTCGGCCACGTAGATGTTGCCATCCTTGTCCACAGCGAGTCCCACGGGCTCGTTGAACTGGCCTTCCATGGTGCCGACGACCCCGAACTGAGCCAAGAACTTGCCGTCCCTATCGAACTTCTGGATGCGCTTGTTGCCAGTGTCCATCACCAGCAGGTTTCCGTCCTTGTCAAAGGCGATCGCGCGTGGTCCATAGAACACACTCGGCTGACCATCGGCAACCCCCCGCGTGTCCACTAGACCACCGCCCCACTTGGTGATGAACTTGCCGTCCTTGTCGAACTTCTGGATGCGGTGATTCCAGGTATCGGCCACGTAGATATTCCCGTCCTTGTCCACCGCCAAACCCCACGGCTCGTTGAACTGACCGTCCCCCTCGCCCTGGCTGCCGAAGGCCATCAGGAACTTGCCGTCCTTGTCCAGCTTCTGAATGCGGTGATTGAGCGTATCAGCGATGTACAGGTTGCCTTGGGCATCCAGAGCCACATTCTTGGGGTCTGCGAATTGGCCATCGCCCGCGCCCCGCTGCCCGCCAAAGGTGGCCGCGCTGGTCACCACGCGCGTGGCTCGTTCATACGCTGCCTGCTCCGCAGGAGGGGCGGCCGGTTTGGTCACCGCCGGCCCGCCCGACCAGAAGCTATCGCTCAAGTCCTTGCGCACGTAGACCACGAAGTCGGTCGAGCCCAATTGCCCGTAGGTGACCTCCTTGCCCGTGTTCGGATCCCACAGATCGCGATACAACCAGAAGCGCCACAGGCGTGTGCGGCCCGCCGGCGACATGAGGGCACGGAAGGCGTCCCCCCACGTCACCCTGGCCGGCAGCTTAGCCTGGCTGGCCTGGTCAAGGAAGGTGCGTGCCGTCTCGTCAGGCGACTTGTAGAATTCCGGGAACCACCAGCGCAACTTCAGATGGGTGCGATCGTACTTGCCCATCAGGGGCTTGACCTTGTCATCGTTGACCAGACCCACGATAACCACAGGTGTATCCGGCGGCGCCGTCGGGCCCTTTGGCTCGAACTTCTGGTTCTTGAAATCGCGGAAGTACCACGTGAGTGGCCATGACGATTCATCGTCGTAGCTGATGACCAGATCTTTGCCGGAGGTCATGCGCATCGAGAGCTGCTCTACCCGCTTGACGACGTTCGTCACGTCCCGTGACGATTGAACGTAGATCAGCATGTCTTTCGCAATGTCGTTGTGCACATAGTTCGCCAGCCAGGCCGCGTGGATGGTGAATACGGACAGCCCCACCAGCAGCACGAGCGCCACCACCTGCGCTGTGGCGCGCGAGGCCAGACGCGACCAGAACCAGCCGATGGCGCCTGCCACGGCAACGAGACACAGGGCCAGGGCCAGCCACTGCATGGTCTGCGTCTGCTGGGCCAGGGGTGCGCCCCCCAGCGCCGGCCTGCGGCTGAGCACGGCGCTCAGCAACAGCGCCGCCAACGGAAGGAGGAGCGCCAGAACGAAACCGCCGTTCTGGCGGATGTTGTCCCATTCCAATCCATCGAGAAGCTTACCCACGAACCATCCTGCCAGCACACATAAAGGGACAGTGATATGGATGACCAGCCAGGGCATCTTCTCCCCCGCCCAGGAGTACAGAACGAGGCTGGAGAGGAACCAGTAGAAGCAGAAAAACGGGAAGTAGTTGACGATGACCTTCTGCCGGTCGTCAAGCTTCGCCTCGCCCGCGTCGGACGTGCGCAGCCTCCGCACGGCCCAGTACACGATGCCAATGCCAGCGAAGAGCAGGGGGAGGAACTCATAGATGGGCAGCATGACGAGGTAATAGTAGCCGGGCTGGGCGCCGCGACGCACCCCATGCTGCGAGAGCCAGTAGGTGATGGCACCAATGGTGCCACTGGATATGCCGGGCAGCCACGTGAACAACGTGGTGAAGAGCGGCACGGAGATGCCTGCCAGGATGATGAAGGCCAGGGCGTACTCGCGCAGGGACAGACCTGCGATGGCGGAGGTGACTGGCCCCATATTGAGTCGCTCGCCAGACGTCGCGCCAAGCCCCTTGGCCAGGCGCACGAGGGCAAAGGCACCAACAGGCACGGCCAGAATTAGCAGCGACAGCGGGAGGTTGACGGCTGGCGCCACCGCGTAGACCACTCCTGCGATCACCGCCAGCGGCCACAGCCGCGTGTACTCCCAGATGATGGCCACCGCCAGCGCACCCAGCAGGATATAGCCCGTGATGAATGTGAGCTCATGGCTGTTGTAGGAAACGGCGAAGGCAAGGGCAAAGAAGTACACCCACTTGGGCTGGCGCTCCTCGAAGTAGCGGAAGAGGGCCACCACCATGCCCATTGTGCCAGCCAGAGCGAAGATGTCATGGCGTAGCGACCGCGAGTAGTAGAGAATGGATGGTGAGAACAGGATAAAGAACATGGTTGCCAGCACACCTGTTCGGCCCAATTGCTTCCGCAGCAGAAGGGGCAGCAGGAACACGAGCATGCCAAAGAAAGCTGGCGCAACGCGCACAGTATAGTCGCTGGGGCCGAAGAGGAAGAAACTGAGGGCCACTAGATGATACAACAGGGGACCGTGATACGTCGGGTCGTGGCGGTAGTTGGACCCCGTGCTATACAGGTCGAATGACCAGCGCGCATGGATGCTCTCGTCATGGTGCAGCGCACGCGGCCCCAGGTCGTAGAAGCGCGTCGCGAGAGCTACTACGAACATGGCGACGATGATCAAGGTCTCCCAGTTCAGCGTGATGTAGCTGAGAATCGGTGTGTCCAGTACAGACCGCTTGCGTTCCACGGTTGCCTGCATCGCTGTCTTCTCTCCTAGGATAAGGATGCACATATGGAGTGCGAGGACTCCGTGGGCAAGGTTCCGACCCCATGCGGAGTCAGGGCGGGCGACAGAGTCATCGAACTCCACACCCCGGGCACGTTTGCGCGCCCGGTTGTGCCTGCAAGGGCATGAGAAACTGATGTGAAGTCATCTGCGGAGTTCGGAAGTCCCCAGAGGCTTCCGAACTCTCGGCGCCTTCACTTGCGCCTGTGTCTGGTGGCACTGCCGCAAACAGCAAGAGACCATCAAGGTCAGCTAGGGGTCAGCCACAGGGATTGCGACGGTTATCATCCCCGGCGCAGCGAAGAATCTCAGCGTGGAGATGCTTCACTTCGTTCAGCATGACATACTATCTTCCGTGTGGTGGACCACTAGGTCTCGCTGCCACTATTGGGGCAGGCGGAAGAATGCGTAGATCTCCTGTGTCCTGGGCGTAACAAGCGGTTCTCGCCAGACCGCCCAACGCAGCCATCGCTCAATGCTCACGGGGGCTTCCTGCCATGTGGACAGCAGCCGATAACGCTGGCTGCCATATCCCTGGCCCAGGGCCTTTGACGTGGCCTCCCTGGTATCGGCCGGGACAATGACCACGGGCGTCTTGGCGGTGGCAGCCGCGCGACTTGACGAGACGCTCAAGAACTGGCGCAGATACCATGTCAGCGGGTACGTGAGGCGCTCATCAATCGTGATCGGCATGGCGTCATCGCCCTGGCGGCGAGACACCTCGCGGACGTCATCGCGCAGCAAGAATACGTCGTAGGCCACGCGCTGCGGAAGCAGGGGGTCGGTAGCATTCGCTCGCTCGTAGTGGTTGAGGTTCCAGGTCGAATGGACGGTGAAAACGAGCAACACGATCGCCACTGCGCTGCCCAATGCCAGGGCGGTCCCGGATAGACGAAGGCGATAGGCGTACCACGCGGCCAGGACGGCCATGCCTAGCACCATGACGGCGAGGATGACAGCCTGGACGTTCTGTATGCGCTTCTCCAATGATACGAAGCGCCCACCGAAGATGTTCGTGGGGTTGGCCCACGCCAATAGGGCGAAGCCGATGAGGATAAGGAGGGCGGTGAGAAGCCAGCCTTCTCTGCCCATGGCGTCCTTCCAGCTCTGCGACTCAAGGGCCCGACCCACGAACCAGGCCCCCAGCAAGATCATGGGCAGCACGATCTGGGCCACGGATGCCGGGCTGCGGTCGCCCAGCAGCAGATAGAAGACGAGCGCGCAAGCAGCCCAGTAGACGAACAATCCAGACAGACTTGACGCCGAAGAGACACCACCATCGTGGCTGCTGCGGCCCTCCGGTGCGTCGGCGCCGCTCTCGTCCTCAACGTCGTTGTCTGCCTCCGCTGCGACCCGTTGACGCACCCGAGGCCAGGCCAGCGCGAGGCCCCGACTGCGCAGGGCCTCAATGCCGAGGGCCAGTGCACCGAGGAGCGCGCCAAACACTGCCAGGGCCTCGTAGCCCAGTAGGACTCGACTGTAGAACGAGAGCGTGTTTGTGCTTCCCTGTCTGCCCATCCCGACAAGCCACCCGGTCAGGGGATCCACCAGCGCAGCCTGCACACCCTGGAGATTGGTCAGAAAGCCCGTTCCCAGCAGGACGGCCGCAGCCAGGAACAGCAGGGCGGCGATGCGCAGGGTCTGGGGGGCCACAAGGGCGGGCTGCCCCGAACGCCACCAGACGATGACAGCAAAGACGGCCAGGATGACGGCGGTGGGTCCCGCCGTCCTGTCTGCGGCGAACATCACGCCGAGCACCGCCGCTAAGAAGTAGACATAACGCTTGGCACGCCAACGCAGGTACGCAAGACTGCCCGCCACCAGAGCAAGCGCGCCCGCACACACAATCGCTCCTCCATCCACGGAGCGCGAGACGAACGTGAGGGTAGGGGAGAGGGCCAGCATAAATGCAGCTACCAGTGCACCCACTCTGCCCATGTCGCGCCTGAGAGCATAGGGCAACACGGCACAGAGGCCGCCGGCCAGGGCGGGCAGAAAACGGGCCGTAGCGTCGCTTGCACCGAAGAGGAGGAACATGGGGATGTTGGCAAAGATCAGCAGGGGCGACTGGCCCATCAGCCCGGCATCGGGCAGGGCCCTGTAGTAGCTCCAGGCAGCCCAGGCCCGCAGGCTCTCCCCCTCTTGCAACGGCAGTCGGCCAAGAGCATAGAGGCGCACCGCAAAAGCGAACAGGCCGGCCACCATGTAGAGGGCAGCCTCAAGGGTGAGCACCCACGTTCCAGCCTCCCGTTCCTCTGGCACCTCTCGCTTGCGCGCAGGCGGGGTAGGGGCAGGTGCACGGCCAGGGCGAGCTGGAGGCAGCGGTACGCGCTGCTTTGGCCTCTCCGTCACGGCCACTACGCGCTTGGCCTTCCCCTTCTTCTTGTCAGTGCTCGGCGGTGAACGCTTGATCATAGACCCTCGATCCAACGATTCATTCTCTCACCCGGTAGATGCTAGTTGTCCCCTGCTGATAGACGGTGTCCATGAACGTGGCAAACTTGCCGAGGGCGGTGGCGTTGTACTTCGGCTGGCCATCGCTGCCACGGGTCTCACGCTCAAGCCTGCCCACGTAAACATATGTGACGCCGTACTTCTTGAGCAGGGTCTTTGCCGTGTTCACATCAGTTGTGGAATAGATGCGGTCAACGTCTCCTTCGCGCTCCTCCCAGCCTCTGGCGTTGCCCCGCCATTGCACCTCGTGCCCTCCCCATCCCTGTACTGCGGGCAGCCCCGTATGGGCAGAGACGCGTGCGTATTCGGTGAACGAGCCACCAATCGCCTCCACAATCACCGGCGTTCCCTTCACATTCTGGTTCAGCCACTGAATCGCGCTGTACTCGTCCGGATGATAGCGTTCCATGTAGGCCAGGCCATCAAGGGTGGGCATCCCCTGGAACATGTTGGCTTTGGTGTAGAAAGCCATGACCGGGTAGAAGCAGCAAGCCAACACGAGCAGGAACATGCAGGCAACATACCCCAGACGCAGCGGGCTGAGGGCCAAGCTGACCTTGCCCGCCTGGGAGCTGGCCACCCGCAAGGCAGCGTAGGCCGCCGACAAAGCCAACAGGATCCAGGCCTGGTAGTGAAACTTGAAGACGGTGTTCATGCGTGCGAGGGAGCCGCCGAAGCCGTCCTCGATATGGCCCCATTCGGGCCCCAGGATGACCAGGCAGCCCACCATCATCAAGACAAGGACAAAGAGGTCGGGAATGTCTCCGCGCACGTTGGCGACAAGGGCGAATAGCGTCAGCAAGATCACAAGCAGGAGAAGTAGCGACACAATGACGCCTGAGAGCAGCGACGTCAGCAGAAGGGTGGTCACCGCCTGCCAGATGTGCATGGCGACCAGGATGGCACCAGCGCCGATGCCAATGACGAGCAAGGGAATGATCCAGGGACGTGCTGGCTGGCGGTCCCTCTCTGACAGGGCGCGCCATTCCCGGAGCTTCACAGCCACCAAGCCGCTGGTGATGAACAGGAACGGCCCGAAGATGATCAGGAAGTGATGCAATTGCGTGCGCACTCTCACCAGGTTGAAGCCGCCGGCCTGGGACTGAAAGCTCACATAGAACGGCAGGTAGAGCACAATCCCGATGATCCCTACCGGCAGGGCGAACAGCCCCATCTCAGCCAGGGCGTCGCGATCCAGCGTCTGTCTATCCCGAAAGACGCGCAATCCATAGGCCAGGACAGCGATCATCGTGTAGGTGGGGAAATCCCAGCTATTGAGGAAGAACAGCCCGCCCAACATAAGGGCAGGCAGGAACCAAGCCCCTGCAAGGTCGAGCCACCTGCCCTCCCGCAGTCCGCGCAGGAAGTTGCGCTGTGGGGCGAGCAGCATGGTGAGGGCCAGCGCCAGCGCCATCAACACATAGGGCAGGGCGAGAACGTGGGGATGATTGTCGCCCAACATGAAGCTGAAGAACGGGAACTCGTTGATGGTATAGTCGCCAATAGGCCCCTTGGTGCCAATCACGCGGGAGGCCTTCCACCACCACCAGTTCGTCGTCGGATACCAGCTCGGTGCTACGTAGGGTTGGTCCAGGCCGTCAATGCTGATGAAGCGCCAGAAGGCGGGAGAGCCAAGGCCGCGAATGTAGAAGAACTCCAGGAATCCCTCCAGATTGCCCATGAGAGCTACAAAGAAGGACCCGAGCAGACCGCCAGCGATGGGCAAGGCGGGACGCGCTGCCGGCTGCCGGGAGGACAGCAGGTTATACACGACACTGAACGCGCCGGTTAGCGTCAGAGCAAAGCTCAAGACCAGCATGAGATTGAAGGCGACACTGGGCGTGATGCCTGATAGGCGTGTCAGGCAGGCCATCATCACGTACCCCAGGTAGTAGTAGCTGATGGCGAAGCCTGATAGCCAGGGATCCAGAGGCGGGAACTGCTCGCTGCGCAGGATACCGTTGAGGAAGGCGATTTCCATCGGCTTCTCGGTGGCGGTGATTTCTGGGTTGTACGCCTTGAAGATTGCCCAGAGCACCAAACCACCCAGGAACAGGGCCTCTTCGGCGGCAACCAGGCGCACGTTGGCCCGCAGCCATGTGAGGATCTCTGGCCGCTCACCCTGTTCGGCAATGACCTGGCGCTTGGGGGCAGGCCGCGTTTTGTCTGGGCGCGCCACCACGCGGCGGGTCTTCGCCTCCGCCACAGGCGTCGGGCGGCGCATCGCCAGCCACCAGGAAGCGGCGACGAGGGCCGCCACAATCAGAACCAGCGTCCCCCCCGTGTTCCTGACGATGCCCAGCATGGCCAGTATCCACAACGAATAGGAGGTCAGGAAGATACCTAGCGGCTTGGCAAAGGCATAGCCACGGTCTGGCAGGCTGCCAAACAACCTGAAGGCGATGGGCAGCGCAGCCAGGCCGACAACCTCAACCACGAGCCACCAGACGAGAACATCCGACATAAGGTGTCCTTGTGCGGATAGTGTATCAATGGGCGGGTATCATGTCAAGGGCAACGGCTGAACTTGACAATGCCAGCAGACCGCTAGTTGCCGGAACTTGCCGCTGTCTCCTTGCTGGCGAGAATCTCCTGATAGTGATGCCTGCTCATAACCTCCGGCAGGGGCCTGCGGAACTGCGGCGATGCCAATCCTAGGCGGTCCAGGACGTAACGGCCCATCACCCATAGCGTGCGCAGGCCATAGATGACGCTGTTTCTGAAGTTCACCGATGACGCCTCCGCGAAGTAGCGCGTCGGCACCCCGATCTCCGCGACCTTGAAGCCAAAGGCCACCGTCTGGGCGATCACTTCAGTATCGAAGACGAAGCCGTCTGAGTTGAGCAAGAAAGGAATCGTGAGCAACAGGCGACGGCTGTAGGCGCGAAATCCGGTATGGCACTCTGAGAGGCGCTGCCTCAGGACGATGTTCTCCACGGTAGTCAGGAAGCGGTTGGCGAGGTACTTGTAGAGGGGCATCCCTCCAGCCAGCGTCCCGCTGGTCAGGAAGCGCGAGCCAAGCACCAGGTCTGCCCGCCCCTCCATGATGGGCTCAATCAACGCCGGCACGAGGCGTGAGTCGTACTGATAGTCAGGGTGGAGCATGACCACGATGTCTGCGCCGTCCTTGAGGGCCTCCACGTAGCACGTCTTCTGGTTGCCGCCGTAGCCCTTGTTCTGCACATGGATGATGACCTTGAGTCCGAGGCGCTGGGCTATCTCCACCGTCTCGTCCTTGCTCACGTCGTCAACCAGAATCACCTTGTCTACGACGCCCTCGGGCAGGTCTCGATATGTGCGCTCGAGTGTGCGGGCGGCGTTGTAGGCAGGCATGACTACGATGACTTTGAGATTGCTGGCCACGCGCTCTCCTCGCAGCTAGATCTCGTACTCAATGCCTTCGCTTGGCGCTTCTTTGCGTTCGGGGCGGGGTACCGGCGTCGGCCCCGGCACGGGAGCAGGTGCCAGCTCCTCGGCGGGGGCCGCGGCAGGAGCCTTCAGGAAGCTGGGCCAGCGCAGCGGCAGCCGGATGAACCTGCCGATGACCACGGCGAGCAACATAACGAGGAGGTAGAGGGTCAACATGATCTGGAACCATGACCACAGGCGGAGGCCAGCGGCTCGGGAGGCAACGGCGCCGGCAGCCTTTTGGCCCTCTTCCTTTGACCCGCCGAAGCGGCGCGTGTACTCCTTCGCCAACTCAGCCTGGCCCTTCTGGCCATAGACGTCAGCCACTTCCTCCGGTCTCCACTGTCTGACGATCTCCCGGGCGCGGTCTGCGTTCGTGATCTTGAGCTGGACGGCGACCGACGGGAAGTCGGCATAGGCGCGGGCGACGGCCTGACGCCTGTCCACATAACGTGCGCTGTCCTGGACAGTGACGCCTGCCACAACCAGCACCAGAGCGATGACCGCCACGAGAGGCACGCCGGTCACCAGGGCATACCAGCGCCGGGAGCGGGCAAGTACCACCGTGCCCACGCCCAGGCCCACCGCTGCCAGCACGAGGGCCACAAACCCGAAGAAAGCGATGATGCCTTGTACGCCCGTGCGCGCGGCCAAGAGTGCCCACAGGAGCGAGAGCAGGGCGACGCCGCCGCCGGTCAGCGTGACCAGGGAGTCCTTGCGAGCAGCCAGGTTGGCCAGCGGCGGGGCAGTCAGGATGGCCGCCGCGACATCTTGTGCGGCGACACGCCCCACGCGTACCGCGGCTTCCAGTCCGGCAAAGAGCACGAGTGCCTGCATGACGAGAAAGAGGCGATAGAGCACGGGTAGCGCAAGCTCTTTCTTGATGGCGGGGAGGTCGCGCAGACTCCAGGCGGCGCCGACGGCAACTGCTGTTGGCCCACCGGGTATGCGGATGTTGTCCGCCTTGAGCATCCCGCGCAGGCCATCCCACTCCCGCAAAGGAAAGCCCGTCACCCGTTCCATCTCGCCCAGGTTGATGCTCGTGTTGATGCCGTAGAAGTCGCCCGGCCAGATGGCGCAGGCGGCGATCAGGAGTAGCACGGCGAGAAACGCCTGTACTAACATGGCCCCGTAGCCGACCGGGGCCACGTCAGTCTCGCGTTGGAGCATGCGGCTCGTCACGCCTGTGCTGACTAGGGCGTTGAACCCCGACAGCGCACCGCTGGTGAGAACGATCATCAGGTAGGGGAAGAGACCTCCCGACAGGAGGGGCCCGCCGCCGCTTGTGAACTGGCTTGTGGCTGGCTGGCGGAGAGAGGGCGCGGCGAAGGCAATGCCCAGGGCCAGCACAAGAACTCCTGCCAGTACAACATAGCCAGAGATGACCCCCCGGGGCCGACCGAGCAGCCGCAGCGGCAGCATCGCCGACACGAAGCAATAGACGGCGAGGATCGCCACAAGGAAGCCCTTGTTTGCCCACAGGCCCGTTGCCGCCGGCTGCCCGGCCAGACGTGAACCTACCAGCAGGCCCACAAGCGCGAGGACGATGCCGATGGCGGCAGCCTCTCCCGTCCGTCCTGGGCGTACCCAGAGCTCGTAGG
>DAOUCN010000018.1:0-9472 GCA_034431995.1 Chloroflexota bacterium | reverse complement strand
GGGCGTGGCCGTGGGCGTGTCGGTGGGCGTGTCTGTGGGCGTGGCGGTTGGTGTGTGCGTGGGTGTGGGCGTGGGCGTGTCGGTCGCCGTGGCAGTAGCGGTCGGCGTTCGAGTCCTTGTTCCCGTGGCCGTCGCGGTCGGCGTATAGGTTGCTGTTTGTGTGTACGTTCTTGTGGCGGTGTGTGTGGCCGTGGCCGTGGCGGTCGGTGTATTCGTGCTTGTCGGCGTGAATGTCCACGTAGGGGTGGCCGTGGGCGTCGGCGTGGGCGTCGTTGTGGGCCACGGGCAGTTGTGATTGGCCCACCGGTCGAAGAAGCTCGAGCCCCAGGGCTGGCCGTTGACACGATCGAGGTGAGCCTGATCTATCTCACAGCAGGCCACGGTGTCCGTCACCGTGAAGTCGGTAACACCGGATATGTCTATGACAAAGGTCAGCAGATGGGTCGTCGTGATGGTGGCCTTGTCCGGTGGGCAGATATCGAAACCGGTCACAGGATCCACCATCAGCCCCTCACAGCGGAGTATGGTGACCTCGACTCCGACCTCGCGGCCAGGGTCGCCCCAGACGCGCCAGGTGACAGCCCACGTGAACGGCCCCCCGACGTCATGTTGCTCCCACGGC
Source organism: Chloroflexota bacterium (assembly GCA_034431995.1). GTDB lineage: Bacteria > Chloroflexota > DTOL01 > DTOL01 > DAOUCN01 > DAOUCN01. The sequence continues at coordinate 8,850 of DAOUCN010000018.1, read as the reverse complement.
TGGATGGATAGCCCTTGGCCTACCTGGGGGTATTCGGCCATGCGGCCACCCACGATGCAGCCCTGGTTGGGCGTGGGGCTGACCGTGGGCGTCCACGTTGCAGTGGCAAGCAGGCCGGGCGCCGACGGCTCTCCGGCGAGCGAGAGCGTGGCTTGCTCCATCTCACCGGCAGTGAGGGAAGGCGCACCCTGAGTCACAGCAGTGGCCGAGAGAGCGATCAAGACGAGGAGCAGGAAGACAGCACCACAGGAAGACGCCAGGGCGGCAGAGCGCGACATGAGACCCACCATCCTTCCGCTTGAGAACCCAGCCAGCTACTCACGCTGCGAAATAGGGAGTCGCAATATGTGTCAGCATCCTTGGCGTGACATGGAGGTCATTGCCAGAGAGCGCCTCGGCCCCTCACGACGTGGACACTGATATAGTAGCATGTTCTTTTACTTTCGTCAATGCCTCTTCGGTGCGCACACAGGGCCTTTTCATTGTCACCCTGAGCAGAGCGAAGGGTCTCTAGTGGCTGCGGCAGTCGCCTTGAATGCCAGCAAGAGATGCTTCGCTCCGCTCCCTGGCCTGCGCCCAGGGCAGGCAGCATGACGCACGGCGCAGAGAATGCAAAGACCCTAAGTGCGCACACAGCAGGCGACGGAGCAGAACTCGACATAACGAGCGCCACCTACTTCCCCGTCTTCAGGTACTGGATGGCTCGCTCGAGCTGTGGATCGCGTCCGGCCTTGGCATCTTCGTCAGTCAACCCGATCTCGATGTCTGGTTTCAGGCCGACGTCGTTGATATCGCGGCCGTTGGGTGTCAACCAGTGGGCGATCGTTAGGTGCAAGGCGGAGCCATCGCTCAGGGCAAAGTCCTGCTGCACCGTGCCCTTGCCGAAGGTCCTCTCACCAACAAGGATGCCGCGTCCGGTGTCCTGGATGGCCCCGGCCACGATCTCCGTTGCGCTTGCTGAGCCTTTGTTGACAAGCACGACAAGGGGCAGGTTGGTGGCCACGCCGCCCCTTATGACCGGAATAACCGTGCGCGCGCCATCCCGGTCGAGGCGATAGGCCACAACGCCATCCTTCAGGAACTCGCTCGCCACCTAGATGGAGGTGTTCAGGTATCCGCCTGGGTTGCCGCGCATGTCCAGGATGATTTTGGTAGCGCCCGCGCTGCGCGCGTCTTGAAGCGTTTTCCTCAGCTCAGCCGCCATCTTGGAGCTGAAGACGTTGATCAGCTGGACGCGCGCTATGTTGTCTTCCAACATGGTGAGACGGACGTTGGGCGCGTTGATCACATCCCTGATGATGGTGACATCAAAGGGATCCTTGACTCCTTCGCGGACGATGGTAAGGGTAACAGGAGTGCCTCTCGGGCCGCGAATGAGAGCAGCACCGTCGCCAGCGGAAAGATTGGATGTGTCCTTGCCGTCTATCTTGACGATCCAGTCGCCAGGCTTGAGGCCGGCTCGATAGGCAGGCGTGTCGGCGATGGGAGCAACGATCAGAAGACGTGCATCTTTCTTCTCGATAGTGGCACCGATTCCCTCGAAGGTACCCTCCAGATCATCGCGACTCATCTTTACTTGCTCAGGGGGCGCGAAGTACGTGTTGGGGTCGCCAAGGCTGTCCACCATGCCACGAAGCGCGCCGTGAACGAGCTTCTGCGAATCTATCGCAGCCTGATCATAGAAAGCATCAACAATGTGGCGCGCGGCATCCCAGAGGAGGTCTGAGCGTTGCTGTACCTCCCGCACCACGCCCGTCGCGCTGGGGGTGGGGGTCGGGAGCGGCGTGGGAGTAGCCTGCACCGCTGGCTCCGCTGCCAGGCTAGTCATCAGATATGAGGTGCCGAAGCCCATCAGAAACGACGTGGCGGCCACGATGAGTACGGCTGTGAGAGCGATCAAGACACGAAGCGACCGTTCCATAGAAAGGGTCTCCCTCTAACATAAATGTACGTGTATTGTGGCAGAATGTGACGGCTATCTGGAACAAAGACTTATGGGACAGAAACTTACCATAACTATCCTAGTGTGTACTTCAGACCAGGACGACGCGAGCAAGCCAGAACACCACCATGCCCACAGCAATCGTCGGCAGCAGTTGCCGCGTGCGCCAGGCGACCACCATCGCCACTGCGCCTCCAACCAGGTAGCTATTCTGCAGAGATAGATCGAGTGCGCCTCTGGGTGACAGCACAGCGGGCACGATAATCGCCGTCAGCACCGCCGGCGGCACGTAGCCGAGCGCACGGCGGCACCAGTCGGGCAGCGCCACCTGGCTCGCGGCAGCCAGGGCCACGTATCGCGTGAGAAAGGTTACCACGGCCATGGCCACGATCAGCGCCAACGTCGCCATCGCTCTGCCGCCATTCCTGCTACCACGCCTCCCAGGGTAGCCACTACGATGTTCAGTCCCCTAGGCAGCGGCGCGGCCACCATGACCAGCGCTGCGGAAACCGCCACCGCCGCCAGCCCTGCCCTACCCTGCACCAGCGGCACCAGCAAGCCGATGAAGGTGACAGGGAGGGCGAAATCGAGCCCCCACGCCAGGGGATCTGTGATCCTGCCCCCCAAGAGGATGCCTGCGCCGGTGGAGCATAGCCAGCTTATGTACAGAGCCGACTCTGCACCCAGCGTATGCCATTCTTTATGTCGAGCGCCATCATTCTGTCGAGCTCGCACGATCGCCACCGCAAAGGCCTCATCGGCAAGGCCGAAGGCGAGCGCAGCATGCAGCCGCCTGCCGACGCCCTTCAGGTGCGGGCCCAGCGCCATCCCATACAGAACGTGCCGAAGGTTCAGAATCAGTGTGCTCAGCACGATGAGAGGATAGCCTACGCCCTGGCCGAGCAGACCCACGGCCACGAACTGCGCCGACCCGGCAAAGACGAGAGCGGACATGGCCATTGTGGCCAACCCCGACAGACCTACCTGCCCTGCCAACATGCCGAACACGACGCCAAAGGGGATCACCCCTAGCAACAACGGCGCCATCGCCGCCATGCCCGTGGAGAACTCCCCCCTCGGGCCAGCGTCCCGCTCCGCCTGCGCTTCCTCCTCGCTCACCAGGCGTAAGCCTCGGGTGCCTCGCCGCCAGGGCCAGGCCATATCTTGTCCAGTTGCTTGAGCACCTCGGATGACAGTGTAATGTCGAGGGCACGCAGGCTGCCCTCCAGTTGGTCCAGGGTACGGGGGCCAATGATAGGTGCAGTGACCACGGGGTTGTGCAAGAGCCAGGCCAAAGCGACGTCGGCAGGTTTCTCCCCGAGCTTAGCACATGAATCCTCATACGCCTTCAACTTGGCTCGGTGCTTCTGAAGGGCTTTCTTGCGCTGGTCGTCAGAGCGACGGCCCTCTGTCGCCGTCTCCGTACCACCAGCCAGCAGCCCGCCGGCCAGAGGGCTCCAGGGAATGAGTCCCAGCCCAAAGGCACGACACGCAGGGATGACCTCCAGTTCAATCATGCGGGCGCTCAGGTTGTACAGGCTCTGCTCTGACACCAGGCCCATGAAGTGCCGTGCCGCCGCGATGCCGTTCGCCTGGGCGATCTGCCAGCCGGCGAAGTTGCTACTACCCACATAGATGATCTTGCCTTCCCGCACCAACTGCTCCATGGCCTGCCAGATCTCCTCCCAGGGCGTCTCCCGTTCGATGTGATGCATCTGGTAGAGATCAATGTGATCCGTTTGCAGCCGGCGCAGGCTCTCTTCACAGGCCCGACGGATGTGATAGGCCGACAGACCACGGTCGTTCACGCCGTCGCCCATCGCACCGTAGACCTTGGTGGCAAGCACCACTTGCTGGCGGCGGCTGGCATCCTGGGCAAACCAGCGGCCGATGATCTGCTCGGTCACTCCCTCGCCCTTGCGTCTGCCGTAGACGTTGGCTGTATCGAAGAAGTTGATGCCCAGTTCCAGGGCCCTGCTCATCACAGCGAAGCTGTCTGCTTCGCTCGTCAGCGGCCCGAAGTTCATGGTGCCGAGGCATAGCCGGCTGACCTTCAGTCCGGTGCGCCCAAGCCGTGTGTACTGCATCATGTCCTCCCAGGTGACGTTGTTGCCTGCCCCCTACCCGGAGCGCAGGCTGATCTCTCCTCAGCGAACGGCTGCAACCGAGCGGCCACCCGGCGCGGGACGCGCGCCTCGATGGCAATGCCCTGCGCCTCGTATCGTTCGGCCTTGACCACGCCCCACTCATGCACAAGGGAGACCAGTTCACTTGCCGCATAAGGTAGGCACGCCCGTATGTCGGACCAGGAACGGGTCAAGACCTCCTCCATCTTGGCCAGCAGGCTGTGGAGCCCCCACCGTTGCAGGGCAGATACAACGACCGCATCGGCCAGGCCTGATGTCTGCGGGTGCACCTTTGCAGCCACATACTGGAGATCGGCCAGGGATTCAGGCCTGTGATCGCGGCCAGCGGGCACCAGTTTGTCCGCCTTGTTGAGGACCAGGATCGTGGGCGTCTCCCCCACACCCAGCTCAGCCAGGATGCGCTGCACGGCATCCACCTGTTCGGGGGCATTCTTGTGGCTGATGTCCACGACGTGCAGAAGAAGATCCGCGTCCTTCAGTTCCTCCAGCGTGGCCCGAAAGGCGGCCACCAGCTGGACTGGCAGTCTCTGAACGAACCCGACGGTGTCAGTGAGCAGCACCAGCCCGCCGCCGGGCAGAGAGGCGCGGCGCGTGGTCGGGTCCAGCGTGGCAAAGAGCCGATCCTCAGCCAGCACCCCTGCATCGGTGAAGGCATTGAGGAGCGTAGACTTGCCAGCGTTGGTGTAGCCGACGATGGACGCTACCGGGATGTCTTCCTTGTGCCGCCGTTCTCGGTAGAGCGAGCGATGGGCACGCACGGACTCCAGTTCGCGGCGCAGATCAACGATGCGCTTGCGGATGCGACGCCGGTCGCTTTCCAACTGGGTCTCGCCCGGCCCACGCAGGCCCACGCCGCCAACGGCTTGGCGCGACAGATGCGGCCATAGGCCAGCCAAGCGCGGCAGGAAGTACTCGTACTGAGCCAGCTCGACCTGCAGACGCCCCTCATGGGTACGGGCACGCTGTGCGAAGATGTCCAGGATCAGCCCGGTGCGGTCCACCACCCGCACCCCGAGGGCATCTTCCAGATTGCGCTGCTGGGCGGGCGATAGGTCGTTACTGAAGATGACCACATTGCACAAGGCGGCCTCGGCCAGGTGGCGCACCTCGGTGACCTTACCCTTCCCAATGAGAGTCGCGGGATTGGCGATGCTGAGCTGCTGAGTCGCCTCTCCCACTACCTCCACGCCAGCCGTGCGGGCCAGATCGCGCAATTCAGCGAGTGAGTCCTCCAGGGCCCACTTACCGTTCGCGTCGCCATCTGTTGTGCTCACGGCAACCAGGCATGCCCTGTCTGTCTGGCGTGCAGTGGGGATGGGTTGCCGCCCCTGATGCATGTTGTCTCGTTCGATCTCAGCCGACTCCTTGGCCGAGGACACGGCGTTATGTAAAGCGCTCACCTGCCCTACCTGGGTGGGTGGCCCCGAGCGGGGGCGGGCGGCGGAATGGGCACCTCTCCGGCTTCGATGGTTCGCTGGATGACGGCCAGGGTCACCATGTCGGCAGCGAGCCTGGCACTCAGATCAGGCCATGACCCGCCAGCTCCCACCGTCTGTTCAATGACCTTCTCCACAAACGCGGCCAGCGGCTGCTTGGCCGGCTCCCACAGCTCGCCGGTTGCGCTCAGGAGCGCTCGCCCGGCCAGATACCTGGCCAATTGGGGCACATCGACGCGGGCGAAGATGGTGAGCAGCCCGGCCCCTGCGCTCGCCTCGACAAGCTGGACGTCCCCGTAGGGCGCCTGCTCCTTGACCCACTCGATCACGCTGCGCGTAGCCTCGATATCTTGGGTGGCGAAGTCAAGCTCGGCAGAATAGGGCAGATAGCCATCGCGCGTCCGCACCGCCCGGCCCATGGCCCGCGTGCCCGTGATAAGCCTCACGAGTTTCTGCAGATAGATGGACGGCACGTCTGCTGTCCCGCGCTCTGTTCCCATGTCCTCCCCCCTTCAAGGCGAGCAATCTGACAAGTGCAGCAACAGGTTCGTGCGCCTATTATACCACAGCGATCGCTCGGGCGCAAAAAAGGGCGCGCGGTCAGTCTGTGCTCTCCAACGTAGCCAAATGCCACGGCGTCGCCGGAGACCTGCTGCACAGAGACCTGCGCGCCCCCGCTGCCAACGACGGGGCGTGCCCTTAGACTTCTCGGTACTCGCCCTCCACTGATCCTTGTTCCCCGCCGCCAGGTGGCGGTGGAGGTGCGCCAGGGCCGCCTTGCGTTGGCCCGCCCGGGCCAGGCTGGCCGTAGACCGCAGCGCCGATCTTCTGCATGGCGTCCGACAGCTCCTGCGTCGTGCGGCGGATGTAGGCCGTGTCCTGCCCCTGCAAGGCCGAACGGACAGCCGCGATCTTGCCCTCCACCTGGCTCTTGAGGTCAGCGGGGATCTTGTCACCCGCCTCCCGCAGAGTGCGCTCAGCAGTATAGGCCATGGAATCGGCCTGGTTGCGCGCTTCCGCCGCCTCACGCTTGCGGCGGTCCTCTTCACTGTGTGCTTCAGCCTCGCGCACCATGCGCTCCACTTCTTCCTTGCTCAGGCCCGACGAGGCGGTGATGGTGATCTTCTGTTCTCTGCCGGTCCCCTTGTCCTTCGCAGACACGGAGAGAATGCCATTGGCATCAAGGTCGAAGGTCACTTCGATCTGAGGCACACCGCGTGGTGCCGGCAGGATACCATCCAGGATGAACCGACCCAGAGTCCTGTTCTCGGCAGCCATCGGTCGTTCGCCCTGCACGACGTGGATCTCCACACTGGGCTGGTTGTCCGAGGCCGTGGAGAAGATCTGCGCCTTGCTGGTTGGTATGGTTGTGTTGCGGCCGATGAGGGGCGTGGCGACGCCGCCCAGAGTCTCGATACCCAGGGTGAGCGGGGTCACGTCAAGGAGCAGCACGTCTTTGACCTCGCCGCCCAGAACCGCGGCCTGAATGGCGGCGCCGACGGCGACCACTTCATCGGGGTTGACCCCCTTGTAGGGCTCTTTGCCGAAGATGCGCTTGACCAGGTTCTGCACCATGGGCATGCGCGTCTGTCCGCCGACCAAAACCACCTCGTCAATCTGGGATGGTTGTAGGCTGGCGTCGGCCAGGGCTTGCTGCACAGGGCCTGCCGTCTTCTCGACCAGGTCGCCGACGAGCTGCTCCAGCTTGGAGCGCGTCAGGCTCATGTTCAAGTGCTTGGGCCCCGAGGCGTCCGCCGAGATGAAGGGCAGGTTGATCTCCGCCGTCTGGGTGCTGGAGAGCTCGCACTTCGCCTTTTCGGCGGCCTCTTTCAGACGCTGGAGAGCCATACGGTCCTGGCGGAGGTCAATGCCCTCGCTCCGCTTGAACTCATCACAGATCCACTCAATGATGCGTTGATCGAAATCATCGCCGCCCAGGTGCGTATCGCCGTTGGTGGCCTTGACCTCAAAGACGCCTTCCCCCACCTCCAGGATGGAGATGTCGAAAGTGCCGCCGCCCAGGTCGTAGACGGCGATCCGCTCGTCCTTCTTCTTGTCCAAGCCGTAGGCCAGAGCCGAGGCGGTTGGTTCGTTGATGATGCGCAGGACCTCCAGCCCGGCGATCTTGCCAGCGTCCTTGGTAGCCTGGCGTTGGCTGTCATTGAAGTATGCCGGCACGGTGATCACGGCCTGGGTGATCTTCTCTCCCAGGAATGCCTCGGCGTCGGTCTTGAGCTTCTGCAGGATCATGGCGGAGATCTCGGGCGGTGAGTACTGCCGCTCGGCCATCCATACCCGCAGGTCTCCGTTGGGCGCTTCGCTCAGACGGTATGGCACGAGCTTCTTGTCGTATTGCACCGTGGCCTCGTTGAAGCGACGCCCCATGAAACGCTTAATGGAGAAGACAGTGTTCTCCGGATTGGTGATGGCCTGACGTTTGGCCAAGCGCCCGACCAGGCGCTCGCCGGTCTTGGTGACAGCAACGACCGATGGCGTCAAGCGCTCACCCTCTGCATTGGGGATAACGACCGGATCGCTGCCCTCCATGACGGCAACGACCGAGTTTGTCGTCCCCAGGTCAATACCAATGATCTTAGCCATTTGCTAGCGATTCCTCCCTTGGATCAATCTTCTTGTTTTGCGAGTTGCACGTGGCGGCTGCCGTCGTGTCCGTGGCCAACCTGCCATACTGCCACTGCTATGCGTGGCGTGTCCTGCCTACCTTGACCATGGCGGGACGCAGGACGCGGTCATGGAACCGGTAGCCTTTCTGCAGCTCGGTGAGCACCTTGCCGTCGTTGGCAGGGTCGCACTCCTCCTGCAGTATTGCCTCGTGGTAGGCGGGATCGAACTCCTGGCCCACAGACTCATATGGTGCCAGGCCTTCCTGCTCCAACACGGCCCGCAACTTGCGGTCAATCAGCATGATGCCTTGCACCCATGTCAAGCTACTCAGTGTGTCTGGTAGTGTCTGGAACGCCCTATCCAGATCGTCCAGCACCGGCAGCAGCCTAAGAACAAGCTCGGCGTTGGCGCTCTTGATCAGATCGTTCTTCTCCTGCTCTACCCGCTTGCGGTAGTTTGCCAGGTCCGCTGCTGCTCGCTGCCAGCCGGCAAGGTTGGCGTCGGCGCGCTCGCGCTCAGAGCTCAGGGCTTGTTGCAAGCTCTCAAGCGCATTCGGTTCTTGTGGAGTGGCAGGTGTTGTTGGCGCTCGTTCTTCGGCGGATAGCTCGGTGTTCTGTAGTTCATCGTAAGGCATGACGTCGTGTATCCTCCTGGATCAATAGTGCTCAGCGGACGGCGCCGCCGTAAATTTCTCGCAGCA
>DAOUCN010000017.1:0-14419 GCA_034431995.1 Chloroflexota bacterium | reverse complement strand
CAATGCCCCCGATGTGCTCTTCCTTCTGCGCCCAACGTACAAGGCCCTGGGCACGCTTGACTTCAGCTCCCATCGTGTCATCGAGCCAGCCTTCGGCAACTCCGGCGACCATCGCATGGACGGCTTCCTCGCCATGCAAGGCCCACACGTCCGCAGCGGCCAGCGCCTGGAGGGAGCACGTATCCTGGACCTGGCTCCCACCATTCTCCACCTCCTCGGCCTGCCCGTACCCGCGGACATGGACGGCCAGGTGCTGGTGCAGGCCCTGACACCGGATTTCATGGCCAGTCATCTCGTCACCACCGGGGCAGGGGCAGTCGCGACCGCGCAGGTGGAAACTGGTTACACGCCTGCGGAGGAAGAAGAAATCGCCCGTCGCTTGCAGCAGCTTGGGTATATCGGATGAGAAAGGCACCCCTTCTCCTTGTCGTCCTTGTCGTAATCGTCGTTTGTGCGGCCCTGGCGGGAGACGGAGGCCTCCCGGGGATACGCACGGGACCACCTCGCCTCAGCCACGGCCCCCTCGTCGGCGCCGTCACCTGGGAGTCGGCACTGGTCTGGGCGCGCACTAACGTGGCAGCAAGCGTTCAGCTCGCCTATGGTACGGATGAAGCGCTGAGCTCACCAACGCACAGTGAGGCCGTTGAGACCGGTTCCGCCAGCGATTTCACCGCCCAGATTGCACTCACCAACCTCTCGCCAGAGACCACATACTACGTAGACGTCCTTGTCAACGGCCGGTCGCAGTTCTCCGCTCCCTATCCGCAGTTCGCCACCTTCCCACCCCCAGACCAGGAGCGCGAGTTCTCTGTGGTGGTGCTGACGGACTTTGCGTCCGCTGTCAAGAATCTGCCCAGGGTGCAGACGTTCGACCGCGCCAGCGACGAGAATCCAGCCCTTGTCATCATCGGCGGCGACTTTGACCATCGCAACCCCTCTGGGAAGACCGCAGAGCAAGCGCGTAGCGCCAAACGCCGCATGTTCCGTGACCTTTACACCCCTGCCCGCAACATGCATGATTTCGTCAACCTCATCCTACGCCGCTATCCCGTGGCCCACATCTGGGATGACCACGACTATGGGCAGAACAACGGCGACAAGACCTATCCCTGGAAGGACGTCTCCCGTGCGGTCTTGCAGGAGTACTTCCCCCTGTATCCTGTGGGGCCATACGGTATCTGGCAGAGCTTCCGCTACGCACAGGCCGAGTTCTTCTTGCTCGATTCCCGTAGCCAGCGGGACAACAACCGGGATCCAGACGGGCCCGACAAGTCCATGCTCGACGGCGACAACCTGGGGGAAAACGGCCAGCTTCAGTGGCTGAAAGAAGGGCTGCGCCAGTCCCAGGCCCGCTGGAAGTTCATCGTCAGCCCATCGGTATGGAACGTCACCGCCCAGAAGCCCGACGCGTGGTCTGCCTTCGATTACGAGCGCACTGCCCTGCTGGACTTCATCAGAGAAAACGGCATCGCTGGCGTCGTCGTCATTTCGGGCGACCTGCACGCAGGCGGTATTGACAACGGCAGCAATGCGGGCCTGCCCGACATGCTGGTTCCCTCGCCCAACCTGAACTGGAACCAGTGCGGCACGGGGATCTCCATTGGCACCTGGAGTGAAGGCACCTACATGACGGACAAGGGAGACTGCCGCGGCTACGGTCTAATCCGTGTGCTGACCAATCCCGACCGTGTGGAACTCGTCGTCAAGGACGACCGCGGCAATCCGAAGGTGACATACACGGTGCGCTAGCCATGTGGAGTGCGACGACTCCATCGTCGCAAGCGCACTGGCGCAGAAGGGCTCGGTTCCGATGACAGGAGTCATCGGACTCCACATAATGAGGGAGTCGCTCATCAAGAACATGGCTTCACTACCCTGGAAACGCGTTCTCGTCATCGGCCTGGATGGGGCGACGCTAGACATCCTACGTCCGCTGGCCCAGGCCGGCCGCATGCCAAATCTGGCCCGCTTGATGGAGCAAGGAGCGGTCGGCCCCCTCCTCTCCAGCGTGCCGCCCATCACCGCGGCTGCCTGGACGTCGTTCGCAACTGGGATGAACCCAGGCAAGCACGGCCTCGTTGACTTCGTGCATTTCCCTGGCCACGGCTACGAGGTAGGCGTCGCCACCAGCGCCCAGCGCCGCATGCCCCCCTTCTGGGACTGGCTGGGCAGAGCTGGCCACCGCGTCGGCATCGTCGGTGTGCCCATGGAATACCCGCCCCAGCCTGTCAATGGCTTCATGCTCACGGGCATGATGACGCCGCCAGGCAGCGCCAACATCGCCTACCCCCCTGAGCTTGCGCAAGAGCTGCAGCAGGCCGTGGGGGGCTATCTCCCATACGAGGGCGAAGGCGTCGTCGCTGCCGATCCCGGCGTGTACGCCAATCGGCTCTGCCGCGACACCGAGCAGCGCGTTCGAGCTGCCCTCTATCTCCTCGACAGATACAACCCTGCCTTCTTCGCCTTCGTCTTCATGGCCTTGGACCCAATCCAGCACCAGTTCTTTCACCTGCTGGCGCCGTCCCAGCCTCTTTCCCCCGCGCTCGCCGCCCGCCGCGACCAGATCCTCACCGTCTACACCGCCGTTGATCGCGGAATCGGCGAGATCGTCCACGCGGTGGGCGACGATGCCCTCATCATCGTGATGTCAGATCATGGCTTCGGCCCCCTCGACGGATTCCTGCACCTGAACAACTGGCTGTTGCAGAAGGGCTATCTGGCTCTAAAGGGCGACCCCCTCACCCTCCTCCGCCGCCTGCTCTTTCGACTCGGCTTCACGCCCGAAAACGTGTACCGCGCCGTGCGCGCCGTGGGCGTTGATCTGCGCCGCCAGGCCAATCGCGGCCAGGCCTACCGCCGCCTGCGGCACATCTTCCTGTCCTTCGGCAACGTGGACTGGCAGCGCACGCGGGCCTACGCCCTGGGTCACATTGGCCAGATTTATGTCAACTTGCAGGGGCGCCAGCCCCACGGCACCGTGCGCCCGGGGGCGGAGTACGATGAGCTCTGTCAGCGGCTGAAAGAGGAATTGCTCGACCTGCGCGACCGGCGTACAGGAGGCCGCCTGATCGAGCGTGTCTACCGCCAGCAAGAGGTCTACCACGGGCCTTACCTGGACGAGCTTCCCGACCTGATCCTGCAGCCGCGCGGCTTCCGCTACGTGGCCTTTGGCGAGTCGGAGTTCGCCTCCAACCGCGTCGTTGCCCCCACCTTCGGCCACACCGGCCATCATCGCATGGAGGGAACGCTCATCGTGGCGGGCCGAGGAGTCAAGCCTGGCAGTGTCGCTGGTGCCAGCCTGGTTGACCTGGCGCCCACCATCGTCCATGCTCTCGGCTGCGCCATCCCAGCAGACATGGACGGCTGCGTCCTGGCCGAGGTGTTTGCTGAGCACATCCTGGCGGAGCGGCCGCCCAGCCATACCGCTGCTGAGGGCATAGGTGGTCCTGCCGAGACCCCCTATTCACCCGAGGAAGAGGAACAAATACGATGGCGACTGGAGAACCTGGGCTACATCGCATGACCCACGGCGAAGGGCGATCACAAGGTTCCCCCCTACTGCCGCCTTTCCGTGACAAGGTAGGGGCGAACTTTGTGTTCGCCCAGACCGCCACAGAGGCCTCACCGCCCACTGTCGCCACAAGCCTTGTGTTCGCCGGCACCCTGTTGCGGCGCATCTCCGTCTGGCTCTATCTGGCTCTGGCCCTTGTCACTATGGCCTGGAGCGTCACCATGGGGCTGGACAGAGTGTCCATGATTGGCGACCAGACCATCCAGCTCTATGTCGCCCAGCAGATGCTGCGGGGCGTGCCGCCCTACGTTTCGGCCTTCTATGTCAAGACCCCCATGACGCCGATGCTGTCCGCGGCCGCCCTGATGGTGGGGCGCGCCCTCAGCGTCAGCGACGTGGTCAGCGTGCGCGCAGTCTTCGTGGTCTTGGGCGGGATGGCGGTCTTCGCGGCCTGCCTCGCAGGATCGGCGGTGGTTGGCAGCCGAGTGTGGCGGCATGGCAAGGACATGGCGGTCGTGGGTGGGCTAATCGCCGGCGCCGTAACCGCAGGAACGAATCTCGTTCCTTTGCTGGGGGCAACAGGTCTCGAACCGAAGCTCATCGTGCTGTCCTTTGGTTTTCTGTCCATCTGGCTGACGGCTCGCCGGTCATGGGGCTGGGCAGGGTTCTGTGGAGCGCTGGCCTTCCTGTCCTGGCAGCCGGCCGGAGTCTTCATGGTCGCGACCCTGTTAGCCGCCATCAGCCAGACAGACGAGCCGCGCTGGCGTGTCGCGTCGCGCGTGCTGATAGGTGTGGCTGTGCCCATCGCTGCTGTCCTCGCCTACTTCGCGGCCAATGGCGCCCTGGGCACTGCCATCGGCCAGGCAGTCTACTCGCAGTTTAGCTTCGGGGCCTCGGCTGTCACTCGTCGCAATCCCCTCTACAAGATGGCATACAACGCGGTCTATATCGTCCGACGGATATTTGTAGCCTTCTTCGTGCAATCCTGGAGCGTCTACGTCGGTATCCTGGGCTGGTTCATCTTTGCCTTTCAGTCTCTTGGGCCTGCGGTGCAGGTTCGCGCTGTGCCGAATCGCCTCAGGGCCGCATGGGCGTCGGTGCGCGCGCCGGATCGCCTGCCCATTGTGGTGGCTTGGTTGGGGCTAGGCTTCTTCAGTCTGTTCGACTTCCAGGGGCGGGCCGACTGCCTCATGCTGCTGATCGCTGCCGCACCCGGGCTTGCCTGGGTTGCTGTCCTCTCCCTCGATACACAGAAGGAGTTCGAAGGCCATGGACTGTGGTGGAAGGCGGGAGTGGCCGGTTGTGCCGTCATTCTGCTCTTGAGCGTAGTGAATGCGAGGATCTCTTTCCGAACACGCTCGGGGCCTGGACTGCCCGGACAACAAGCAGCGGCTGAGGAGCTTTACCGCATGGTGGGGTCAGACACCGACGTGCAGTTCTTCGGCTGTCTGGCGCCATTGGTTCTCCTGGACAAGACCAATGCTACTCGCATGGTGCACATCGGTGACAAGCACCTCAACGTGATGCGCCGCGAGATCGGCGACATGGGCGCCGTCTTCGAGCTACTGGACAAACAGAGAGTACCCGTGGTCGTGACCACCGGCGAGGTGCCAAACAACCCCCTGCTCCATGAGAGACTGGAGGCGACATACGAGTCTCGGCCCGTGTCCTTGGAGATCTGTCCAGAGAGAACCGTGAGTCAGATCTGGGTGCGCCGACCATAGCGATCCTCCCGCAGGTTCTGCAACCTGCCCGAGGATTGAGGGACGCTTCCCGACATTGGCCGTAGTGCGGACATACATCGAGGAGGAGGAACGGACATGGCATCCATACGGCCTGCCACCAATCCCGGGCGTGGCTTGAGCTGGCTGCCCATCTTTGCGCTGACGCTGTTGTCCGCAGGCATACGCCTCTACGGGCTGGGAGGGAACGGCCTCTGGGATGGCGAGCCTTTTACGCTGCTCTTTGCCCAGCGCAGGTGGGGAGACTTCCTGCACTACGTGGCAGACTTCAGCGCCCATCCTCCCCTCTGGTTTGCGCTCACCAAGCTCCTGATCCCGTCGGGATGGAACGAGTGGGTGATTCGCTTTCCCGCTGCGGTTGCCGGTGTGCTCTGTGTACCGACGCTGTACGTTCTGGGCAAGCATCTGTTTGGCGCGCGCGTCGGATTCATGGCCGCCTTTCTGATGGCCATTTCCCCCATATGCGTTCTCTACTCACAGAACGCACGCATGTACACGACTTACGCTCTGCTCTCACAGCTCCTCATCTATGCGCTGTGGCGTGCGGTGCACGAGGGACAGGCTCGCTGGTGGGCGGCACTCACCCTGGTCGCAGCATTGGGCATGTACACCCATTACCTCTTTCTGCTGCCATTGGGCGGTGCGCTTCTCTTCGCCGCTGCCACCATCATCGGCAGGGCGCGCCAGGCAAGCGATGGGCTGATGCATGCGCGCCAGTTTGGGCAGAATCTACTGGTCCACGGACGGGGTCTGCTTGCCAGCGTCCTCGCGCTGGCGCTCCTCTATCTTCCCTGGATCCGTCCTTTTGTATCCGCTTTCATTCTGAGGCAGTTGGGCATGGAAGAAGTCACCGAGCAGCTTCCGCCCCTTGGCGCCATGCTCCGTCTCCTGATGGACCTCAGCGGGAACCAAAACTGGGGCCTCGTCTTCTTCGCCCTGGCAGCGGGGCTTGGGCTGGTGTGGCTATGGCGGACCAGGCGCAACCAGCATCTGCTACTATTCGTGCTGACCATCTTGGTGCCGAGTGGGGCCTTCGTGCTGCTCGAACCTCGGCGACTGCCTGTCCGCTATCTCATCTTCGTTCTGCCAGCGTACCTGCTGCTGATCGCCCTTGCTTGCAGCGAGCCGATCCCACTCTGGATCGCGCGCATCCTGAGCCGGGCTTGGTCACGATACAGCCCCCAGTTCACGCGTCTGGCCTGGCTGGTGATGTTCGCCGTCCTCGCACTCGCCAATCTGCCCAACCTGCCCTACGGGAAGGTGGAAAGGGACATCTTCAGCGAGAAAGCCGACGAAGGCAACGCCATCTGGCGGACGCTCACACAGGCCGCCAAAGACGGGGCACAGCCAGGTGATGTGCTCATTCTTCCATCCGTCACGGCGTCCGCCCGTATGGTCGTAGCGTATTTCGATCCACGGTTTCTCGCACGGCTCTACAACACTGCCCCGACACATTCCGACCACGTTACGGTCTGGTCCGTCGCCGATAGGAAATCGCAGTTGCCCGTCACTCGACAGGCCAAGTTCCGAGAGCTGACGCTGCAGAATCCGGGGTTTGAGAGCGGCCTTTCCCCGTGGACTTCGCCAGCCGGGGTCGTCGCGGTGGCGCTCGATGACGCCGTGAGGGCTGAGGGCGGCTTTGCTCTCCGCACCACGATGTCCAAACCGGGGGACGCGGTGATGACTGGTGAGAGTTTCCCAGTCACCTCGGGCCAGTTGTTGCGAGCAACGATCCTGACCAAACACCCAGTCGAAGGCTTCTATACCCTATCGCCTCAGCTCGGCGTGGTTTTCCTCGGCAAGGACAAACGGGCGATTACCACGGTGTACCACGTGTCGGCGAGGCCAGCCCTCCTCGTCGAATCGCGGGAGTTCCCGGGTTGGCAGATGCAGGTGGTCGAGGGGCCTGCTCCTGCGGAAGCGGAAGCCGCCCAGCTTACCATCACTTTCCGGGGCTACGCGTACGGCTGGGCCAGAACGAGTTGGCTTGACCAGCTGCGCGTCTTCGTAGAGGAGGCGCCGGCGGAATGAGGATCGGCTGGCAGCAGGGGTCAGCAGCGACCTGGTCTGCAAGTCGTCGCACATCCGGCCGTGGCTGGTGTTGTCAGCTTCCAGCCACTGGAGACGCACAAGTCACCTGTGGCCGTAACCAGCGGCGAGGTGCCAAACAACCCCCTGCTCCATGAGAGACTGGAGACGACATACGAGTCTCGGCCCGTGTCCTTGGAGATCTGTCCAGAGAGAACCGTGAGTCAGATCTGGGTACGCCGACCATAGCGATCCTGCCGCAGGTTCTGCAACCTGCCCGAGGATTCAGGCGCGCTTCCCGACATTGGCCATAGTCCGGACATGCGTCGAGGAGGAGAAACGGACATGGCATCCATACGGCCTGCCAGCATTTCCCGGCGTGTCTTGCGCTGGCTCCCTATTCTGGTGCTGACGCTCCTCGCCACTGCCTTGCGCTTCTACCGGCTGGAGTTCGACAGCCTGTGGGATGGTGAGCCTTTCACGCTCCGCTTTGCCCAGCGCGGTTGGGCGGACTTCTTCCACTATGTGGCCGATTTCAGCGCACATCCACCCCTATGGTTTGTGATCACCAAGCTCCTGATTCGATCGGGCTGGAACGAGTGGGTGATTCGCTTTCCGGCCGCGGTGGTCGGCATACTGACCGTCCCCGCGCTGTACTTTCTGGGCGAACAGCTCTTCGATGCCCGCGTGGGCTTTATGGCTGCGTTTCTGATGGCCATTTCCCCGATAGATGTGCTCTATTCGCAGAACGCGCGCATGTACAGCGCCTTTGCCTTGCTCGCTGCCTTGGCGCTCTACGTGCTGTGGAGGGCGCTGCACGAGCACCCGATGTTCTGGTGGATAACGTTCGGGCTGGTAGCGGCATTGGGGATGTACACGCACTATCTTTTCGTGCTGCCGCTGGGCGGCGCCCTTCTCTTTGCTGCAATCGTCGTCATCGGCAGGGCACGTCAGCAGACAGGCAGCCGAATGGAAAACAGCGACGTCGTGCGGAGCCTCCTCGCACAGGGGCGAGGGCTGATAGCAAGCGTGATCGTGCTGGGTCTGCTCTATCTTCCCTGGTTGCCGACGTTCCGAGTAGCTTTCCTCGCCAGGCAGCGACAGAGAGAAGCAGAGATCGAACAAATGCCAACCTCCGACGCCTTGCCGCGTCTCTTGATGGATCTCAGCGGCAACAACAACTGGGGCATGGTCTTCTTTGGCCTGGCGTTTGCGCTCGGACTGATCTGGCTGTGGCGCACTAAGAGGTACGAGCAGTTGCAGTTTCTCGTCCTTACGACGCTTGTGCCAACCGCCGCATTCATCGTGCTCGACCCTCGACGTCTGCCTGTCAGGTATATCATCTTTGCCCTGCCGGTATACTTGCCTGTTATCGCGTTCTCCTGTGCGGAGCCAATACGCGCGGGGATAGCACACGTGACAGCTCGTGTCTGGAGCAGAGGCAGCCGCCATGTCGCCAACCTGGCCTGGGTGCTGATAGTCGCCATCGTTTCGCTCGCGAACTTCCCTAACCTGCCCTACGGGGTCGGCGGAAAGGGCATCTTCAGCCAGCAGGCCCTGGCCGAGGAGGAGTTCGTTCCCTGGCGAAGTCTGATCCAGCCCGCCATCGAGCAGGCGCAGCCGGGGGACATCGTTCTTCTGCCACCCAATACGGGCTCGGCGCGCCAGGTCGCGGCCTACTTCGACACGGAGTTCTTGGCACATATCTACAGCGTGCCACCAGTGGATCTGCCCCAGGTGACCGTGTGGTCGGTTCACAGCGAAAGGGCTAAGGGCCTCAGCAGTCGCAGCGTGACATTCATGGAGATCGCCTTGCAGAACCCCAGCTTTGAGAACGGCCTGGCGTCCTGGACTGTGACAGCCGGGGCCGTGCGCGCCGCCCCGGACGATTCCGTCAAGGCTGCCGGTCAGTTCTCGCTGCGCACGACGATGGCAATGCGGGGCAACGCGGTGATGAGCGGAGAGAAGTTCACTGTGACACCGGGGCGGTTGTTGCAGGCAACGATGCTGACCAAGCAGCCTGTAGAGGGCTTCTACACAGTATCGCCGCAACTGGTCGTGCTTTTCTTCGACAAGGACGGACGACGGCTGCGTGAGGACAGCGAGATGTCCACCAGGCCGCCTATCGCGCTCCCGGCGAGTGACTACCCAGGCTGGTACCTGCAGGTAGTGGAGGGACCAACTCCGCCCGATGCGCAGACGGCTCAAATAGGCGTCGCTTTCCGAGACTACGCCTACGGCTGGCACCGCACCAGTTGGCTGGACCACGTGCGCCTGTTTGTAGAGCGTGCGCCAGGAGAATAGGAGACTGCTAGGAGGCCTGTGTGAAGAAGCAAACTGGCCTGGGGAACGTTGTACGTCTATTGGCGGCTGTGGTCGTCAGTCTCGGCCTGCTTGCCCTGGCCCTGCGGGGGGTGAGTCTGCGGGCCATGGGCCAGGCCCTCGGCAACGCCGATTACCGGTACCTGGCCATCGGCATCGTCCTGTACCTCCTGGTGCAGCTTATCCGTGGTGTGCGCTGGCGCATCCTGTTGGAGCCAGTGGGGCGCTTCGGCTTGTGGCAAGTCATGCCATCGCTACTGATGGGCTACTTCAGCAACTACCTGCTGCCTGCCAAGACCGGGGAGCTGGTGCGGGCAGCCGTCATGGGTACGCGCGGTGGGGTGTCCCGCTCCTCGGT
Organism: Chloroflexota bacterium; assembly: GCA_034431995.1. Lineage (GTDB taxonomy): Bacteria > Chloroflexota > DTOL01 > DTOL01 > DAOUCN01 > DAOUCN01. The sequence continues at coordinate 4,458 of DAOUCN010000017.1, read as the reverse complement.
TCTCGCCTCCATCGTTGTGGAGAAGCTCTTTGATCTCCTGAGCCTGATTGTCATTCTACTGGGTGCGCTAGTCTTCCTTCCCCTGCCTGGCTGGGCTGACTTGCTGGAGGAACTGGCTGTTGGGCCATTCGTCCTACTCATCCTGGCGCTTACGCTCGTCGCCTATCGCACCGACTGGACGGTGCGGGTCACCGAACAAGCCCTGGGAAGGGTGTCACCCCGGCTGGCTCGCGCCATCGTCGCGCGGCTGCGTCGCTTTGCAGACGGCTTCCGCTACCAGAACGCGCGCTCCCTGCTAGCGGCAGGCCTTGTCACCGCCGTGCAATGGACCACCACGATCACGCTGTTCGTGATCATCGGCCGCGCCTTGCGCCTCGACGTGCCGGTGCAGGCTTCCATGCTGATGGCCCTGCTGGTGAATCTGGCCAGCTTCGTGCCGTCCCTGCCCGGACGCGTCGGCCTGTGGGAGTTCGTGGGCACGGCCGTGCTGGTGCCCTTTGGCGTTGACCCGGCGACGGCGGTAGCCTTTCCCCTCCTCCTGCGCGTGACGCACCTTACGCCGCTGCTGATTGGCTACGTCCTGCTGAGCCGCGAGGGTCTGCGCTTGATGCTCGTTGGCGGGCAGCAGTCGTAGCGCGGCGTGGGCTTCCCAGATTCCGTGATCTCCCAATCCCCACCGAGCGCCACCGCGGGTGGGGGATGCTTTCTTCCCCCATTTGTGGTAAACTGATGGCGTGGGTGGGGCATGCTGCGCGACATCTCACAGCCCGTAGGTCGGGCATGCTGCCCGACATCTCACAGCCCATAGGTCGGGCATGCTGCCCGACTCATGTCGAGGAAGCCACATGCCAAAGGCTCGCGTGAAGTTCGTTTGCCAGCAATGCGGCGCGGAATCCACGCGCTGGGTCGGCAAGTGCCCCAACTGCGGGGCATGGAACAGCTACGTCGAGACGCGGGAGTCCCCTCCTGCCGCCTCGCGCTTGGCCACGGTTGGCCCGCGGGCCGAGCCGACGCCCCTGCCCAGGATCAGCGCCGACTCCTTCACCCGCATCTCAGTCGGCATGGGCGAGTTCAGCCGTGTCCTCGGTGGGGGCATTGTTCCGGGTTCGCTGGTCTTGATTGGCGGCGATCCGGGCATCGGCAAGTCCACGCTGCTCTTGCAGGTGTCCGCCATGGTCGCCGACGCGAGTGGCCCTGTCCTCTACGTCTCCGGTGAGGAATCGCCCCAGCAGATCAAGATGCGCGCTGCGCGCCTGGGCATCGAGCCGCCAGCACTCTATGTCCTCGCCGAGACCAACCTCGGCTATATCCTGGAACATCTCGCCACGCTCAGCCCGCGTCTCGTGATCATTGACTCCATCCAGACCGTCTATGTGGAGGAGCTGGAATCGGCGGCAGGAAGCGTCGGTCAGTTGCGGGAGTGCACACTGCGCCTCATGCAGGCGGCCAAGAGCAGCAATGTGCCCATTTTCCTGATTGGCCATGTCACCAAGGAGGGGGCAATCGCCGGACCCCGTGTTCTCGAGCACATCGTGGACACCGTGCTCTACCTGGAGGGCGAGCGCTTCCAGTCCTATCGCCTGCTGCGGGGGGTGAAGAATCGCTTCGGCTCCACCAACGAGGTGGGCGTCTTCGAAATGCGAGAGGAGGGCATGGTAGAAGTCAGCAATCCGTCAGAGGTGTTCCTGGCGGAGCGCTCGACGGCTCCGGGATCGGCGATCATCGTGACGCTGGAGGGCACGCGGCCGCTCCTCGTGGAGTGTCAGGCGCTTACCAGCACCACCAGCTTCGGCCTGCCCCGCCGCACAGCCAATGGGATGGACTTCAACCGCTTGCTCATCATCACCGCCGTCCTCTCCAAACGTGTGGGGCTCGGTCTCGCGAACCAAGACATCTTCGTGAACATGGCAGGTGGCATGCAGGTAGAGGAACCTGCCGCCGACCTGGGTGTAGCCCTGGCCATCGCCTCCAGCTTTCGGGATGCTCCCGTCCAACCGGACATGGTTACCATCGGTGAGGTGGGGCTGTCCGGCGAACTGCGCAGCGTAAGCCAGGTGGAGAAACGGCTGAACGAGGCCGCCAAACTGGGCTTTAGGCGCTGTCTGCTGCCCAAGGCGATGATACGCAGTAGCCTGAAAACGGCGGGATTGGAGCTTCACGGGGCGCGCAGTGTGGCCGAGGCGCTGGAAATCGCCCTGGTGCGGGGCTGATGCGGATGTTGCCTTGACAGGACACGCCTCCCGCCTTTATAATCCCGTCCTGTGAGCGAAGAAGGCAGAGACCCCTTGATGAAGACCATCGTGGTCATGCCCACCTACAACGAAGCTGCCAATCTGCAGGAGATTGTGCAGGCCATCCTGGCCTTGCGTATCCCCGGATTGGACATCCTGGTGGTGGACGACAACTCGCCCGACGGCACAGGCCAAATCGCCGATGACCTGGCGCGCGCCCATAATCCCCATGTCCAGGTGCTGCATCGGCCTCGTAAGCAGGGCCTGGGCACGGCCTACGTGGCAGGCTTCGCTTGGGCGCTGGAGAACGGGGCCGACTACATCGTCCAGATGGACGCCGATCACTCTCACAAGGCATCGTATCTACCCGTCATGCTAGACAAGATCAGCGACTACGACGTGGTAGTCGGCTCGCGCTATATCCCCGGTGGCCACGTGGACGACCGGTGGCCTGCCTGGCGCCGCTTTCTGAGCTGGTGGGGCAGTCGCGTCTATGCCCCGATCATCCTGGGCCTCAACGTGCACGATGCCACCGCTGGCTTCAAGTGTCTACGTCGCCGGGTGCTCGAAGAGATCGGCCTGCCCATGGTGCGCTCCAATGGCTACATCTTCCAGGTCGAGATCGCCTACCTGTGCCAGAGGTTTGGTTTCCGCGTCCTTGAGATTCCCATCTACTTCGAGGATCGGGCCAAGGGAAAGAGCAAGATGTCGGTGCGGGTCAATGCTGAAGCTGCGTGGCGAGTCTGGCAGATGAAGTGGCGCTACCGCAACCATGGGCGAGCAGCCTCCATGCTTCAACGGCAGAGTGCGCAAAGACCGCAAAGAGAAGAGTAGACTTGCTGTCGCGCCGTCTTTCTGATCTCTGGGCCCTTCTGGTCCTCCTCGCATTGCCCGCCATCTTCTTCTGGCCGGTGCTGGCGGGCGGCAAGACGCTCCTGCCTGCCGACAACCTGTATCAGTGGCTGCCGTGGGGGGGTAACGCTGCGGCTCTTGGTGTGGACATCCCTCACAATGCTCTTCTCAGCGACCTTATCCTGGAGAACTACCCCTGGAAGCGCTTCATCGTCGAATCCTTGCGCAACCGCCAGATTCCGCTGTGGAACCCCTATCTCTTTGCCGGAGTACCGTTCTTGGCTGCCGGGCAGCATTCTGCCCTCTATCCGCTGAGCATCCTGTTCTACCTGCTGCCTCTGGGACAGGCCTTCGGCCTCTTTGCCGCCCTCACCCTTTTCCTGGCCGGGCTCAACATGTACATCCTTCTGCGCGTGCTGGGGGCAGGGCCTGCTGCCAGCCTGATAGGTGGCATCACCTACGCCTTCAGCGGCTTCTTCGTCGTCAGCGTGGTCTTCCCGATGATTATCAGCGCGGCGGCCTGGTTGCCCCTATTGCTCGCAATCGTGGAACTCATGGCCAGTAGGTCGGGCATGTTGTCCGACGCTGGACACGACAGCGAGCACGCTGCCCGCCCTACGGCGGCTGGGCTGGACGGGACGCACACACTCTTGGTGATCGCCGGGGCCCTCGTCCTGGGCATCCAGTTCCTGGCCGGGCACGTGGAGATCGCCTACTACAACCTCCTCGTGCTGGCCTTCTACGCCGTGACCCGTGCCGCCATCCTCTGGCGTGCTGAGCGAGACCACAGGTCCGCGGCCGGCTTACTGGCAAGGGTCGTGCTCATGACCATCCTGGGCATCGGACTGGCCGGCGCGCAGGTGGTGCCCCTCTTCGAGCTGGTGCGCACCAGCTTCCGCGCGGGATCAGTGTCCTACAGCGACGTTGTCGGCTGGGCCTACCCCCTGCGCCAGATCGTTACATTCTTCATCCCTGACTTCTACGGCAATCCCTCGCACCACGCCTACTTCGACGTGGTGGAGCGGACAACGAAAGCCGTCACCCAGGACTACGCCGGCCGGCCGATCAACACCATCTTCTGGGGCATGAAGAACTACGTGGAGGCGGGCAGCTACGTTGGCATCCTGCCACTCCTCTTGGCGGTCTTGGGCGTCTGGCGCCGCTCCCGCCATGCCATCATCTTTACGGCCCTGGCTGTTCTCTCCCTTCTGTTCGCCTTCGGCACACCGTTGTACGCCCTGCTCTACCATGGCCTGCCGGGCTACAGCCAGCTTCACTCGGCTTTCCGCTGGGTCTTCCCATATAGCCTATCCGTGGCAGTTCTGGCGGGCCTAGGGGCGGAGGCCATTACGGCGCGGCGGTGCTGGGGGGCCGC
>DAOUCN010000016.1:0-1718 GCA_034431995.1 Chloroflexota bacterium | reverse complement strand
CCCCGCCAACGGGAACGTAGGGGTGAACCATAGCTTAGCGATCGGGCCCGGCCAGCAGTTAATCCGCCGTCGCCTCGCGTTCGACGGGGCGGGCGCCGGTCTCGCGCCAGTTGACGTTCGGCAGGATCAGGTGAGGCTTAACGTTGTGGCGATAGCGCTGCACCACATGAATGACCGACTCGAGCAGCGTATCGCTGAGATAGTGAGGCTGCAGACCAAGGCTGAGCAGGCTGGTGTTGACGGCATTGTAGTAGTGCGCTTCCTTCTCGACGCGGGGATTGGGAAGGTGATGGATGGCGACCTCCATGCCCAGTTCGCGCCCGGTCGTCTGCACGGCCTCGGCCAGTTGCAACACGCTGAACTGTTCGGTGAACTGGTTGAAGACCCGGAACTCGCCGGGAGCGGCAGGGTTGAGCATTGCCAGCTCGACGCAAGCCAGGGTGTCGCGGATATCGAGGAACCCGCGGGTCTGCCCGCCTTCGCCATAGACGGTGAGCGGCACGCCGACGACGGCCTGCACGAGGAAGCGATTGAGCACGGTGCCAAACACCGCATCGTAGTCGAAGCGTGTGCGCAACCGTTCATCAATCAGGATTTCGTCGGTATCCACCCCATACACCACGCCCTGGTTGAGATCGGTGGCGCGGAGGCCCCAGATCCGGCAGGCGAAATGGATATTGACGCTGTCGTGCACTTTCGAGGCGTGGTACCACGAACCGGGCATCTTCGGGTAGGGTAGCGTGTCGGTGCGGCCCTTGTGGGTGATGGTTATATACCCCTCTTCGATGTCGATGTTCGGCGTCCCATACTCGCCCATGGTGCCAAGCTTGATCAGGTGACAATCAGGCGCGTACTCGGCGATAGCGTAGAGCACGTTGAGGGTGCCTGCGACATTGTTCACCTGGGTATAGACAGCATGGCGGCGATCGATCATCGAATACGGGGCGGCGCGTTGCTCGCCGTAATGCACGATCGCCTCAGGCTGGAACTCCTGCACCACCGGTCCGAAAAACGTGTAGTCACAAATATCGCCAATATGAGCAGCGATCTTCCGGCCGGTCAGCGCCTCCCAGAGAGCGACGCGCTCTTGCAGCGAGGCGATGGGCACGAGGCTCTCGGCTCCAAGCTCATTGTCGTAGCCACGGCGGGCCATGTTGTCCACCACCGCCACGTCATGACCGCGCGCCGACAGGTGCATCGCGGTAGGCCACCCCAGGTAACCATCACCGCCAAGGATCAGCACACGCATCGAAGATTCTCCTCTGCTTTTCCGCGCGAGTTGACGGCGAGGCGCGTTCGCCTTCGCCAGCGCGTGGACGCGGCTGCCCACGAGCGCGCCTATGATACCGGTTCACGTGCTCCTGCGCAAGTTAAGGGAGAGAACGCACCTGTTCACCCCTGGGGGCATCCACGCGCCTGGGAGCGCAGCGTCCCACCCTCATCGCGTCTTCGAGGGCGGGATGGTCAGGCATATTTCAAAACCTGCGGTTTGCGTTTGACAGTGTGCCGGGGAGATGGCGAGCGCCGTCTCTACGGCTGCGTCGCACACTAACGTGAAAATAGGCTGCTGGAGCAGGGGTATGGGGAAACCGGGTTTCCCCATCCCTCAGCGGACACGGGCCGGAGGCCCGCGCACCCAGGCCCCGCCCCCTGGGAGGGTTTGGGCGGGCTAAGCCCTCCCAAGAACAACCTATTTTAATACTGTCGTTTTGCGGCGC
>DAOUCN010000015.1:0-1853 GCA_034431995.1 Chloroflexota bacterium | reverse complement strand
CCCACGGGGAGAGGGGGCAGACGGCGCTCAGCCCTGCCCTCTCCCCTGGCGGGAGAGGGGGCAGCAGCTCCCCCTCCCTTGAAAGAGGGAGCAGCAGTCCCCGCTCCCTGTGGGAGAGGGACAGGGTGAGGGCAGACGTGAGTCCCCACTCCGTCAGCGGCAAGCAATACGGCGCGTTCCTCATCGCCATCTTCGACGAGTGGGTGCGCCGCGATGTGGGGCAGGTCTTCGTGCAGATCTTCGACGTGGCGGTGGCCGCGTGGGGCGGTCAGCGCCCTGGCTTGTGCGTCTTCGAGCCGACCTGCGGCGAGGCCCTGGCCATGGAGCATAATGGCGACCTCTACGCCTGCGATCACTTCGTCACCCCCGCCCATCGCCTGGGGAACATTGCCCATACCCCCCTCCTCGACCTGGTAGCCTCGCCGCAGCAGTACCGCTTCGGCCAAGACAAGCGCAACACTCTGCCCCGCTATTGCCGTGAGTGCTCGGTGCGCTTTGTCTGCAACGGCGGCTGCCCCAAGGATCGCATCCTCACGACGCCCAAAGGCGAAGCGGGCCTGAACTACCTGTGCGAGGGCCATAGGGCTTTCTTCACCCACATTGACCGCCCGATGAAGCTGATGGCCTCCCTGCTGCGAGCGGGAGAAGCACCGGCCAGAATCATGGATATCCTGCCTACCGAGAGTGCTGCCCCGCGCCCCATCAAGGCGCGGCCCAACGATCCCTGTCCCTGTGGCAGCGGGCGCAAGTACAAGCACTGCCACGGCGCCCAACGGCCCTGAGACGCTCAGTTGCGACGTAGGGCGGGTATCGTACCCGCCATCCGTGAGAAGCTGGGGAGAGATCACCGTGAGCAAGACCGTGGTCATGCCGGAACTGGGGCCAATCTCCGAGGAGGCCGGATTTCGCCTCTTGACCCGGAGCAGCGATGGCCGCTTCGCCGTTGGTGAAGGGGACGTGCAGGCCATCGCCACCACAGGGGACGGCAAGGTGGAGTTCATCGCCTTTGCTCATCACACACTGGCCTGCGTGCTCTCCGCCATGGGCTACCCCGCCTACTATCCCGTCCATCCTGTTGAGCTGCGCAAACCCATCAAGGCCGTGCTGATGGATCTGGACGGCACCAGCGTGCGCAGCGAGGGCTTCTGGGTGTGGATCATCCAGAAGACGGTGGCAACCCTGCTGGGTAATCCGCGCTTTGAGTTCACCGAAGCCGACCTGCCCTACGTCTCGGGGCACAGCGTGTCCGAGCACCTGCAGTACGCCATCGGCAAATACTGTCCAGGCAAGGCGGTGGAGGACGCCCGCCGCATCTACTTCGAGCACACCCATCGGGAGATGCAGGAGATCATGGCGGGGCGGGGGCGGGTGGACGCCTTTGTGCCGTCGCCGGGGCTAAAGGATTTTCTGCTGGCGGTCAAAGGGGCAGGCGTGAAGATTGGCCTTGTCACCTCCGGCTTGTACGAAAAGGCATATCCTGAGATCGTGGCTGCCTTGCGCACACTGGGCATGGGCGATCCCGCCGCCTTCTACGACGCCATCATCACTGCTGGCTTTCCCTTGCGCAAGGGCGAGATCGGCACGCTGGGCGAGCTGTCAGCCAAGCCGCACCCCTGGCTCTATGCCGAGGTCTGCCGGGTGGGGCTGGGCATTCCCTTCGAGGAGCGCCAGTCCGTGGTTGGCATCGAGGACAGCGGGGCGGGAGTGTGTGCTATCCGGCTGGCAGGCTTTCCGGTCATCGGCATGGCGGGCGGCAACATCGTGGAGAGCGGCACACGCGCCCTCTGCTATGCCTATTGCCGAGACTTCGACGAGGTGCGGCGCATTGTTCTCTAGCAGTACAAACCGCAAAG
>DAOUCN010000014.1:0-1963 GCA_034431995.1 Chloroflexota bacterium | reverse complement strand
GTCAAGACCATTGCCTTCATGGTAGTCCCCTCCGGTCATACTCTCCCTCCTCATTCTACCAGAGCAGCCGATGGAGGGTCAAGTTTGACACCCCTGTACTACGGTGCTATAATCGCGCACTGACAGCCACGCTTCCAAGGAGACCGACACCTGAGTCGCCAGAGCGACACACCCCCGCATACGCAGACCCAGATGCCGCCCGATCACGAGGCGGAGGCCACTGAGCGCGCTGTTCCCGGCTTTGCCCCTGTAGGGTTGTTGGCTGTGCTTCTCATCTCGCTCTTTGCCTGGGCTCCTTTCCTCCACCCGGGTTTTGTCCACACCCACAGCGGCCTGGGAGCAGCGTACAACGTGCTGGCTGCGCGAGAGAGCGCCGTGCTCGGCTGGCTGCCGCCCTACGGCACGCCGGGCGACGGGCCCCTGGCAACCTGGCTGCTGGTCTTCCTCCAGCTCATGGGGGTCAGCCCGCTGACGGCCCTGCGCTGTCTCTACGCGGGCGGCTTCGTCCTGTCGGGCATCGCCATGTACGTGCTGGCCCGTCAGCTTTGGGGCGCAGACGCCGCTCTCATAGCCGCTGCCGTCTACATGCTGATCCCCTATCACCTGGTGGTGGTCTACGTGCGCGGGTCGCTGGCCGAGTCAGTGCTGTTGGGCCTGGCTCCGTGTCTCGCCACCGCCTTGTACGAGGCCATGCGCTGCCCCCGCCTCCGCTGGCTGATGGCCACTGCCCTCTGCGCCGCAGCCCTCGCACTCACTCACTTCGGCCTGACGCTCCCCCTGGCCTGCCTCCTGGCAACCCTGATCTGGCTTGTTGCTCCATACGGCATAGACGGTGCCCGGAATGTGCGCTCTCACCCCACCGCCAGCCCACGCCGTCCGGACTTTCTCTCCTGCTGTCCTGCTGCGCTTGCCGCCTCTTTCATGGGGATCGGCATGCTGGCCGGCCTGGTGATTCTCCTGCCGGCGGGCCACATCCTTGTGCCCAGTACGGCGGCCTGGCGCGACCATTTCGTCTACTTCTTCCAGTTGTTCGCGCCGACCTGGGGTTTTGGCGAGAGTGTTGCCGGCTGGCGGGACGAGATGCCCTTCCAGGTCGGCCTGGTGCCTCTGGCCTTGGCCGCGCTGGCTTTCCTCGGACGCGGGGACGCGGAGACGCGGAGACCAAGAGAGGGGGAGAGAGGAAAAGAGAGGGACGCGGGAACGCTGGTCGTCGCGTTGCTGTGGGGGACGCTAAGCGTAGTGGTCTTTCTGACGCTGACGGTGGCGGAGCCAGTGTGGCGGGCGGTGCCGCTAGCGCGGCTTGTGGCCTACCCGTGGCAACTTCTCAGCTTGGCCGCTCTGCTGTTGGCCCTGCTATCGGGTGCAGCCGTGCGTGTGCTAGGGGGTGTCCAGCCCTCAGGTGTTCTTCTGGCCGTGCTGCTGGCGGCGGTTGTCCTGGGGAGCTACACTTATCTCTCACCGCGCTATATGGACGCCAGTGATCTGCCCGACATGACCCACCCGCCCCTGGCCCGACTGGGCGAGGACATCCTGCTCCTGGACGCGCGCCTGGATGCGCAGGCTCAACCGGGGGATACCGTGCACCTGACCCTCATCTGGCAGGCTATTGGGCGTCCGCCCGAGGACTTCACGGTCTTTGTACACCTTCTGGATGAGAACGGAGTACAGCGAGGACAGAGGGACGCCCGCCCGCGCGATGGCAGCAAGCCCACCACCACCTGGCTGCCGGGTGAGGTCGTGCGCGATGCCCTTGCCATCCAAGTAGCTGCCGATGCGACGCCTGGCTCATATCGTGTCGAGGTGGGCATGTACCATTTTCCAACGCTGAAGCGCCTGCCTGTATCTGGAATGGACACAGACAAAGTCGTGCTTGGCCCTGTGCTCGTGCGCTAGCGCGTCCTAATCCCTCAGTCCTCATCCCTCGGCCCTCAGTCCTCATCCCTCATACCTCATCCCTCAGTCC
>DAOUCN010000013.1:0-3414 GCA_034431995.1 Chloroflexota bacterium | reverse complement strand
GGGTAGAAATGGAGATCACAGGCACGCCTTTCTCGTAAGCCTTCCACATCTCCACGGCCGTGCCCATGCTGGCTTCGGGCACATAGGCCACCACCAGGTCGGCGGTCTCGGCCAGATTGATCATATCCATGAGGGTGGCTCGCGACGTCTCCATGTCGTACTCAGGGCTATGGGGATGCAAGTCCATCGGGCAGAAGACCTGGGCGTCGGGGACATAGCGGCGGAGGATAGCCTTGATCTGCTCGCGGTAGTCCTGGCCGTGGATGGTCTTGCCCGGCAGCGAGCCTTGAATGATGCCGGAGAGAAAGATGTTCACCGTGTGTGCTCCGTGTGTGTCTAGGGTAGAGGGTAGAGGGTAGAGGGTGGAGGGAAGAGGGCATAGGGTTCAGGAAGCCGGATGCGGGAGACGTGGTGCGTGGTGTGCGCGGGACAAGGGACAGAACACGGAACACGCGCCATGGGCTTAGTGTTTCACGTGAAACAGAGATTCGTGTTCCATCGCATGTTCCCGTCGCGCTCCCACTCGCTGCTCCACGATCCCTCTACCCTCCACCCCCCACCCTCTACCCTATCCCCCGAACCCAGTTGGCTCACGTGTACGGCACGCCCGTATAGCCGCACATCCCCACGCGGGGCGAATTGACCACCGGCAGAAAGTAGTCGCCCTCGTCCACACACGCGTGCTGATCCGTGTGCTCCTCGCAGTACCAGGCGTCGCTGTCCGTATAGATACAGATGGAGCACACCTGGGTGGCGGGCTTGCCGCACACGGCGCACGGCCGTGCAGGGGGATCGTTGCGGGCCAGCAGGCGGACGGTGTGTCCCTTGTAGGGCGCGATACGCTGCGAGACGACCCTCAGCGCCAGGTAGGTGGTGGTGCCGAAATCGTACTCGTGGCCGAACTTGATGTCATGCCTGAGTACCTTGTCGAGGGTGCAGCGCATGCTCTCGTAGTCCTCATCCAGCCCGTCTTCCCAGTCTATGTCTGCATCCACTCGATAGTCCACGTTGTCAATGGTGAAGGCGCTCAGGTGGCCGCAGCACTCCAGCCAGATGTCCCGCAGAAAGTCATCCAGGTCCTTCAGGCGGGCCTTATCTGGCGCCTCCAGGTGCAGCCAGTACTCTGGCATGCCCCGCCCCTCCACCAGGAGATGGAAGAGGCGTGTCTGCCTGGGCTGGCGGCCGCCTTTGGGCAGCTCGGAAGCGTGCGCGGTCAGGCACGCTTCGAGATGCCTGGTCATGGCCGCCTTGCTGTGGGTCTCGCCGCACAGTTGGCACGTACCCATTGACACTGATCTCTTCTTGCGCTGTGATTCAGCCATCGTATCCTCCTGGGTGGGGTATAGGGTGTCGGGTATAGGGTGTCGGGGATCGGGCTTCGTGTTGCGTGCTCCGTGTTCCCTTTCCGCTCTCCGCACCACGCTCCACGCACCCCGCTGTATGCATCACGGATCGAATAGAACGGCCAAGACGCCCACCAACCAACGTGTGGAACCGCCAAGACGCCAGGACGCCAAGTCCAGGCAACGCGTAGCCGGGCGGTCTCTTCCGCCCGCTCTGTCGGGATTGGGGGACTAGGGGAACGGATGCCGGATACAAGAGGCGGGATACGTGGCATGTTGCGCTCCCGCACTCCCGCTCTCCCCCTCTCCCTATCCCCGCGTCACCGCGTCTCGCCCTCCACAATCCGTATCTCCTCCTCGGTCAGCCCGTACAACTCGTACACCAGCCGATCAATCTGCCTGTCCGTTACCTCGATCTGGCGCTGGATGGTGGCCTTGTCGTGGGCGGTCTGGGCGGCGGCCAGTTGCCTGTGCAGGGCCAACATACGCTCCACCAGGTCCACCATCTGGTCGTGGCGGGCTTTGTCGGCGGGGTCGGCGAAGTTGATGGTGTGAATAGGAAGCGTCCCGAAGTACTGCTTGGTGCACGTGATCCACCCGCTTCGGAACTTGTTGCTGATCAGATACACGTACCAGAACCCCAGGTGGGAATTCGCGACGCCGAGGACGTAGAGGGGACTGACCGCCCTTTCCCCGCCCGTCAGGCTCACGCTAAAACCGGCGCTAGCCATCACGCAGAACTGAATCCTCTCTGGTGGCATAGGCGCGCACATGCCGCGATTCGCCAGCAGAGGCACCAGGAAGTGCGCGGCGTCGTGGATGTGCAGATTTCGCGGGGCGCTGTAGCCGTACCACGGGCCAGACTGCTTACGAACCTCGAGTTCTCTCCTGTGCGCGCGCAGGTATTCGTACGCTTGCGGCCACATGCTGCGGAAGTCCACCTCTGTGGGCAGTGCGTAACCTGTTGCAGATACCACATACGGGAAGATGATGCGCTCGTCATTGCGCACACGCAGATGGTATCTAGTGAAGTCAGTAGCATACAGCGGTCGCCGCAATATGCTACGTTCGATGCTGACAGGTTGCCCCTGACGGGTGCGCAGACCACTGGGGCTCTCCTTAAGGCAAAAGATGGCATCCGCCCCTGTACTCGACCCCCGGGACATGTCTGCCGGAAGCTCCAACAGAGGCACGCTCGCGTGGCTGAGTTTCTCCCGGAGAACCTGTGCATCCCCGGCTGCGAACGACCAACTGGCACGGCCAAGTAACGGGGGCGGGAAGGTTCTTACCGGCTCTGGGGCATCATGGAGAGCGTCGGGCGAGACCTTCACGTACTCAACTGCGGTTGGACGGCTGCGGTCAAGGAACAACAGACATGTGTATGTGGTGGCGTTCTGGAATACTTGGGCGTGTCCGAAGTCGACAACGCGGCCTACGAGTCCGCTTTCTGACAGGATTGAGCGAAGTGCCGCTCCATAGTCAGTGGACAGGAACTTGCTGGGCAAGATGAAGCCCAAGCGCCCACGGCTGTTCAGCAGGCTCAGGCCCTTCTCTACAAAGACGACGTAGATGTCGTAGTTGCCCTTGCTGGCAGCGGTATAGCGTTGCTTGTAGTATTCCACCTCTAGCGGGGCCCACTCCCTGAGCGCCTGGATGCGGATGTACGGCGGGTTGCCGATCACGACATCAAACCCACCGTCCCCCTTGGCGTCGTCCGCGCCTTGGCGGTTCGATCCAGCGCCCCACGCGTCTTGGCGGTTCCATACCTCTGGAAACTCCGCCTGCCAGTCGAAGACGTTGATGCGGTAGCGCTCCTCCTCGTCCAAGAGGCTCATCTGGCGGTTGTCGTAGAAGTCCGGCCCGATCAGCGAGTTGCCGCACTTGATGTTGCGGCTGAGATCAGGCAGCGCCCGCTCCTGGAAAAGGCGAAGCTGCGTGGTGAGCGTCTGGTCGCTCTCGCCCTCCAGGACCTTGAGCAACAGGGAGAGCTTGGTGACCTCCACCGCCTGGGGGTCAATGTCCACGCCGTAGATGTGGGCCAGCAGGATGCGCTTGCGCTCGGCGGTGGTCA
>DAOUCN010000012.1:0-1732 GCA_034431995.1 Chloroflexota bacterium | reverse complement strand
GGAGACAGGTATGGCGGAAGCATTGAGGCGGTTGCGTATCTTGGTGTCCTCTCCTGGGGATGTGGCCGACGAGCGGGCGCGCGTGGCCCGCGAGGTAGATTTCCAGAACGAGAATCTCGCCCGTGACGTGGGGCTTGAGCTGGAGCTTGTGCGCTGGGAGACGCACGCCACACCGGGGGTTGGCGCGGACGCACAGGATGTGCTCAATCCGCCTGCTGGTGTGCTCGGGGTGCTCGGCGACTGGAAGTCGCAGCAACAGGGGCGCGAAGTCGGCCTGCGCCGACTGGATGGGTGGATTGAGCCGACGGAGGTCGGCTTTGCGGGGTTGTTGGTGCAGTTTCTAACTGCTGACCATCTGGGCTAGCGGATGCCTACATGGAGAGTCGGGCGACTGGAAGTCGCGGCAACAGGAGCGCGAAGTCGGCCTGCGCCGACTGGCCGGTGGATTGAGCCGACGGAGGTCGGCTTTGCGCAGTTGTTGATGCAGTTTCTAACTGCTGGACACCACATGACACGACAACCTACCTGGCGCTTGCTCAATAGCGGCGCACACGATGGCTATACGAATATGGCAACCGACGAGGCCATGCTGCTGGCCTTGCAGCAGGGCCTCATCCCACCCACCCTGCGCCTCTACGCCTGGGAGCCGCCCTGCCTCTCCATCGGCTGCTTCCAGAGCGTGGCCGAGGACGTGGACACGGATGCCTGCGCGGCGCGGGGCATTGACTGGGTGCGGCGGCCCACCGGCGGGCGAGCCATCCTCCACGACCAGGAAGTGACGTATTCGATCGTGGTGCGCCAGGACGATGAGCGGGTTGCCGGCGATGTCATGGAATCCTACCGGCGTATCAGCCTGGGGCTGGTAGAGGCTCTGCGTATCCTGGGCGTGCAGGCCGACATGGCCGCGCCCCACTCGCCGCAAGCGCAGAGCAAAGCCAAACCCGCGGCCTGCTTCGCGGCCCCCTCGCAGCACGAGATCACCGTGGGCGGGCGCAAGATCATTGGCAGCGCGCAGCGTAGGCAGGGCAACGTCATTCTGCAGCACGGCTCGCTGCTGTTGGGCCTGGACGTGGAGAAGCTAACGTCGGTTCTGCGCTACCCCTCGCCAGAGGCGCGAACGCGGGCCGCCGCGCAGGTGCGCAGCGAAGCGGTGACGCTGGAGGAATTGCTGGGCCGTCGTGTGTCGCCGAAGAGCGTGGCCGGGGCGCTGGCTGCGGGCTTCGCCTCCGCCCTGGACGTTGATCTGGTGCCAGCCAGCCTCACGCCTGCCGAGGAAGCGGAGCGGGACCGCCTGCTGCGCGAGAAGTACCGGGCCGACCAATGGCGCTTCCGGCGCTAGGGCATTGACCACGCAGTGGCAAAAGGCCATGGGTCTCCGCGCCTCGGCGGTCACTACTCACCCTGCGCTGTGTCTCCCTTCTCTCCTCTGGCCATGGCCTCTACCGAGCGAATGAACTCTGTCTTGGCCTCAGTGTAACCTTCCCGGTCGCTGCCCAAGCGAGCGGCCAGGTCGCGCTTCAACTGCTCGTACTGGCGGGCCACGTCTGGGTGGGCGCGCAGGTAGTCGCGGAACAACAGGTGGCGCTGCCAGAAGTCGCTGGTGATCTCCACCATATGCAGGTGATAGTGGCGCTCCTGCGGGCCTTTGTTGAAGTAGCGTCGTTCCGGGATCTCGGCCTCGTGCTCGGGCACGTACTTGTAGCCGATGCTGGCGAGCGGGGCGATGCAGTGC
>DAOUCN010000011.1:0-20923 GCA_034431995.1 Chloroflexota bacterium | reverse complement strand
AGGCATACATGTCCGAGACCACACGCAATCTGACGCGCAGACAACTGCTGCGCTGGGGCATCGCCGCCGGCGGCCTAGCGGCGACTGGTTCGCTGCTGGCAGGCTGTGGGGCAACGCCCACACCCACGCCGGTCCTGCCTACCCCTACGCCTAAGCCGGCGGCTCCACCACCCACGCCGGTCCCGCCTACCCCTACGCCTAAGCCGGCAGCTCCATCACCCACGCCGGTCCCGCCTACCCCTACGCCTAAGCCGGCAGCTCCACCGCCCACGGCAACTCCGATTCCCCCCAAGCCGGCCACGATTTCCATGTGGGCTTGGGGCGAGCTCTACAAGATAGCCGTGGCCACCCAACCCATCTTCCAGCAGAAATACTCCCACATCAAGACCGAGGCCACTGAAATGGGACCGTGGGACATCATGGACAAGGTCTTGGCCTCGCTGGCCGCTGGCTCCGGCGCCCCTGACGTGCTTTACCTCGTCACCCGCCGCTTTGAGCCCTACGCAGCAACGGGGGCTCTTGTTGACCTCACCGATCTCGTCAAGCCCCATCAGAACGACCTTGTCCCGTTCGCCTTGGGTGCCAACAGGTTCAGCAACAAGGTGTGGGGACTGACGCCAGGCCTGGCGCCCACGCTGATCTTCTACCGCCCCGACCTGTTCAAGGAAGTGGGCATTGACTGGAAAGACATGGTCACCTGGGACGCCTACCTGAAGATGGGCAAGAAGGTCATCGAGGAGCAGAGGGCCAAGGGCAAGGAGATGTACTGGATCCTGGCTCACTTCCCATCCGGCGCCTGGGGAACCAATGCCTACAAGATGTTCCTGCAATCCAGGGGGGGCAACATCTTCACGCCGGACGGTAAGATCATTCGAGACAACAAGGTGGCCAGGGAGACAGTACGCTACTACTACGACCTGAACCTGGGCGCCAAGATCGCCATCGCCTTCCCGGTGAACGACCCGGCGACCAACTCGGCGATCAAAGAAAAGGCCATTCTCACTATCCCGCGCAACCTCCCCTTCGCCGGCAGCGGGATCAAGTCCGTGGCACCCGAGATGTCCGGCAAGTGGGGCTTTGCACCGTGGCTGCTGTGGGCTTCCGGCGCCCCCAAGTACAACAGCAACTGGGGCGGCTACACCTTCGCCATCCCGAAGATGAGCAAAGCCCAGGAGGCAGCCTGGAGGTGGATCGAGTTCTCCAGCACTACCCAGGAGGGGCAGGACGCTCACTGGCAGTACTACATCATGCCCACCCACAAGCCGTCGGTGGCCAACTCCAAGATCATCAACGTGGCCGACCCCTACTTCAGCAACATGAAGTTGATTGATGTCCTGACCGTGCGGGAGGTACCCGACTTCTACGAGTTCGACAACGCCAAGGTGGAAAAGATCCTCGGCGATGCCCTGGACGCCATGTTCGCCGGGAAGATGGGGCCCGAGGAAGCCTGGGACACCTGCGAAAAGAACCTGATCGCCGAACTAAAGCGCTAGCACCCCTTTCTGTGGGGGAGAGCTACTGCTCTTCCCCACAGACTCCTTCCATGAGGATACACATGAGCCGATCGGCACTACGTGTCAACCAGCGTGCCCTTGCGCCCTATCTCTTCGTCGCGCCCTTCTTTGTTATGTTCTTCGCCTTCTGGGTAGGGCCTATCCTGGCGTCGTTCTCTTATAGCTTCGTGCACTGGAACGGCATCCAGCCACCTGTCTTCGCTGGTCTCGACAACTACGCACACCTCGTGCGCGACAAGGGTTTCGTCCGGGCCGTTCAGAACACCGTCGTCGCTGGGATTGTCTACACCTGTCTGCTGGTCACCACGGCGGTCGGGCTTGCCCTTCTGTTGGATAGTGCTATCCGTCGTCTGCAGGTCGTTTTCCGAACCGCGGTTTTCCTGCCCGTGTGCATTTCGCTGGCTGTTGTGGCGCTGGTCTTTCAACTGATCTTCTCGAAAGATGTGGGGCTTCTGGACAGCCTGCTCCGCTTGGCGGGGCTACGGGGGATCGGCTGGCTCACCGACGAGCGGGTCGCCTTGTGGTCCATCGTCTTGGTCCGCCTATGGCGTGCCACGGGATACTATGCTATCATTGTTCTCGCCGGTCTGCAGAACATCCCGCGCGAACTAATGGAGGCCGCCCATGTGGATGGCGCTACCGACACCCAGGTGACCCGCCATATCACCCTGCCTCTGCTCAAGCCGGTCATCGTCTTCGTGGCCGTTGTCTCCTCCATTTGGGCGTTCCAGCTCTTCGTCGAGCCTTGGCTGCTGACAGAGGGGGGCCCCCTCGATGCTACGCTGACCATGGTGATCCACCTATATCGCAATAGCTTCCAATACCTGGAACTCGGCTACGGCTCGGCAATCTCCTGGGTTCTCACCCTGATCATTCTGGCCTTCTCTGCCCTGACCATGCGTGCATCAGGCGAAGACTAGGCCCTACCCAATCTGTGGGGCATTCATGCGCCTACGCAAGCTTGTCACCAACATTGCTGTGACCGCAGTTCTGGCTGTAGCGATGGTCATCGCCTTGACGCCTATCTACTGGATGATCATCTCATCCTTGAAGTCGCTTGACCAGATCTACTCCACAAAGACGACGTGGCTACTGACCACAGCACACTGGGAGAACTACAGAGAACTGCTATTCGAAACCGGCTTCATGCGCTGGTTCGTCAACACGGTGCTGGTCACGGTCATAACCGTGGTACTCGGCTCGTTTCTGAGCGCCTTGGGTGGCTTCGCCTTCGCCAAGTATCGTTTCTTTGGCCAGGGCTTTCTCTTTGGCATGATCCTCCTGTCCGTCTCTGTGCCAGCCTTCGTCACCATTATCCCCATCTTCGGCTGGTTCATCCGCCTCAAGCTCATCAATACGTACTGGGCGCTGATTCTGCCCCACTCGGTCAGTGCGCTCGCTATCTTCCTGATGCGCCAGTACATCAAGGGTATCCCTGACGAGATCCTGGACTCCGGGCGCACCGACGGTCTCTCAGAGTTCGGCGTCTTCTATCGCATCATCCTGCCGCTGACGCAGCCGGCGGTGGCAGTCAGCAGCATCCTCATCTTCTTGAACACCTGGAACGATTACCTCTTTCCTCTGGTCATGATGCGTACAGAGGAAATGAAGGTGCTAACCGTAGGCATCGCTGGGCTCAAGAGCATCTTCAACGTGAACTGGGGCATGATCATGGCCGGGACCACGTTGTCCACTCTGCCGGTGATGCTCATGTTCATTCTGATGCAGCGCCAATTCGTTGAGGGACTGACAGCCGGAGCTCTGAAGGGATAGGGAGAATGTCACAGATCATCGTTCTTGGCTCAGGCAGTGGCTTCGCCACCACGGATCGCTTCAATCCGTCCGTGGCTCTCCTGGCCGGTCGCCACGCGTACATCTTTGACTGCGGCGAGCCCTGCGCCGCCTTGCTCTTCCGTAATGGCATTGACCCGCTCTGTGTGCGCGGCATCTTCGTCTCCCACATGCACGCAGACCACGTGGGCGGCCTGGCACAGCTCCTGTCCGCCATAGTCCTGCCCAGCCGCAGCCCACAGCGGAAGTACCGCTCCTGGTCCATCCATCGTGATGACGACTGGTACGCCCGTAGCTTCGTGTTCCCCCCACGAGAGGAACGACCGGCGGCCACCCCTGGGCGTATTGCTCTCGTCGTTCCAACCGAGGGCGTGGACGTAATCCGCGAGTACCTCACCGGTGTCTACCTGATGGACGAGGTGCTGCCCTTCGACTTGGACATTGGGCCCATCAGCCCGGGGCCCATCTTCGCCGACGACAATGTGCACGTCTCAGCCCACCCCAATGCCCACATGTCCAGCATTGCTCTCTACGCAGGCGTACGGGAGAAGCATCGGCACCTGAGATGTGAGAGCTACAGCTTCGCGATAACGGTCGGCGGGAAGAAGGTCGTGTACAGTGGCGACATCGAGTCACTGCCAGAACTCGACGCCCTTGTTGAGGGAGCCGATGTCCTGATCCTGGAAGTCGCCCATGTTGCGCCGGAGGACGTGTTTCCCTACCTCCGTGACAAACGCATAGGCCGCATCGTCCTGACCCACATCCATCCTGCCCTGGAGGAGCGGGTGCGCGAGGCGATGGACGCCGCCCACGACGAGCGGGCCATCCTGGCGCACGACGGTCTCGCCGTTCACGTGTAGCTGTAGTGATCCGTAAGGCAGGTTTCTTACCTGCCTTCTCACAGATGCGGCACGCAGCATGCCTGCCCTGCGCAGATCGCAGTCGGGCGAAATGCCCGCCGTAGGAGATGCCCATGCCGACCGTGCTCGAACCGCAACGAGAGATACCCGTCATCGCTGAGGTAGATGTGGCAGTGGCTGGTGGTGGCCCAGCGGGACTGGCTGCGGCCATCGCCGCGGCGCGCCTGGGTGCACGCACCATGCTGGTGGAAAAGAACGGCTTCTTTGGTGGCATGATCACGGCCGGTTTGGTGCTGACCCTGGGCGGCTTCAACTCCTGGGTCAAGCCCTACCCGCGGGTCGTGGGCGGCATCGCCTCAGAGATGATCCGCCAGGCCGCCGCTTTGGGCGGGGCGGAGGATAACCAGAGCTGGGTCCTCAACAGCGAGCCTGAGATCATCAAGCTGGTCGCCGACCGGATGCTGACGCAGGCCGGTGTGTGGTTTCTTCTCCATTGTTGGGCGGCCAGACCCTGGATGGAAGGACGCGCCGTGCGGGGCATCATCGTGGAGAACAAATCTGGCCGCCAGGCTATCTTGAGCCGCTGTACGATTGACGCCACCGGCGACGGCGACATCGCGGCCAGGGCGGGGGCAGCTTACGAAATATCCTCGACGCTCCAGCCCATGACTCTGTGCTTCCAGCTCGGCGGCGTGCAGGGCGGGTCTCAGACCGAGATTGACCTGCCATCCCTGACGGGCATCGAATCGCCAGGGATTGTGCCGGGGAACTTCATGCTCATCTCCCGCCGTCAGGATGTGCATGTGGACCGCGCAGCCATGCGCGAGGCTGCAGGGCGGGGCGAGCTGCCTGTCTACGGCGGCCCCTGGCTGGGCGGGATGCGGCGCACACAGATCTGGGTCAACAGCACCCGCATCTTTGGCAACTGCACCGATGCCTGCAGCCTGACGCAGGCGGAGGTAAAGGGGCGTCAGGATGTCCAGGCCATTGTGCGCTACCTGACGGCCAGCTGCCCGCAACTCAAGGACGCACACCTGCTCATGACCGGGCCAGAGATCGGCCTGCGCGAGAGCAGACGCATCGTCGGCGATTGCACCCTGACCGGCGACGACATTCGCAGCCAGCGTCCGCAGCCTGATGGCATCGCCCTCGGCTGCTGGCCGATTGACGTCCACCCGGCAGACGGCCAGGTGGGCGCCCATGACTGCTATGTTCCCCGGCCCTATGCCATCCCCTATCGCACCCTGCTGCCCAAGGGCATCGAGGGGCTGCTGGCGGCGGGTCGCTGCATCTCTGCCGACCGCGAGGCGCTGGGATCAACGCGCGTCTCCGGCACGTGCATGGCCTTGGGCGAAGCCGCAGGCACCGCCGCTGCCCTGGCCGTGCGCGAGGGCGTCTCGCCGCGGTGTCTGGACGTGTCCCGCCTGCAGAGGGTGCTCGAAGCCCAGGGAGCGATCATCAGGGCGCCATAGGCAAGACCATCCCTCAAGTTTCCAACCTGCGCGAGGGAGCAAGTCCGGGAGGACTATGCCGACCCCTTTCTCGCCCAAAGACAACCTGTTGCGGGCCATCCGCCACCAGAAGCCCGATCACGTGCCGTACTGTGGCGAGCCTGGCCTCCAGTTCGTAGACTACCGGGGCGCCCTTGCCCCAGCAGGCGGCGGCCGCGACCTGTGGGGTGTGCTGTGGGAAAACGAAGCAGGGACAGCCTTGCCATATCCGGTGCGGCACCCCGTATCGTCCCTCGAAGCCGTCCTCGCCTATCCCTTCCCAGACCCCCATGCCCCCGATCTCTGGCAGGAGGCGCGGCGGACTGCGGACACCGCCAACAACCTGGTGATTGGCCGCCATATCTGCGCCCTCTTCGAGCGGTTGTGGGCACTCGTGGGGATGGAGACAACGCTGGTGGGAATGGTCGAGGAGCCAGACATAGCTGCGGCGGCTCTGGGGCGCATCGCTGACTGGCAACTGGAGATCGCCCAGGAGTACCTGGCCCTGGGTGTGGAGGGAGGCCGCATCTCCGATGACTATGGCAGCCAGGCGTCTCTCCTCATGTCACCTGCAACCTGGCGACGGGTCATCAAGCCTCAGTTGGCGCGCCTGGTCGGCGTGTACAAGGAGCGGGGGCTACTCGTCTTCCTGCACTCCTGCGGCAACCTGGTGGCGATCATGGACGATCTCGTAGACCTGGGCATTGACGTCTTCAACATCCAGACGAGCGCCAATGATCTTGCGGCCTACAAGCGGCGCTACGGGAGGCGCTTCACCGTGATGGGCGGGATAGACACGCAAGGCGTCATGACCCAGGGCACGCCCCACGACGTCCGCCGAGCCGTGGCCGAGGCCATCCGCACCCTGGGCGCGGGCGGCGGCCTCATCCTGGAGCCCGACCAGCGCATCCCCATGCCCGAAGCGAATGTGCGGGCGCTGGTGGAAGCGGCCAAGGGGTTGGGGCGGTATCCCCTTTGAACCTACAGAAATAGGAGTCCCAGGCCCGGCGATCCGTCCGGCCTGCTCAATGCGCGTGGGTGCATCTTGACTGTGTACGGCGTTCTCGCTATGCTGTCGTCACCACGCACATCAGGTAGCAGTAGCCGACAAGTATGCCAACCACATTGCGTATTGGCCCGTACCGATTCTTCTTCTATGCAGGCGACGGTTGGGAGCCGCCACACGTTCATGTTGAACGCGAGGACAAGATAGCCAAGTTCTGGCTCATCCTGTGCGGCTTGCGAGGAGCGGGGGCTTTAGTAGGGATGAGATTGGACACCTCCGGAGGCTCGTAGAGGAGAATCGAGTACTCCTATTGAGAGGGTGGGATGATTACTTTGGCGGTTGAGCTGCAGGCAGTCAAGACACAGAACGTGGTCGTTACCGATGACACATTAGCAGTTGACCTTACCGATGGGCGCACCATTTCGGTACCCCTTGCGTGGTACCCGCGACTCCTGCATGCAACACAAAAGGAGCGCAACAACTGGCGGCTGATCGGGAGAGGAGAGGGCATTCATTGGCCCGACCTGGACGAGGATATCAGCGTCGAGGACCTCATACTGGGCAGACCCTCCGGTGAAAGCCCAGCCTCGTTGCAGCGCTGGCTAGAACGGCGCGCGCAGCGGAACAACCCATAACGAGCAGCCTCGCCCTGGAGCCCGACCAGCGCACACACCCTCCCGCAGGTTCGGAACCTGCGGGAGGGTGTCGTTGTTCGCCCATTCCTCATTCCGGCTTCTTGGCCCCCGCCTTCTGTTGCAGCTCGTACAGCTTGTTGATGGCCTCCAGGGGCGACATCTCGGCGATTTGCAGCGAGCGCAATTCCTCGATGATGGGATCCTCCGCCGAGGGAAAAAGGGCAAGCTGAGCCGAGGCCATTTGCTGGCGCAGGCGCTCCTTGCGCCCCCGCCCCTGTTCGTCCTTCTCCAGGTCTTCCAGAACCTCTTGCGCCCGGTGAATGACCGTGCGGGGCAGCCCAGCCAGTTGCGCCACGTGGATGCCATAGCTGCGGTCGGCACCGCCGGGCACGATCTTGCGCAGGAAGATCACCCGGTCGCCTTCCTCGGCCACCGCCACGTTGAAGTTGCGCACCCGGGGCAGACTCTTGGCTAAGCCGGTCAGCTCGTGGTAATGGGTGGCAAACAGGGTCTTGGCCCCCAGGCGCGGGTGATTGTGGATATACTCGACCACGGCGCGGGCGATAGCCAGCCCATCGTAGGTGGACGTGCCACGCCCGATCTCATCCAGGACAATCAGGCTGCGCGACGTCGCCTGGTGCAGGATGAGGGCGGTCTCTACCATCTCTACCATGAACGTGCTCTGACCGGTGGCGATGTCATCCTGGGCGCCGACGCGGGTGAAGATACGATCCACCAGGCCGATGGTGGCCTCCTTGGCCGGAACGAAGCTGCCAATCTGGGCCAGCAGCACAATGAGGGCCACCTGGCGCAGATAGGTGCTCTTACCCGCCATGTTGGGCCCGGTCAGAATCATGATCTGGGCGTCGCGGCTGCAGAGGTACGTGTCGTTGGGGACAAAGGGATCCTCGGTCAGTGTTGTCTCCACCACCGGATGGCGACCGCCCACGATGTGAATCACGTCATCGGTGGTCAGCGTTGGGCGCACGTAGCTATTGCGCACGGCGACCTCGGCCAGGGCGGCGCATACATCCAGATGAGCCAGAGCCGCCGCCGTTTGCAGAATGCGCTCGCCCTGTTGTGCGATGTCCTTGCACACCTGACGAAAGATGGCCGTCTCCAGCTCAACGATGCGCTCCTGGGCATTGAGCACCAGGGACTCGTACTCCTTGAGCTCCGGCGTGATGAACCGCTCCGCCCCTACCAACGTCTGCTTGCGAATGTAATTCGGGGGCACTTGGGACAGATTCGGATTCGAAACCTCGATGTAGTAGCCGAAGACCTTGTTGTAGCCGACCTTGAGCGACTTGATGCCCGTGCGTTCCCGCTCCACCCGCTCCAGGCTGGCGATCCACTGGCGGGCATCTCTGGTCGAGGCTCGTAAGCCGTCAAGTTCCGCTGAGAAGCCGGTTTTGATGACGCCGCCGTCGGTCAACGTCGCCGGCGGATCGGGGACAATCGCCTGCTCGATCAGCGACACCACGTCGGTGCAGGCGTCGAGGTCTCCCAACAAACGATCAGCGGGAGACGCGGAGACGCGGGGACGCGGGGACGCGGAGAAGTCGTGTTCCGTGCTGCGTGTTGCGCGGTCGCTGCTGCCCGCTTCCTGCTCGCTGCTTGCTCCTTGCTGCTCCCCACTCGCCGCTCGTATCTCGCTGCTCGCCGTGACGATATCCGGCACGACGCGCAGGCCATTCATCAGCCCAATCAGGTCGCGCGGCGCGGCTACCTGCTGACCAATACGGGTGAGCAGGCGCTCCAGATCACCAATCTTGCCCAGTAGACTCATGACGGCAACCCGTGCATCTGTAGCATCGTACAGGGCAGCGATAGCCTCTTGCCGCTCCAGCAAGCCCGGCAGCTCCACCAGCGGCTGGCTCAGCCAACGGCGCAACAGGCGGCCGCCCATGGGCGTGCGGGTCAAGTCGAGCACGCCCAGCAACGAGCCCTTCAGCTCTCCCGTGCGTGTACTCTGTACGAGTTCAAGATTGCGCCGGGTCGCCGCATCCAACACCATGTACGATGCCGTCGAATAGGCTGTGATGCTGGGCAACTGGCCGAGGGCAGCCCGTTGCGTCTCCCCTACGTATTGTAGCAGCGCCCCTGCTGCCCGTACCGCCAGAGGCTGGCCCTGAAGGCCGAAGCCATCCAGCACGGCCACCTGGAAATGCTCGAGCAGGGTACGCTGGGCCACGTCATAGGAGAATCGCCAGGCGTCGTAGGGAGTGAAGTGCATAGGAAGGGACGGTAAAGTGGGAATGTTACTAGCCTTGTCTTGGCCACTGCTGCTTGGCACCAGGCATTCTGCTGGCTGCACGCGCGCTAGCTCCTGGCCGATGATCTGCGCCGCATCCCGGCCCGCCACCTGCGTCGCGGCAAACTCGCCGGTGCTCACGTCGGCGTAGGCCAGGCCAGCCCGTTCCCCCTCGATGGCCACCGCTGCCAGGTAGTTGTTGCGCTTCTCGGTGAGAAGACCCGGCTCAACCACCGTGCCGGGCGTCACGACCCGCACGATCTCGCGCTCGACGATGCCCGTCGCCGGTACCGGCCCCACCTGCTCACAGATGGCCACCTTGTAGCCTTTGTTGATGAGCCGGGCGATGTAGCTCTCCGCCGCATGGTGGGGAATCCCTGCCAGGGGTACGCGCTGGCCCTTGCCCATCTCGCGGCCCGTGAGGACGATCTCTAGTTCCTTTGCTACCAGACGCGCGTCGTCATCGAACGTTTCGTAGAAGTCGCCCATGCGGAAGAAGAGAATCGCATGGGGGTACTTCTTCTTGAAGGCGAGATACTGGCGGCGCGCCGGCGTCAGGCCCTTGTCCATGTGCGCACTCCTGACAGGATTATAGCACAGCGTCCTTTGCGGTTGCAATTGCCAGGCGCGGGTGGTACAATGCGTCAACAGAGAGGACACCACCGGAGGAGACTGCCGTGACCACAGCGACAGAGAAGGGCATGGACCTGGCCCAAGCCGTGCAGCGCATCGTCTGGCTGGATGAAGAACGGCGGCGCGATCGCAGCGAGCTTGCCCGCCTGACCCAGGAGTCAACCAACGTCCTGGCCATGCTGAAGGACCAGACCATCAAGCTGCGCGAGTTCGGGGATCGCCTGGCATCCCTTGAGTCAGCCTTGACGCGCATCGCCCGCCTGGAGGATTCGGTGACCCTGGCCCGCAGCGAGATCGCTCAGGCCAGGGAGGCCGATCAGCGTGTACAAGAGGACATGCGCCGCCAAGCCAGGGACAGGCAAGCCCAGGCCGAGCAAGGCGCGCGGGTCTTGGCCGACATGACGGCCCGCGCTGAGTCCCTCGGCAAGGCTGCTGACGCCCTGACAGCGCGCCTCCAGGTGCTTGAGACGCGCGAACGCGAGCACGCCGAACGCATGGCCATCCTACAGAGCCAACTCCTCCGCCTGGAAAGCGAGCGCACCCAGGCCAGCGACGAAACAAAGCGCATCCTCGCCCGCCACGATGCCGTGCTAGCGGACATCCAACGAATGCGGAAGGAGTTCGTCACGGCCCAGGACCAGCACGCCAAGATACACAAGGAAGATGCGGCCAGAATCGCTGCCGACAAAGAATCCCTGGCCGCTCTCCAGCGGCAGATTGACGGACTACGGGGTGACAGTCAGGCCATGGCGCACCAACTCGACCACCTGGACACGAGCGCGGCCGAGAGCAAGGATGCTATTGCTGGTCTACACCAACAGAGCGAGGAGATCCTTGCGCACAGCCGCCTGGTGGACTCTGAGCTCGACAATCTGCAGAAAAGCGCTGCAGAAAGCAAGGACGCCATCGCCGCCATGCAGCAGCAGATGGAGGAACTCGTCAGCAGCACTCAGGCAGCCGCGTCGCGCCTCGACCACCTGGAGGAAGCCAGCTACCAAGCCAGCGAGGGTCTCAAGCGCCTGGGCGCTCTGGAGGAGCAAATGGCGGTGGTTGAGGCAGCCAATAAGGGCTTCCAGGAAACCCAAGATGCCCGTTGGGGCGTCGAGATACCCGAGCTACGCAGGCTTATCGAGGAGTCCCACCAATCGAGCCAGGCCAACGCGGCGGCCGTTCAAGAGCTCGCCGCCACCGCTCAGGCCCTCAAGGAGGAGGTGCGCCAACTGCAGACCGGCCTGGTAGATGGCCGTACCTACAGCGAAGAGCTTGCCGCCCAGATCCGTCATCTCCTCGAAGAGGAGGCACAGGGACGGCTGGCCGAAGTCCAGCGTCTCGTCCAGGGCCTGCGCAAGCTGGCCCAAGAGGAAGGCCGCCGCCAGAATGAGTAGTCCCGGCCCTCGCTACTCCTCACGCCTTCCGCGCCACGAAGATCATCTTCAGGCTGTCCGGCCCGAAGCTGTCTAGATCATAGCTGCCGTACACGTTCTCGACCTTGAAGCCGCAACCCTCCAGAAGCATCTGCATCTCGTAGCGATAGAAATAGCGCTGGCTGATGGCCCCCACCGTGCGCTTCAATGTCCCGTTTGCGCCCAACTCGTCGTAGAGGTACGTGACATGATTGATCTGCTTCGTCCGGTCAACCCAGGACGACGACATCTTGGTGACAACGGTTGGCCCCTTCGGGTCTAGCAGCAAACGCTCAAGCATCAGGCGGCCCCCGCCTTCCAGGAGCAGGGCCAGGTCGGGATTGAAGAGATCAACAACAAACAGCCCGTCGGGCAACAGGTGCTGATGCAGCGCGGACAGGCACGCCCGCTGGTCGTCGGGCGTCGGCAGGTGCATGAAGGAGTTGATGGCGCAGAGAGCCATACGGAAACGCGATCTCAACTTGAACGTGCGCATGTCCGCTTCCACCAGACGGGCACGCTGCCGCAAGCGCGGCTCGGCAGCGAGGTACTGGCGGGCGATCTCAAGCATCGGCCGCGAGGCGTCAATGCCCGTGATGCGGAAGCCAGCGCGGGCCAGGTGCAGTAGGACCCGACCCGGCCCGCAGCCCAATTCCAGAAGGGGCGAGCCGCACCGCTCGGCGAACTGGCGGTAGAACTCCAGGTCATCGGTCACGTTGCGGTACTCCAGGTCATAGAAGCGGGCAAAAGAATCGTATTCGGTGCCCATCATGTGCCTCCGCTCCCCAGAGGGGAATGGGGCGCCAACAGCTCGGACAGGCGGCGGATAATCGGCACGTCCGCCGTCTTTCTCTGTCCATCGCGATCGAGCAGGATACCCAGCATCCCCGCGTTGCGCGCGCCCACGATGTCCGTGGAGTACTCATCGCCTACATAGGCGGCTTCGTGCGGCTGCTTGTTCGCCTTGTCCAGGGCATAGTGGAAAATGGCGGGGTCTGGCTTCTCCAGGCCCACGTCGTTAGAGCTGACCACGAGGTCCAGTTCGGTCAACAGCCCGAACTTCTCCAGCGCCTCGGCCAGGCCGGCGGGGGCATTGGAGATCACACCCACGATGAGACCGCGCTGGCGAAGGCCACGCAGCGTGGGCACGGCCTCCTCATCCAGGTAGTAGTCTTCGGCCGATAGGAAGGCGTCGTACATGGCCCGGCCGTAGGCGGCCACGTCACCCGTCACGCCCGAGGCTTGAAGCACGCGGGCGAACACGCCTTCCCAGTATGTGCGATTGCGGGGCACATCCTCCTGAGCAAGCTGCGTGCCCATGCCAAAGGACGCCTGCCGCCGGGCCATCTCTGCCAAACCGGCGGCGATGCGCTCCGGCGGCACACTCAGTCCTATGCGGGCTGCCCGCCGGGAGAGAATCACTTCCCGCGGCAGCCTCTTGTAAGGCATGAGGGTGCCAAAAACATCGAAGAAAACGGCTCGCAGTGTCATAGACGAATCAACCTGGCAGCAGTGTTCTGAGCTTCTGCACGATCTCACTCACGGTGGCTTGCGGCAGGACACCTCGGCCGCCGATGTCTGAGGAATGCGAAGCGCCAGGCTGTTTCCCCACTTCTGATACACGTGTTCATGAGGCAACATCCTGGTCGTGTCTACAAAGAAGATACAAGGTCCGACTGGCCTTGTCAAGGGCACAGAGTTCTCTCCCACGGCGTGTGCAAAGTCGCGGGGGCGGCCGCAAAACCTCCCGCAGCTTCATTCCAACCGCAGACCACGGCGGGAGTTCGCAACTCCGGGTGCGCTGGGGCTCAACCTGCGGGAGGTTGAGCTGACTTTGCACAGGCCCTGGTTCTCTCCTACCTGAAAGTGACCTCGAACTTCACATCGGGTACGATCTCGATCCACGTGTTGCCCGGACGGAGAGGGATAGGCTTGCCCTGGGCGTCCACATAGCGGGTGAAGTCCGTTGCGCCAGACCGCTTCCAGATGGCGGCAATGGCCACCCCATCCCGAAAGATGACTGCCTTCCCTTCGCCAGTGAGCACATAGCGGTATGCCGTCGCCCCCGTGATGTCCTCCACGATGTCTGTGTCCTGATGCTGAACGTACTGCACGATCACGTTGGCCGCGCTGGTTTGGTCTTTCGTGGCGCCGTCCGTATGAGGCGCACCGTCCAT
This sequence comes from Chloroflexota bacterium, assembly GCA_034431995.1. Classification (GTDB taxonomy): domain Bacteria; phylum Chloroflexota; class DTOL01; order DTOL01; family DAOUCN01; genus DAOUCN01. The sequence goes on along the minus strand of DAOUCN010000011.1, from coordinate 7,160 downwards.
GATGCGCAGGTAGCGGCCCTTGCCGGCATCGTAGCGCCACTCGACGGCACAGCAGCCAGAGGGATAGGGGATGGTGATAACGGTGGCCGCTGCCCCGCTCGGCGCCGCTGCCCCCTCGCCCGAGAAGGCAAAGCCAGCCACCTTCACGCTTGCCTCCTTGTTCTTGTCTTGCAGGTACTTACGCAGCGCCGCGGTGCTGGTCTGGGTGAGCTTTGTACCGATCCTGCTATTGGTTCCGTAGATAGAAACGTACCGCGTATATGACGGATCATCCAGGTCAATGTCGAAGTAGACATAGGGGAAAGCTGGCTTGGTCTTGGCGTCGCCCAGGAGCAGGAAGCGCACGGGATCGCTGCCACCCGTGCAGGCGAGCAGAGCATCGTACTGGGGCGTCAGTTCCAGGTTAATCAGGCGGGCACTACGCACCGGCCCGATGCGCTCCGCTTGCTGTCCCCAGTAGACAGCCGTCAGACGGGTGTTGTAGAACCGTTCCATGACATACTCATAGACCACATCTGCCAAGGTCAGCCCAAAGTGGGGGCGGGAGCCCGGGTCGTTGTCTATGCAGACGTGGAGGGGCCGTTTCTGCAGAACGCTGGAGTCAGTCAGGCGCAGGCCGGTGAGCGGGTTGACGTTGGGATCCGGCGTCGGTGTGGGCGGCGCGGCCGGGGTGGCTGTCCGCGCAGGTGTGGCCGTCGGTTGCTGCGCAGCCCAGGGCGTCGGCGTGGGGGGGAGCGTCGCCGTCACCAATGGTGCGCGCGTGAAAGTCGGCCGGGGCGTGTGGGTGGGCGTGGGTACAGGCGTCGGCGTGGGGGAGAGGCACGCCGTCAACGTGACGGCAAGGAGAGCGGTGATCACAATGGCGAGCCGTCGGCGACGGCCTGCCTCGGTGCCGGACATGCATAGCCTCCCACACAAGGATAGTGGTGCAACTACAATTCTAGCCGAAAGGCGCGGGCATGTCAACGCAGCACCAGTAAAATCCGGTGGTAACGCGCGGCCAGGTCTTGCCGTCCCCGAATAGCCACGAATGCACGAATGGCGAGCCGCTGCACGGCGATGACTTATGCTTTGCAGGGTGCGCCGGTGGACAATGGCTACGAAATACATCAATCGCGAGCGGCTGCACGTATGAAGGTGGGACTCTCGGCGGCATTGCTGCGTAGGGCCCGGCGTCATTCGTGTATCCGTGAGGATTCGTAGACAGCAATCATTCCCTATCGCGTTACAACCGGATCTCAGACCACCAGGTCAACGCAGGGCCTGTGCAGGGTCGGCTCAACCTCCCGCAGGCTGAGGCTCTGCACGCCCGGATTTGTAAAGTCCCGTCGCGGTCTGTGGTTGCAGTCAACCTGCGGGAGGTTCTCCGGCCGCCCCCGCGGCGCGGCACGGGCCGCGCGTGTTTCGTGATCCCCATATTGTTGTCCCTCCCGCCGTGTGTTATAATCGCCCCATTGGCAGTCACGCCGACACGTCATCACCTCCGACCCGACAAAGGAGCACCCCAATGCGCACTCGCCGCATTCGTCTGGTCATCATTGGCCTGGGCAACGTGGGACGCAACGTCCTCTCCCTTCTCATCCAGAAGCGAGAGACCCTGAAGACGACCTATGGCCTCGGCCCCATCGTTGTCGGCGCCGCCGATACGTCCGGCGCGGCGCTACAACGTGACGGCCTCGACTTGGCAACCGTCATTCGCATGAAGGAGCAGAAGCAGGGGGTCGCCCTCTATCCCCACGCCGGCAGACCCGGCATGACGGCTCTGGAGCTGGTGCGCCAGAGTCAGGCCGATGTTCTCATCGAGGCTTCGCCGGTCAATCTCACCAGTGGTCAGCCTGGGCTGGACTGCATCCGCGAGGCCCTCAACCGGGGCTGGCACGTAGTGACCGCCAACAAGGCCCCCTTGGTCCTCGCCTACCAGGAGCTGATGACCTTGGCCGCAGAGCGGGGGCGGCAGTTGCGCTTCAGCGCCACCGTGGGGGGTGGCCTGCCCTCGGTCAATGTGGGACGGCGCGACCTGGCACCATGCACGATTCACCGCGTGGAAGCTATCCTGAACAGCACGACTCACTACATCCTGACGGCGATGCTCGAAGAGGGCAAGACCTTCGCCGAAGCCCTGGCCGACGCCCAGCGCTCCGGCGTGGCCGAGGCCGATCCCTCCCTGGACGTTGACGGCTGGGATGCCGCCAACAAGTGCGTCATCCTCGCCAACAGCGTCCTCCATGTCCCTGCCACGCTCAACGACGTGTCTGTCACCGGCATCCGCGCGGTGACCATCGAGGAGATGCATCAAGCCAGACACGAGGGCCAATGCCTCAAGCTGCTGGTAACCGCCGAGCGGGTGGACGACGGCTACCGTCTGGCCGTGCGTCCTACCCTCATTCCCGGCACCCACCCCCTAGCGCGGCTGCGCGGCGAGGAGCTGGGCATCGTCTACTACACAGACATCATGGGCGCAGTGACGGTGACGATTGCCGAGAAGGGCCCCATCCCCACCGCTGCCGCTGTCCTGCGCGATGTCATTTCCATCTATGACGGCGCTCGGTAGTAGTCAGTAGTCTGCGGTTATTGATCTCTGCACAGCTTCGAGAGATGACCAGCATCTCGATCGCCAGGTAGCCAATGAGATGACCCTACCCCTTCGCCAGATCCCTCTTGACAAGTGAACCATTCTGTGGTACACTCTGCCCAGACCAGTTGACTATGCAGACTGGTCTATCACAGAGGGACTTGGGAGGAACCCATGAATACCGACGTTGACCGACTGATGCGCAAGACACGCCAGTATTGGTACGAGGACGGCCTGGCCGAGCTCCTGATTGGCGTCTTCTTCCTGGCTGTCGGCCTGCTGCTCCTGGCCGACTGGACCACGCCTGCCAGCGCACCCTGGAAATGGATCTACGCACCGTCCTTCATGCTTGCCGCGATCATTGGCCTTCTCGTTGGACGGAGGGCAATCACCTGGCTCAAGGAGCGTATTACCTATCCCCGCACCGGCTACGTCACCTACCACCGTCCGCCACAGGCAGCCAGGAGACGTCGCGCCGTGATCGCGGGCGCCATCGGCGCGGCCGTTTCCCTCGCGCTGGTGGCCATCCTGATGTATCGCCAGGAATTCGGCCGTGTGGCCCCCTTGCTCTTGGGCTTGGGCGTTGCCCTTCTGCTCCTGCGCTTCGCCAGCTACACCGGCCTGCCACGCTTCTACGTCTTGAGCGCCCTATCGTTGGCTGCGGGGATCGGGCTGGCATGGCTGAGCCAGGACATGAGCCTCACCATCGGCCTCTACTATGGTCTGCTGGGGATGGCGCTTGCCATCTCCGGCGCCTACACCCTCTCCTGCTACCTGCACGCCATACCTCCGGAGGTGGGGAATGACACCTGAGCCCGCTTTCCGTCAGCTCACAGAGCTTGATCGCATCGTTCACGAGCCCGCGCGCCTGGCAATCCTGGCTGTGCTCTATACCATCGAGAGCGCCGACTTCCTCTACCTGCTCCACGCCACCGGCTTGACCAAGGGCAACCTCTCCAGCCATCTCATGCGTCTGGAAGAGGCTGGCTACATTCAGATCACGAAGACCTTCCGCGGCAAGCTGCCGGAGACCATCTGCTCTCTTACTGCCCTGGGCCGCCAGGCGTTTGAGGGGTATCGCAACCGCCTGCGGGAGGCTGTAGATGCCTTATCGGCATAGGCAGAAAGATGATGTCTCCATCAGGGAGGATGATCCGGCAATACCTGCGCTGCCGCCAGGAGAACAACGATGACAGAGTTCGCCATCGAGACACAGGGGTTAACGCGTACGTTTGGCAGCTTGCGCGCCGTAGATAATGTGAACCTCCAGGTGCAACAGGGGACCATCTTCGGCTTCCTTGGCCCCAACGGGGCGGGCAAGACGACCACCATTCGCCTCCTGCTCGGGCTGGTTGAGCCCAGTGCCGGTAGGGCGACGGTCCTGGGATACCACATCCCCCGTCAAGCCCCCCAGATGCGCGAGCGCGTGGGCGTCCTGCTGGAACACGACGGCCTCTACCTCCGTCTGACCGCCTATGATAATCTCGACCTGTACGGCGATATCTACCGTGTGCCTGCCGCGCAGCGGCGGACGCGCATCGAGGAACTCCTGCGGCGGCTCGACCTCTGGGAGCGCAGGAACGAGCGGGCAGGCACGTTTTCCAAAGGCATGCGCCACAAGCTGGCCATCGCCCGCGCCGTCCTCCACCGCCCGCCCCTCATCTTCCTGGACGAGCCCACTGCCGGTTTGGACCCCGTGAGCGCCGTCGCCCTCCGCCAGCACATCGTGAATCTGGCCCGCAACGAGGGCACAACCGTCTTCCTCACCACCCACAACCTGGCCGAAGCGGAACGCATCTGCGACTACGTGGGGGTCATCCGACGCGGCCAGTTGATTACCGTAGATTCTCCCGGGCAATTGCGGGCACGCGCCGTGGAGCCGCGCCTCAAGATCATCGGGCGTAACTTCACGCCACCCGCCGTGGCAGCGGTGCAGGAATTGCCCCAGGTCAAGAACGTGACCGTAGACAACGGCCAGATGATGATTGAGTTCACGGAGCTGACGGACACTGCGCCAGTGGTCGCCCTCCTCGTGCAGCACGGGGTCGCGATTGAGGAAGCCCGCAAGGGGGGCATCAGCCTGGAGCAGGTGTTTGTCACCCTGATCGAGGAAGGTCAGTGACAACGGCAACCTCCCGCCCCGCTAGATCGGGGCGAGAGGTTATCCCGGTGAGGCGGGAGAAACAACGGTGAGAGACATCTTGATCGTTTTCGCAAAAGAGATACGCGAGTGGCTCTTGGTCAGGGAGAGCTGGCGGGCATCGCTCTTCCAGATGGCCGTCTTCGTCGGCGTCTTTGGCGTCTTCTGGCCCCTGCAGATCAACAACAAGGACAGCGTCGCCATCACCCTGACCACGCTATCCCTGTTCATCGGCAATTCCGTCGTGGCCGACAGCTTTGCCGGCGAGCGAGAACGCAATACCCTTGAGACCCTCCTCGCCACGCGCCTGGCGGACCATGCCATCTTCCTGGGCAAGTTCCTTGCCGACACCTGCTATACCCTGGCCGTCATGTTCCTGGTCTTCGTCACAAGCATTGTGACCATGAGCCTGGCGCAGCCGCAGCGCGGCATCGCTATGTACTCGCCTGTAGGTGTCACCGCAGCCGTCGGCGGCACCATTGTGCTCACTGTGTTCGGCATAGGGCTGGGGGTCTATGTCTCCCTGCGAACCAAGACCGTGCGGGCGGCCCAGCAATTGCTCAGCATCATCTACCTGGTGACCTTTCTTGTGATCGGGTTCGTCGTGCCCCTTCTCTTGCGGACGCTGCCGTCGCCCATGGCCGCGGCCCTCGCCCGCTGCATCAGCCAGGCAGACCCCCTCAGCCTGCTGATTGGCCTCCTCTCCTTCTTGTTCGTCTGCGATCTGGTGATGTTGGGCTTCGTCATCAGCCGCTTTCAGAGATCCCGGCTCATTCTGGACTAGTGGCCTCGCTTGCATCATGCGTGCCACTGTGCTACAATCCCCTCAGCGGAGATACTGGCATGGCCTGCGTTGAGAGCAGGCCAATCCCCCGATTGGAGACATGGCGTGACGAGACGCAAGCGCAGTCTGGCAACGAGACTCCCCTGGTTGGGGCCTCTTATCGCTTTCCTCACTGCCCTCGGCCTGCTGGCTGCCGTGATCTACTTCGGCGGCAGCTTGAGTCCCAAGCCATCGCAGCCCGCCCCCGCGACGCTGTTACCACAACCCGTCGGCAAGGGATATATCCCCGAGGGCTACCCGACCCCCATCCCCATCAACTACGCCTTCTACGACTACTCGAACATAGACTTCGGCCAGAAGTATCCCGATGTGGGGCCTATCGGCGGTCTCCATGTCGTTCCCTGGTCGCGCATCCACGTCGGAGACGGCGTCTTTGACTGGCGCTACATTGACGACTATCTGGCCGCGGCTCAAACGATGACTGTGACCCTCGATGATGGCAGTGTCATCAGCAAGCCAGTCATCATCGAGATCCTCGACCACGAAAGCTCCTTCCCCAACAAAGAAATAGACGCCCCCTTCGGCGCATTGACCAGGGAGAGTGCCTATTTCCTGTACCAGGACTTCACGCCGCCCTTCCTACGCTCCCGCATCAGCTCTCCGATCTCGCCCATCACCTGGGTCACACGCCTTTCGCCCACGATTCAGATTGACAAGCTCACTACTGACCGCGGCAGCTACCTGGCCGTCGGCAATCCAAAGGATGGCGGTTGTGGCTCCACCCCCGTCGCCGTCGTTCCCAAGTACGGCCACCCCACCTGGATGCAATTCTACCGTCAGATGGTCTACGCCCTGGGCGCTCGCTACAACGACGATCCCCGTGTGACCGCCATCATCTTCGGCCCAGGGATTGACGGCGAGTTCGGTCAGGCAACCAAGCCCTTCTTCAACTGCGACGTGAAGAGCGCCTTGCATGCGCAGCACGTCAGTGAGGTGGATTACCTGGCGGCCGTGGTCAAACCCGGCCCCCTGAATGATATTACCGATTGGTATCGCGACGCCTTCCCCACCAAGCCCATCTACCTGCAATTCACATCCGCCGGCAAGGGGGTCATTGACCGCCTCCACGCCGACAACCATGTTCCCCCCGTCGGCCTCAAGCAGGCGACCCTGGTCCAGGACAACAACAATCAGTGGGCATCCGACGGCAGCGGCACCCTCCAGGTCATGATGCGCTTCTCCGACACCCATCCCATCGCCTGGGAAAACGCCTATGGCTCCATGGGAGGCGGGACGCTGGGCCAGCAGCGGCGCTACTTCTCCCTCCTGGCTGCCCTCATGTCCTTTCCAAACTTCATGGACTTCGTGGGCGGCTGGATGATTGACCCCGAAGCCGTGTCTACCGGCATGTTCACCTTCGAGCGCCAGTATCTGGGCCGTACCATCACATCCACAGATGAAGTGTGGATCGCCATGCGCGAGAGGGAGCATCTGGTACCCACCGGCGGGGCAATCAAGTATGCCGGCTGGCGGGGCGACTTCACCTACAGCCTTTACCGGGACGACAGCATACCCGGCAACCAGACCCAGATCATCACCATCACCGGCATGCTGCGGTCTCCGTTTAGCCTGCCCTATCCCATCACCACCAGTCTCTACAGCAT
>DAOUCN010000010.1:0-5451 GCA_034431995.1 Chloroflexota bacterium | reverse complement strand
ACCTCGCCCATGAACTCGTCTGGGGTCACCACCTCGATCTCCATGATCGGCTCAAGAAGGACCGGTTGCGCCCGCTCGGCTGCCGCCCGCAGGGCCATGCTGCCCGCGATCTTGAAAGCTATCTCCGACGAGTCCACCTCATGGTACGAGCCGTCGAGGAGCACGGCCTTGAGGTCCACCAGGGGATACCCGGCCAGGACGCCTGTTTCCATTGCTTCCCGGATTCCTGCCTCCACTGGCGGGATGAACTCCCTGGGGATGGCGCCCGCTGTAATGCGATTCTCGAAGACGAACCCCTGCCCCCGCTCCACCGGCTCGACCCTGATGGTGACAACGCCATACTGGCCATGTCCTCCCGTCTGCCGGATGAAGCGTCCCTCCGCCTCCGCCGGGACCGTGATCCCCTCTCGGTAGGCGACCTGCGGCTTGCCGACATTAGCCTCGACACGGTACTCTCGCTGCATCCTGTCAACAATGACCTCCAGGTGCAGCTCGCCCATGCCTGCGATCAGGGTCTGCCCGGTGTTCTCGTCTGTGCGTACGCGGAAGGTCGGGTCCTCCTCGGTCAGGCGGCTAAGGGCGATACCCATGCGATCCTGGTCTGCCTTGGTCCTGGGCTCGATGGCCACTGAGATGACGGGCTCCGGAAAGCGAATGGCTTCCAGGATGACCGGGTGGTTCGCGTCGCACAGAGTATCGCCGGTGAACGTGCTCTTCAGCCCGACAGCCGCTCCGATGTCTCCGGCGTAGACGGCCTCTATGTCAGCGCGGTGATTGGCGTGCATCTGCAGGAGGCGACCGATGCGCTCCTTGCGGTCCTTGGTTGCATTCAGGACGGCTGCCCCCGTCTCCAGGCGACCGGAGTAGACGCGGAAATAGGCCAGTCGGCCCACAAAGGGATCAGAGACGATCTTGAAAGCCAGGGCCGCGAAGGGTGCATTCTCGTCGGCAGGGCGCTCCACGCGCTTGCCCGTGCGCGGATCCGTGCCCTCGACGGATGGGATGTCCAATGGTGACGGCAGATAGGCAACGACGGCATCGAGCATGGGCTGCACGCCTTTGTTGCGCAGAGCAGATCCGCACAGGACAGGGACAAGCCGCGTGGCGATCGTCGCCCTGCGCAGGGCCCCTACCAACTCGTCCTCGCTGATCGCCTGTCCTTCCAGGTATTTGGTTGTCAAGTGATCGTCGGTCTCGGCAATCTGTTCGACGAGGATATCCCTCTGCCTGGCCGCTTCAGCCGCCAGCTCAGGCGGGACCTCTGTCTCTTGTATGTCAGTTCCGAGATCGTTGCCGTACAGAATTGCTTTGCGACGGATGAGGTCGAGAACGCCTCTGAAAGATGTTTCCACACCGATGGGGAGATGGACAGCTACGGGGTGAGCACCAAGCCTGTCCTTGATCATCTCGAGCGTGCGCCAAAAGCTGGCGCCGGTGCGATCCATCTTGTTGATGAAGCAAATGCGGGGGACGCGGTAGCGGTCCGCTTGTCGCCACACAGTCTCTGACTGGGGTTCCACACCAGCGACGGCATCGAAGATCACAACCCCGCCATCCAGGACTCGAAGGCTCCGCTCGACCTCCGCCGTAAAGTCCACATGGCCAGGTGTGTCGATGATGTTGATCTGGTGATCCTGCCAGTAGCAGGTCGTCGCCGCAGCGGTGATGGTGATTCCCCGTTCTCTCTCCTGCTCCATCCAGTCCATGACAGCAGTGCCGTCATGGACTTCACCCATCTTATATGTTTTTCCTGTATAAAAGAGAATGCGTTCCGTTGTCGTCGTCTTCCCGGCGTCAATGTGTGCAATGATGCCGATGTTGCGCATCCTCTCCAAAGGGATGGTGCGTGACACGTTAGGCTCCTGCGTTATTGGGTAGTCGGCTAGCTGGGCATGGGGTGCATCAGCATCGGGCGCCTTGGCCCTGTCCTCCCCAACAACCTCGGTGCCTGATCACCCACCTACCAGCGATAGTGTGCAAAGGCCTTGTTGGCCTCAGCCATTTTATGCGTATCCTCGCGCCGCTTGACTGTGGCTCCCGTGCCCTGAGCAGCATCTCGCAATTCGGCGGCCAGCTTCTCCGCCATCGTCCTGCCCGAGCGTGCCCGGGCCGACGCGAGCAGCCACCGCATCGCCAGGGCAACGCGGCGCTCTCCCTTGATCTCCACTGGCACCTGGTATGTGGCGCCGCCCACGCGACGGGGCTTCACTTCCAGGATCGGTGTGGTATTCTTGAGCGCAAGATCCAGGACCTCCATGGGATCGCGCTTGCTCTGTTCGGCCAGAACATCCATGGCCTGGTAGAGGATGCGCTGAGCCAGACTGCGCTTTCCACGCATCATGACCTTGTTGATAAACCGTGTGACAGACCTGTTGTTGTACTTCTCATCCGGCAGCAGGACACGCCGACTCACCCGTGCTCGTCTTGGCATGCTCTCTCTCCCCTATCCAGCCGCCGCACCGGCCTTGGGTCTCTTGGCACCGTAGAGCGATCGCCCTCGCCGTCGCTTCTCCACGCCCTGGGAGTCTAGCGTGCCCCGAACGACGTGGTAGCGTACTCCAGGCAGGTCCTTGACGCGACCCCCACGAATCAAGACAACCGAGTGCTCCTGCAAATTGTGTCCTTCGCCAGGAATGTACGCCGTCACCTCAATGAGGTTGGTCAGACGCACGCGGGCAATCTTGCGCAACGCAGAGTTGGGCTTCTTGGGTGTCATCGTCTTGACCTGCGTGCACACGCCCCGCTTCTGTGGCGCTCCCCCTACGCGCAGCGTCTTGCCCTTGCGCGAGTTGAATATGAAGCGCAGAGCGGGAGCCTTTGTCTTCTTCGTTAGCGTCTGGCGACCTTTGCGCACCAGTTGGTTGATGGTCGGCAATCCGCATCTCCTGTGCTAAGAGTAAAGAATGTCGGCCAGCCTGCGGGCCGACACCAAACCAATACTCTACCAGAAACGCTGATGCTTGTCAAGGGCCTTTGCGACCTTTTTTCAGGGCATATGCAAAGTCGCGTAGTCGCCCCGTTGGGTGTTATTGCTTTGCCAGGGAAGCCCAAGGCTAAAGCCATCGGGCTAAAGAGGCACAGCATCCTGAAAGATGCTCAATCTTCAGGGCGCTTTTAGCATCCTTCGCCCTGTCAGCCTGGGGGTTTGGCCCCAGGCCATCCAGTGGTGAATGAACAACACCCACGGGGGAGGCTACCCAAAGTCGGGGCTAACCTCCCGCAGGTTGAGTCAGCGATGCTGGCAACGTCTCTACGGTTGGCTGACCTGAAACCGCGATCAAGCGGCGGCGGATCTTCGGGGCCCGCCCAAAGCCAGCCGGTCATTGAGGAACCGGGTATGGGCGGAAATCCATGGCCGCCCCTAGGGCACAAGGCGCACCAAATCCGGCCTGTCCATCAGGACAAGATAGTCCTTGACGGCCTTCAGGTTCTCTGCAGCGGCGATCTCCTCACCGCGGACCACCGCCCCGGGCCGCCGCAGCAGATTGAGGAGATCGTCCAGCGTCGTAACGCCGTTCCTCTGCATCACCTTGAGTACCTCGGTCATCGTCTCCCGCGGGACGCCCAGGAGATCGAACACCTCCACCAACATCCTGGAATCGGCCAGGCTGCGCTGGCCTTTGCGCAGCTCGGCGATCTCTTTCTGCACGCTCTGGGCGAATACCAGCCAGTTGATGAGAGCGTGCGCCGGCTGAGACCCCGCTCCGATGATGAACCCAGTGATGACCACGTCTACCACCGGCACCAGATCCATGCCCCGCAAGAGCCAGATGGGCTGGGCGATCTGCAACACGGCAAACGTCATTTCGAAGAAGTGCACGCCCGTGACCACCGCCAGCGCCATACCCAGCAGGCTGCCGACGATGAAGGTCAACAGGCGCTTGCGCTCCTTGTAATCGGGCGCATCCAGCAGCTTCTTGCGCACATAGCTGGGGTCTCTGGCCAGCCTGTCCTTCTCCGCCTGATCCCTACCCTGCTTGATCAGCAGCTCCAGCGCCCGCACCGTGATTGTTTCCCAGGCTGACCACGCGACCTCCATGATCCGCTCAACCAGCGTCGTCAGGACCAGCAGGGGAGCCAGCAAGGACGTGGCATCCATCGTCTCCTCCGTGCAACGCGTTCTCTCGTGCGCCCTGCGCGTCTAGCGGGCCAGCCACGGCGTGCCAATCGCGTATCTCTCCCGACACGCCCGTGTCAGACTACAGTGCTGGCAACGGGGTCTGCTCCTCCTCTCCCGAAGCCAGTGCCGCGGCCATGGCCGCAGCCAGCGCCCCATCTGGTCGCCGCCGCAGGCCCGTACCAGCGGGAATCAGCTTGCCGATGATGACATTCTCCTTCAGGCCCATCAGGCGATCCGTTCCGCCTTCGATGGCTGCCTTCGTCAGCACGCGGGTCGTCTCCTGGAAAGACGCCGCCGCCAGGAAGCTCTCCGTCTCCAGAGATGCCTTGGTCACCCCCAACAGCACAGGCTGCGCCGTTGCGGGCTCACCGCCTTCGGCCAGGACACGGGCATTGCTCTCCTCGTACTGGAAACGATCCACTGGGTCACCCGGTAGCAGGTTGGTGTCGCCAGGCGTCTCCACCCGTACCTTGCGCAGCATCTGCCGGATGATGACCTCGATGTGCTTGTCGTTGATGTTCACACCTTGCGATCGGTAAACTTTCTGCACTTCTTCCAACAGATAGAGTTGCACAGCCTCGCGGCCCATAATGCGCAGCACATCCTGCGGGTTCTTGGCTCCCTCTGTGAGCTGATCCCCTGCCCGTACCTGCTGCCCGTTGTCTACGCGCAGGCGGGCGCTAGGCGGGATCTGGAATTCGCGCTCCTCCCGGTCCTCGTAGCGCACGGCCACTAGATCGCCTTCGATGAAGGCCGTGCCTGCCGTGCGAGACGTGATGGCGGCTACCTTGGGCGCAACCTGATCCGCAGGGACCAGGGCGGTCTCGTCCGTGCCACTCGCGGCTTTCTTTGACCTGCGCTTCTTCTCGGGCGGCGCGCCGGCCGACAGGGGAGCGGCCAGGACATCCCCAGCCTGCACCTGCTGGCCATCGTGAATCGTTGGCCGGTATCCGTCGGGCACAGGGTACTCATCGCGGTAAACCTCAGCGGAGATCACTCGCACGACGCGCTGATCCCCTTCGCGTTGAATCTGGACAATGCCGTCAATATCTGTGACGATGGCTTGCCCCTTGGGTGGACGGGCCTCGAACAGCTCCTCCACTCTGGGCAGACCCTGGGTGATGTCTTCGCCTCCTGCTACGCCGCCTGTGTGAAATGTGCGCATCGTAAGCTGCGTCCCAGGTTCACCGATGGACTGAGCAGCGATGATCCCCACCGCCTCGCCCACATTCACCAGCCGACCGCGAGCCAGATCGCGACCATAGCACAGGCGGCAGACGCCATAGCGCGACAGACAGGTGAGCGGAGAACGCACCTGCACCTCCTCCACT
>DAOUCN010000009.1:0-13389 GCA_034431995.1 Chloroflexota bacterium | reverse complement strand
GTCCGACCGAGGTGCATACAGGATCCTCAACAGAAACCAGAACGTGAGCAGACCCAGAACGGCCCCCAGCGTGTACATGCGGATCTCTTGCGAGTACCAGAGGTTGTATGGTGAGAGGGCAACGAGGAATGCAGCCATCAGGCTTACATCTCGATCGAACAGCCGCTGGGTAACGGCGTAGGTCAAGGGGACCAGCAGCACCCCGAAGAAGAGGGAAAAGAATGCGGCGGCGAACTCCGTGCTGCCCGCCACTTGCAGCCAGAAGTGGAGCAGGACGTAGTACAGGGGTGGATGGATGTCGCCCGCGGTATGGGCGGTGAGGTCGGGGATGGTCTTGCTGGCGAGGTAGAGGCTGACGCCTTCGTCGTACCAGATGCTGTCGGCGCCCAGGCGGAAGAGGCGCAGGGCCATCGCCAGCAGCAGAATCGCCGGCAGACCCATGCGCGCGGCGACTCCTGCATTAGCGTTGCGGATGGTGCCACGCATCTCCATGGTCGTGGACGTCTCAGCAGACATGTGGCGAGTGTCCACCCCTACCAAACTGGGCACGCTGGAGAGGCTCTTTGGATCGCTATCTGGGCTTCACGGCGGCGTGCGCGCTGACACGTGTTGCGGGCGTGTCTCCTACAAGGGCCAGCACGGAGCCGCCGGTTGGGGGATAAATGCACACGAGGACTATCGGCGAGCTTTGAGCGCTGCCGCTACTTGCGGTATTTCTGGAAGCGCATGGCGCGCTGCCGCTTGCGGAGCTTGTGCTTGTTCATGCCCTTGCGGCGCTTCTTGATCACCGAACTCATGCCCAGGCATCCCTCCTCTTGTGATGGCCAATTCCGTGTGTGCGCCGAGATTATACCATCTCGGCGCCCGCTTCGCAACAACCCCCGCAGCTTCGCAACCTGCGGCAGGTTCTGAGGCGCCCGTCACCAGCGGACTTCGATGCCGATGCGTTCGCGGTTCTGCATGTTGCGTAGCCAGACCCAGCCCCAGCCGCCACTCTCCACCACCTCGGCAGGCCGGATGGCGCCGTCCACGAACACCTGCGGCGACGCGCCAACCGGCAGCGGCCCCAGGCGCACATCCAGGAGAGGGACTGCTGAGCTGGCCGTGATCACTATGCTCACGCGGCGGGCCTCGCCCGTCAGCGTATAGCCCACGGTCAATCGCTTACCCGCCACGGTCACAGGGTAGTCAGCCACGGAGATGCCGCTCCAGGTGGGGGGCAAGCGGGGCATAAGGACGAGCCGCTGGCCGCTCAGGTCGTCCACTCCTGCCACCAGGGCCAGGGTCTTGAGCACCTCGGCTTCCTGGACGGCGTTGCCCAGGTCGCCGGTGCGATACCAGTAGGAACTGCTGGGATGGAGGGCAATCCCTTCTGGCACCAGATACGGCCAGGCGCGCCCGTCGTAGATGAAGCGGGCCAAGTTGTCCAGGGCTTCGCCCGCCCCAGTCATGTCGTCGAGCATGAGGGCGGCCTGGGCCAGAAATGCCTGCCCGTAGCCCAGGACGCGACCAGAACGAAATCCCGATGGAAGCTGTGTCTGCCGCTGATAGGTGCTGAGGGTAACGGATAGCGTCTCGGAGGCGGCCAGTAGATAGCCGCTTCTGTCTGCCTGGATGAAGGCCGGGGCCAGAGACTCGTGACCATACCCCCACCCCCAGGCTACGGGCCGCCAGGTGGTGCCGTAGCGCTCATCGTGGTCGGTCAGCTCCTGACGCAGGCCGCTGGCGATGGTATCTGCACAGCCCTCCCAGCGGCGAGCCAGGACGGCGTCATGGCGGGCATGGGCCATGTCGGCTGCCCCCCGTAGGGCCTCCACAGCAATCACGTTGGAGTACACGTCGTAGCCCCCATCGTTGGCGGCCTCACCTTCAGTGTAGAGAACGCTCGTGGCGCGGGAGAAGGCGGGGTTCTCCAACTGGAAGCAGTACCATTCCGCTGCGTCCCGTATCACGGGCCAATACCTATCGAGCCAGGCGCGATCCTGCGCCCGAGCGTGCCAGGCACGCACGTGGGCCAGCAGGAGCAAGCCATGGCCATCGTTCTCCTGGTTGTCGTCGCCCAAGCTGTCAACGTCCATCAGGTTGGGCGCCCCCAACACCGTGCCCCAATGCGGCGGGACACGCTGACCCTGGCGGCTGATCTCGGGATAGCCATTCGGTAGATCATAGAGGTGTGTACCGGCAAAGGCAAGCGCCGCTTCCACCTGATCGAGGAATCCGAGGCGCGCCAGCTCGATGAGCGCCCGCCCGGTGTCTCTGGTCCAGGCCTGGCCATGGAAATAGCCGACACCGGCGCGCCAGGTGCCGATGCCTCCGTATCCCCCGTAGTTGGGCGAAGCGGCCGTCGAGCTGTGCACCATACCAGCGGGCGTCAACTTGGCCAGGAGATCCTTGAGGGAATGGGCGTGGACGTTGCTCAGGATAGTGGCCGACCAACTGCCGCTGAAGCTGAGGCGAACGGGAAGAGGGTCCATCGGCTCTTCCCGTGAGAGGGAATCAGGGATGCTGGCGGGAGTGGAATAGAGGAAGCTGCGCAGGGCAGCCAAAGCCTGGTCGTAAGAATCGCTGGCCAGCATCTGCGCACTGATGGTATGGTCAGCCAGCCATGCCGTGAAGCTCTCCTCGCGGTCTGGCGAGGGCAAGGGGCTGGCATTCGGCCCGCCCCCCTGCCCTTCCAGCGTGACAGCGACGACCAGGGGAAAACCCTGGATGTCCGGGTTGTCCACGAAACGGAGGCGGGTAATGGTCTTGTCCTGCGGTTGGAAGACCCAGAAGGACGGGGCGAGGGCGTTGTCGCCCAGGCTGTAGATGTGGAGCGAGGCGATCATGGGACGGGGCGTGGCCAGGAAAGGCTGGAGGAATGGCCCTCCGCCTTCGGTGTTGCCCCAGTGATTCCACCACCAGAGATTGAGGCCAAACATGAGGGGCACCACATCCCGACTGCCATCGGCATAGGCGATCTCCAGGTTGCCCGCCCGGTCACCAACGAACTGGCGATCGGTGGCATCGCCCCTCGCCTCGTAGTCGCCCCAACTGGCGATGCCGTGATCGTAGCTGCTGCGCCCGCCCAGGAAGTAGATGCGAGCGGCGCGGGTGTTGACCAGTATGCTGAGGCTAGAGCTATCATATTGAGGTATGGCATCGAGTGTCTGCGGCAGCTTGAAGGGAATAGATCGCTCGCGATAGTCCTGCCAGAGATTGTCTGGGTCGGAGGTGAGCGCCTGCCCACGCCAGAAGACTCCGGCTCCGGTGCACTCGCTCAACTGGACATGGTAGCGGCCCGGCGGCTGCTCCTCGAACCGTAGCTCTGCCCAGCCGCGCTGAGGCACGCTCTCGACGACGCGCGAGGCGACGACGGAGCCGTGGCGGCTCCCGCGGCGGAGGGTCAGGCCAACCTGCACCGGCCCGGGGCCAATGCGCTGCAACGAGACCGCGACTCCCATGAAAGCCCGGGGTGCGCTGAAAGCCATGCCCAGGGAATGGCCGGGGCTGAGCTGCTGGCCCGTCTCCGTCTCGCCGACAATGGTGTGGCTACGGGCCAACTCCTGATTGTCCAGCAGAAGGCGTACAGAGCGAAACACGCCAGCAAGCGGTTGGCCATCGGCATCGGCGAGGGAGGGGGTGACCGGCAGATTGAGGGCGAAGAAGCGCGTGGGCGCAGAGGTCCACTGTGGCGGCTCACAGGCGGCCAGCAGAATCACGAGCAGCAGCACGGCCAGGCATCTACGGTCCACGGTCAACCCGCACCTTGGCCAGCAGCAGGCGATCGCCCGTTGCCCGCCCTCCTTCGTCCCAGGTCGGCAGCCGGGCACCAGTGGCTGCATCGTACAGCCCCACTTCGATGTCGTAGACGCCTGGGACCGCCTGTGGCGGGATGAGCAGCCTGTGTTCGTCCACGAGCACTTCGCCACGCACCCAACTCGTGGTGAAGAGGGTGCCACCACCCGGAATGGCGTCATCTTGATTGACGACGCGCCCATCAGGCGCCAGCAAATGGACGAATACAGTGTAGGAGGTGGAAGTCATGCCCGTGGCCTGCCATACCAGACTCACGTTTACCGTGTCCCCAGGCCGGGCCTGCGCCTGGCCGTCCGTCACGCCGCGCCCCAGTTCGCCCACGCCCAGGTCGTAGCCCACCAGCCGGGCCAGATCGCCCACCCTCGCGTTCACCCTAAAGGGCATCGGCGGAATGACCATGGTGTGAGGGCGGCCACGCACCTGAACCGTTCCCAGGTCAACATGATCGAGGCTGCGGCGCGTCCAGCGCAGGACGGTCAGGCGTTCGCCTGTGGCGGCGTACATTCCTGCCAGCAGGCGATAGTCGCCATCGGGCATGTCGGCAGGTAGCATGAGTGTATGCACATCGCGTACAATCTCATCGCGTTGCCATTCACTTGTGGAATACGAGCCGCGGCTCGGCTGGCTCTCGTGGGACGCCCACAGCCTGTTGTCCTTGCCCAGAAGCTGCACGAAGACCACACGGTTTCCCGCCGGCGGGCGCAATGCTCGCCAAAGCAGGCTGACGTCCACAGGCTGTCCCGGTACGAGGGGCGTCCTGGAAAGACCGCAGCCGTAGAGCTCAATCTCGTTCTCCAGGTTTGCTCGCAACACGCGCTGAATGCCCAGTAGCTCCAGTGAAGGAGCAGGCAGGCCATTGGGGATGGCTAGACCTGCCGCCTGCGGTGGATGAAGGGGGAGGCTGTCGAGATTGACGGCGGACTGGGGCCGCACCACAGACACCGGCCCCAGGTCATGGAGCCCCCCCTCGCCTGTGGTGGGGAGCGTCTGCAATGTAACGGGATGGTAGAGGCCGATGCGCAGGTCGTAGGTTCCTGGTGGCGTGCCGAGGGGAACCATGAGGTCATAGCAATCGGTGATGATCTCTCCTGCACGCCAAGCACTGGTGGGATAGCCGCTGTGCGCAGGGCTGCCGTCTCGCTGCCAGAGCACATGCCCGCTGGAAGCGAACAGACGCACCGTCACCCGGTAGTCGGTCGTTGGCTGGCGCAGGGCTTGCCATGTCAGCGTCAGGCGAAAGACGCCGCCGGCCTCGCTCTCCTCTCTGGGGCTGGCAGGGAATGGGGCGGGCCGGTGGCTCGCCGGTGGCAGACCTGTCACGGCATAGCCCACCAGGGCGATCTCGTCGCCGAAACGAGCCCGCGCGGCAGGCTGCGAGACGGAGACAGCGCTCTCCTTGGGGCGCGCCGCCAGCAGCGGGCCAAGGGCAGACAGCGAGTAGGTGTGCTCAATAGCGGGCAGCGCACGGGTGAGGTACACGGCGCGGCCGTCAGCCATGAGTCTGTTGACGGCGGCAAGACGCTGCTCGTCTGTGTCAGCCGCAACTGTCTGCACGTCGGGCCGCAGGCCCTGGGTCTCCTGGAAATAGCGGAAGAGAGTCATCTCGCCCAGAATGCCCACCAAGCTGGCACCTGATTCGAGGGGCTGGCGCAAGGCATCAATGGCATAGTTGTGAACGGCCCAGTTGTCGCGCAAGCTGAGGCGTGGGAGATTGGAGGCGAGGCCGACGATTGGTAGAGCCAATGCCACCAGGGCTGCTGCGAGACGGCGCGCCCTGGCCATGGATGGGCCAGAACCCTCAGATGTACGGTGTCTCTTCCTGCGCGTCGGGAGGCGATGACGCAGCGACGGCGGAGACGCCACGGCCAGGACGTGCACCCCCGCTCCGATGGTGAGCGCCACCAGCATGAACGAGGGGATGAGGAAGACGGGGGCGTCTGCGACACGGTAGGCGTAGACGAAGGCCACATTCATCAGCCAAGCCAGCCCCAGAAGCACACACGGGCGCCAGCGCCGCCATAACAGCCAGACTGACCCCAGCAGTGCCAGCGCCATGCCCGCCACACCAAACTGCTGCCGAAGCACATCCAGATAGTCCGCCGGCGCGAGCCGTGGCTCGTGCAGAGGATTGCTCTTCAGGAAGACGCTGTAACTCGTGCCCCCAATCCAGGCCAGGAAGTCGCGCCACGTGTTGCGGTATGTTCCATCCAACGAAGACGTGACCATACCCCTCAGCGGAATGTACAGGTAAAGTAGAAGAGGCAGGCAGAAGAGACCGAGGAGCTTTCCAGCGGTGAGCAGGCGCTCTCTCCACGGCCCTGCCCGCATGTGTGTCCACCCTGGCCAGGTCAACACAGAGAGATAGACGAGGATCGCGGGTAGCAGCAATAGCATCGTCCGGTGGTGGGTCAGGCTGAGGCCAAAGAGGAAGGAAAGAGGAGCAAGGGCCAAGGACGAAGGAGCGAGGGCAGCGCTCAGGGCAAGCACGGCGGCGACGAAGAGGGCGTTGAGAGCATAGACCTCGGCGATGATGGCTTGTGACCAGAAGAGAGGCGAGACGGCCAGAAACAGAGCGGCTGCCAGCGCGCCGCTGATGTGCAGGCCAAAGCGGCGAGCGGCAACATAGATTAGGGTCACCGCTCCGGCTGCTGAGAGGGCCGACAGCAGATGGACGCGGAAAGCGGCCTCGCCCACCGGTAGCAGAGTGAATGCCTTGCCCAACAGTGTGTACAAGGGATAGCCCGTAGGGTGGGCAATGGCCAGACGGTAGGCAACAAGGGGGAACTCCAGGCTGTCGTCATAGATGGACACGACGGTGGGGGCCAGCGTAGACAGGTAGACAAGGAGGGCGAAGACGAAGAGCCCACCTGCCGCCATCAGATCGCTATTCTGTTGGGTGAAGCGAGCGACTCTCTTCATGGGTGTGAGATGAGAGGCCACTGGCCTGGTATGTTGCATGGCGCCAGCGTGAGTGGCCAAACGAGGCGGCCGCGCAGGGAGATGGCCGCGCAGGAATGCCCCTCTAGGGGGCGGGCAGGGTTCTGGGCCTGGTATAGGTGACGACCAGGAACGGGCGATAGGCCGGGTTGGCGTGATTCGATGACAGCAGAGTGTACTGCACCGAGTCCCCTGGATCGGCCTTGATGATGAGGCCACGGTTAGTGGCTGGATCGGCCACCCATGTCTGCACGAGAGAGCTGACCGTGACAGTATACCATTGGTTCACCGAGTCAAAGCCCAGGCCGTCTACGGGCAGGCCGCTACGGTCGCTACCGATGCCATTGGCGCCGGGCACAGCCCACGCTATGTCTTGGGTAGCGGACAGCCACGTCGTCTCTGAGACGACCCAGGGCCGAAGCACGCCGTAGACGCGAGCCGCCAGCAGATTCGTGTTGGACCTGTAGTTGACATAGAGGCTCAGGGTGGCTTCCTGCACCGTGGCGTCCTGTGGGATGGACGTGAGATCGAAGTGCAGCAGGGCAGCGATAATATCGTTGGAGCGAAGGTAGAGGATGCCACTGCTGCCATAGTTGACAGCCGGCGCCCAGGCATTGATGTAGGTGTCGGTCATACCATCGTAGTCGCCGACGCCTTGTTGGAAGACCACCTGCGTGGCCGACGGCGTCGCTGTCGGCGTGGGGGTGCTGGCGGGCGTGGGCGTAGCCGTTGCGGTCGGTGTGAGAGTGCTTACCGGTGTCTGGGTCACGCTTGGCGTCGGCGTCAGCGGCTGCGGCAGCCTGGAATAGGTGACGATGAGGCGGGGCCGGTAGTCTGGGTTGGCGTGCTCGCTGGCAGCCAGCTTGTACTCCACTGCTCCTCCCGATGCGCCGAGAAGAAGAACCCCGTTGTTCAGTCCAGGTTGCGAGACCCAGGTCTGCACCAGCGACCTGACGGTGAACGTGTACCACGTGTCTAGTGCCTCGACCGGCAGGGAGTCTTCGGCCACGAGCATGCGGTCAGCGCTGCCGACTGCGCCATCTTCCTCCCACGGCACGCTGGCGGTGGCGCTGATCCAGGTTGTTTCTGTCACACTCCAGGGTCGAAGCAACCTGTGCGCGCTCACGTAGAGGGAATTGGCATTGGTGCGGTCTGTGGCGCGCAGGCTGAGGGTGGCGGTGAGGACGGTGGCGGAAGGCGGGATGGCGGATACATCGAAACGCACCAGCGCGCTCTTGCCTTGATCGGGCCTGTATGGCCGCACGGAGAGGGCTTGCAGGCCATCGAAGTTGGCGGCTGGCGCGTAGAAGTCAATCGTAGTGTCGTCGGCGCCGATGAAAACGAGGGTCTCCTCAACCGGCGGGGTCGGCGTGGGTGTGACAATGGGGGTGTCGGCGATCTGACGCACGGCGATGGCGCTGATCTTGGGCGCGTCGTTGTAGCGCTTGGGAACGAAGTCTATGTTCAGTTGCCCGTTAGTGACAGGCAGAGAGAATGTGCGATCGTAAGCTCGATTGCGGCCCACCTCGGCGTAGATGTCTAGGTCAGTCAGCACAGGCTGGCCTTCGATGAAGACGCTGAAAATGCGTTGGCCCGTGCGGTCGAAGTGGATCTCAGCGAATTTCAGGGTCACCTCGTAGTAGCCGGTGGGAACGTCGAAGGCATAGCCTGCCATGTTGAAACGCTCGCTCTGGTAGAGACGCTGGTCGGCAGTGCCGGCAATAGACTCGGAGGTGGTGAAGATATTGCTGGCCTTCTCGATGTAGCCCCAAGCGCCGACGGTGTATGGTCTGTCGGCAAACCATGCCTTGCCCTGGGTGTCAATGTAGGTGTCGTCTCCGGCATTGACTCGTATCTCATAGAAGGGACGGGCGGTCTTCAGGATAACAGGCAAGTACACGCGGGGCATGACCGCCAGCTCGTGATAGGCGAAGACCTGCACCCGGTGGTTGCCGGAGTCGGCCACGTAGACACTTCGGCTGTCATCCACGCCCAGGCCAAGAGGCGTGTTGAACTGCCCATCTTCGCTGCCCGCTCGTCCCCACCAGGTTACACAGCCGCCAGCAGGCGTCAGTTCCTGAACACGGCTGTTGCCCTGGTCGGCGATGAGCAGGTTGCCTCCGGGCAGGACGGCGACGAAGGTGGGGCTGTCAAACTCCCAACAGCGCGCCCCGAAGCTGCCAAAGGCGTTCAGGAACCTGCCGTCAGGGCTGAAGCGCTGGATGCGGTGGTTGTCCCGGTCGGCCACGTATACGCTGCCGTCGGCAGCTATGGCGATGCCCCAAGGCGAGTAGAAATCGCCATAGAGACCGCCGTACTGCCCCCATTGACGGACATAGGCGCCTGCCGTCGTGTAGACAAGCACGCGGTGGTTGGCAATGTCCGTGACGTAGACGAGGGGATCGCTCACCGCCAGCCCTGTGGGCAGGCTCTCCGGCATAGCCCAGGCAGTGAGGAACTGGCCGTCGCTGGTGAAGACCTGGACCCGCCTGTTGTCTCGGTCGGCCACATAGACACGGCCATTGGCGACGGCTATGCCGGAGGGGTGATTCAGGTCGCCCGCGCGACTGCCGAGCTGGCCCCAGCCGGGCAGGGGCGAGCCATCGGTGGTGAACTTTTGGATGCGGCTGTTGCCGGAGTCGGCCACGAAGACCATACCATCGGCGGCCACGGCGATGCCCGCTGGATACTGGAACTGGTCGGGGCCATTGCCCTGGCTGCCCCAGGCACGCTGGAAGCGGAACTCGTGTTGGACGGCCCCTCTCAGGGCAGGGACAGCAACAAAGCAGCAAACCAGCAGGAGAGCGATACCGGCCAGCCAGCGCTGCCCGACCCGCCACCATGTGGCCACTGGCAAGGGGAGCTGTGCCTCCATTGTGGGAGGGCATGGGTCCCCCCGCTCTGTCCGCGATGACGATTCGGCTTGTGCCATGGCCGTTAGCGTGAAGCCGACTGTAACGTCGGCTTCAGATTGTCTGGTCTGTCTTCTTCTTCGCAACCCTAGTCCTGCCTAACGTGGACCGTCCCTGCGCGGCCTTTTGCCCTTGGGGGCTTTAGTATACTCTGCCAGTGGGCTTCCTGTCAACCGAGCACGGCGGCCAGCATCTTTGGAATTGCTGGGCGGCGTGGCAGGGTGTGTGGAAAGTCGCGACCCTCCCGCGGGTTGCGTCTGCCCCGCAGTGGGGTCGTCAGCGAGCGGGCCAAGCGCAACGGCCATCAACCTGCGGGAGGTCTTCCACCGAGCTCGTCCCTATGGGTCACAGCAGACGCGGTGCGTTCTGAGCGACAAGGAACTCGTCAATACGCCTCCGGGCCAGGCGAACGTACTCGTCGTTGATCTCATATCCGACATAGCGCCGGTTCGTGCGCAGCGCTGCCAAGGCGGTCTGCCCGCTGCCCATAAAGGGATCGAGGACGACCTCGCCCTCGAAGGTGTAGAGCTGAATGAGACGATACGGCAGTTCCAGCGGGAAGGTAGCGGGATGGCCGATCTTAGTGGCTGGTTCAGCGGGAAACGTCCATACGCTCTTCGTGAACTCCAGAAACTCGTCCCGGGTGATGGTGCTTCTACGGCGAGCGGGATTGCTTCTGCCGAACAAGCCATAGGAGAAAACGAGGATGTACTCGTGAACGTCGCGCAAGGTAGGGTTCTGCGCTGACTGCCAGCTCCCCCAAGCAGTGGAGGGACTGCCGCTGGCCGCCTTGTTCCAGATGATCTCGCCGTGCATGAGAAAGCCCAGGTCGAGCATGTCTTCCACGATGAAGGCGTGCAGCGGGATGTAGGGCTTGCGGCCCAGGTTCGCTACGTTGATGCAGGCCCGACCGCCCGGCACGAGCACGCGTTTGACCTCACTCCACACGCGTTTCAGGAAAGCTCGGTACTCAGAGAGGGTGAGGTTCTCGTCGTATTCCTTGCCCACATTGTAAGGGGGTGACGTGACCATGAGATGGACGCTGTGGTTGGGTAGTTCGTCCATGTGCTCGCTGGACGCGGGCAGGATGCAGTCTAGGGCTTGCGACGGCGGTGCGTTCTCCACGTAGGGGACGCGCTGCTCGGCAGGCAGGCCCTCGTATAGCCTGCTGAGGTAGAAGGGGGCGGCATCATGGCTGATGCGCCCCGGCGAGCCAAAGGCGCTGGTACGCGTCCCCCGGCGCTTGCTACCGCTCAAGGGACGCCCCCTCACCGCCTCCCTGCGTCGCTTTAGCTCGCGAGCGCAGGAAGCGCAGACGTTCCCCCACCAGCTTCTCGTAGCCCAGGTCGCCAGGCCGATAGTAAGTCGCCCCCATTAGGGCGTCGGGCAGGTATTGCTGCTCCACATGATGGAAGGGATAGTCGTGAGGGTACTTGTAGCCCTCGCCGTGGCCCAAGCGAGCCGCCCCCTTGTAGGAA
This sequence comes from Chloroflexota bacterium, assembly GCA_034431995.1. Taxonomy (GTDB): domain Bacteria; phylum Chloroflexota; class DTOL01; order DTOL01; family DAOUCN01; genus DAOUCN01. The sequence goes on along the minus strand of DAOUCN010000009.1, from coordinate 2,264 downwards.
CGATCGCGCAGGTGCATCGGTACGGTCACCTGGCCCTTCTCTTCCACGTCCTTGAGGGCGCGGAAGTAGGCGAAGCAAGAGTTGCTCTTGGGGGCCGTCGCCAGGTAGAGGCAGGCTTCGGCCAGGGGGAACTGGGCTTCGGGCAGTCCCACCATCTCCAGGGCCTGGGCTGCGGCTACGGCGACCAGGAGAGCCTGCGGGTCGGCCAGGCCGATGTCCTCGGCGGCCAGGATCATCATACGGCGGGCGATGAAGCGGGGGTCCTCGCCAGCGTAGATCATCTTGGCCATCCAGTAGACGGCGGCGTCGGGGTCGGAGCCGCGCAGGCTCTTGATGAAGGCAGAGATGGTATCATAGTGGGCGTCGCCCTCTTTGTCGTAGAGGATGGCCCGCCGTTGAGCGGCTTCCTCGGCGATGGGTTTGGTGATGTGAATCTGCCCCTGGGCATCAGTGGGGGCGGCAGCGACGGCTGCCTCCAGGGCATTGAGCAGGATACGTGCATCCCCACCGGCGATGGTCACCAGGTGCTCGCGGGCATCGTCGTCCAGGCTGATGCTCACGCGGCCGAAACCGCGCTCCGGGTCACTGAGGGCGCGGTCGAGCAGGGTGCGCAGGTTGTCTTCAGCAAGAGGATTGAAGTGGTAGATGCGCGAGCGCGAGACCAGGGCCGGGATGACGGAGAAGAAGGGGTTCTCGGTGGTGCAGCCAATAAAGACGATGGTGCCTTCCTCGACGTGGGGGAGGAGGGCGTCTTGCTGCGCCTTGTTGAAGCGGTGGATCTCATCCACGAGCACGGTGGTGCGCTGCTTGTGCAGACGGCGGCGCTCTTTGGCCTCGGCGATGAGCTGGCGCAGGTCCTGGACGCCGGCGGTCACGGCGCTGATGGCGGCGAAGTGGGACCTGGTGGAGGCGGCGATGAGGCGAGCGAGGGTGGTCTTGCCGGTGCCGGGCGGTCCCCAGAAGATGAGCGACGAGACAGTGTCGGTCTCGATGGCCCGCCGCAGCATCTTGCCCGGGGCCATGATCTCCTCCTGCCCCACGAACTCGGCCAGGCTGCGGGGGCGCATACGGGCGGCCAGGGGAGCATTCTTCTCAGCCTGCTCCCTGTCGGCTTGCTCAAACAGGTCCATAGGCGTGCCTCCTTCGCCCGCCTATTGTACGCCTTTTCCTGCTGCGCTGCAAGCCTGAGTGGAGCGAGGTTGCATGGCAAAGGGGGCAAGAGGGAGTGAGGGGAGAGGGCTGGAGGAGATACAGGAGAGGCCAGGGGAAACCCGGGCCGCTAGCTTCCCCTGGCCGCGCCTTACGTCAGGCTACTACAGACCTTCTAGCAGGTTAGCGAGGGCCAGGAGCAGGAAGCCAACAGCCAGAACCCAGATGCCCCAGGTCTCAAGCACTGAGAGCTTCAGGATGGCGCCAAGAAACCCGATCAGTGCTATGATGACCGCTACCCAGAAGGTGACTTGCTTGGGGGCCGACAGCCTCATCGTCTTTCCTCCTTGAACCGACATAAGAGGAACAAGATCTACCAGGCATGTGGTCGCAGCCTGAGCGGCCCGCCGACTGCGAAGTGTCCTGAGGCCGCGACCTACGTATGACAGCAGTCGCTCCCACGCAGGACAGGGGATAGGTACCAGGGTCCGTTGCCATGGCCCACCGGCTGATGAATGGCTGGCAACGAATTGCCTCATTGCAAGCATAGCACGTTTCAGCGGATTCGTCAACTAGCCAGGGCTTGCAGGACCTCCAGGGCGTGGCCTTCGGGCTTTACCTTCTCGAAGACCTTCTGCACCTGGCCGGTCTCGTCAATGATGAAGGTCGTGCGCAGGATGCCCATGTACTGCTTGCCCAGCATCTTCTTCAGCCCCCACACGCCGTAGGCCTCGGCTACGGCGTGGTCTGCGTCAACGAGCAGGGTGAAGGGCAGTTGGTACTTGGTCTTGAAACGGGTGTGGCTCTTGGCGTCCTGGGGGCTAATGCCCAGCACGACCACGCCGCGCCTGGTGAGGGCACCCCAGTTGTCGCGGAAGGAGCAGGCTTCCACGGTGCAACCTGGCGTGTCATCCTTCGGGTAGAAGTACAGGACAACCTTCTTTCCCCGCAGGGCAGAGAGCGTGACGGTCGTGCCATCATCTGCTGACAGCGTGAAATCCGGTGCAACGTCTCCTACCTTGATCATGGGTCTCTCTCCTCCACGATTTCTTGGCGACTCATCGGCTCTTCCCACGCCTCAAACGCGGCTACGACGTTTTCGAGCGGCACATCCT
>DAOUCN010000008.1:0-2453 GCA_034431995.1 Chloroflexota bacterium | reverse complement strand
GTGTGGTCGTGATCGTGGGCGTGTCGGTGATGGTTGGCGTCGGCGTGGCCGCTGGCACGGGACGGATGTGCAGGGCGCTGACCTTGGGATTGCCCACGCGTTTCACGAAAGTGACATTGAGGGCGCCGTCGTTGACCGTGGTCGGGAAGGTCAGGTCAAGGGCAGCATACATGCCGACCTGAGCGGCGATGTCGAAGTAGCTGCGTACGGTCGTCCCTTCGATCACGATGTCAAACATGCGCTCCCCTGGGTCGGTGCCTGGGTAGATCTCGGCGAATCTGAGATCAACCGTGTACTCGCCGTTGGGCACGTCGAAGCGGTAGCTGCCATCAGCGGACCACCAGCGTTCGGTCTGGTACAGGGTATCGTCGCCTGTGCCAGTGATGGCGTGGGTATTCGTGTATGCATTGGAGGAACCGACATAGCCCCAACTGCCAGCACTGTAGGCGCGATCCGCCCGCCAGACCGTGCCGTCGAGGGCGGTGTACAGCCCGTCTCCAGCATTGACCCATGTCTCGTAGGGCAGGGGCGTGGGCGTGGCCGTCCTCGTTGGGGTTGCGGTGGGCGTATTCGTTGGTGTGCTTGTTGGTGTGTCGGGTGGACCGTTGTAGAAGAAGCGCACTGTGACTGGCCCGTTGGGGCTTTCCGGCGGGGCTACGTCTATGATCTCCGTACCTTCCTCGCCGGTGAAAGGCTGGGCGTAGCGGCCGTTGGGCAGAAAGGCGTAGCGTCCAGCAGCGAAGACGCCCAGTGCCATGGCGGGCGCGTCGTAGGTAGCTTTGACCTGGGGTGAGGACGGGTTCGAGATGTCGAACACAACCAGGCCGAGGTTCTCGTCGGCGACGTAGGCGTAGGGGGGCGAGACGTAGATCGCTTGTGCGTAAGGCGGGTAGTAGTACGTGTTGTGACGGGCTACGAGGGAAGGCGAACTCGGATTGGTGACATTAACAACTTCTAGGCCCTTTGGCCCTGCCGTCAGATAGGCGTAGGTGCCGACCACATGGATGCCCGTGACGAACCCGACGCCCAGGTCGCCGCTGATCTCCAGGGACCCGGCCAGGCTCGGCGAGGCGGGATTGCTCACGTCATAGATGCGCAGACCTGACTCGCCACCCAGGTAGGCGTACTTGCCCGACACGTAGACAGCGTCGGGGTAGCTTCCTTGTGCGTAGAAGGCCGAGCCGACCACTTTGCTGACGGGCGCGGTTGCATCCTGGATCACCAGGCCGTAGGCGCCATCAGCGATATAGAGGTATCTGCCGTCGCCGAAGACGGCCCGTGGCCAGCCGCACGGGCCGGTGTCGGTGCCGGAGTCGCACGACGCCACGAGCGCCGGGTTGGCAGGATTGGAGACATCATAGATGGCGGCCCCGTAGTGCTTCTGGGCAGCATAAAGATGATGCCCTTGCACAGCGACGTGAACGACCTCGGCGGCGCCGCCGGTGGAAATGTGCCCAACCTGACTTGGGCCGGCAGGATTCGACACATCGAGGATCTTGATGCCGTTGTAGCCATCGGCGAGGTAGGCGTAGTTGCCGGAGACCACTATCTGCGTGGGATTGTCGCGATTGTTGGGGTCATTGGGGTCTGCACTGTAGTCGCGGGGGTAGCGGTAAGCCAGGTTCACGTAGCTGCCGACAGCGGCGAGGGAAACAATGCGCAGACCGCCTGCGCCGTCGGCCACGAAGGCGTGGTTGCCCAGCGCGTGCACGCCGTGGGCTTCGGCGGTGGGAATCCGCCAGAGCGGGGCTGGCGCGCTTTCGTCTGACACATCGAGCACACGCACTCCGGCTGTTCCATCGGCGATGTAGGCGGTGCCAGCCAAGACGTACACGCTACGGGCGTCGGTGGTGGCGTACTGAGATAGCTGGCTGGGTGAGGAGGCGCTAGAGACGTTGATGATGCGTAGCCCCCCCACGCCGTCGGCGACAAAGGCCACCTTGCCTGTCACGAACACCCCCTTGGCCTCGATGGTGGCTATGGTGCTGCGCAAGACCGGAGCAGACGGTGTGGCAAGGTCAATGATGCGGAAACCGCCCGCACCATCGGCGAGATAGGCATAGCGGCCCATAGCTTTCACCTGGCGGGCGTCGGTCGTGGCCAGACTGCCGATCTGCAGAGGAGCGGAGGGATTAGTAATCGAGATGACGCGGAAGCCACCGATGCCATCGGCGAGGTATGCGAGCTGACCGTGGACGTACACGCCCCGCGCGTTGGTGGTTCCCAGGGTGGAAACGAGGGACGGGCTGGCGGGATTGGTCACGTTCACGATGCGCAGGCCGCTACTGCCATCGGCAACGTAGGCGTAGCGACCAGCCACCATGACATCGCGGGCGTCGGTCGTGACGTACTGGCCCACCTGTGTCGGTGCCGATGGATCGCTGATGCTGAAGATGCGCAAACCGTTGCTGCCGTCGGCGACGTAGGCGTAGCCGCTTTGGACGTACACGCCC
>DAOUCN010000007.1:0-13924 GCA_034431995.1 Chloroflexota bacterium | reverse complement strand
GTCTCACCGTGGGCTGGCTGCGGCCTGGGGACCCGAGGTTCTTCGTCGCTCCCCTCCGCAGAATGAGAAAGCGAAGCAGCGGGGCTGACAGCAAAGATGAGACGGACGTCGCGCTTGTCGTGGGCGAAGCTTTCGACCTCCGCCTGCACTGCGACCCGCGCCTGGTCACCATCCAGACGAGGGACAAGAGAGACATCGCGAATGGCGAGCCAGTGCCAGGAGCGGAGCGACATGGGGCGCCAAATGCCACAGGTGAGCAGACGCGGCGCCCAGTCCCAGCCGAAGGAGAACTGGGCTTTGCGCAGCCACATGCGCGGCAGGCCACTGGCTGGCAGGCTGCTGATATGCACATAGCGCCGATGCCGCGGCGGGGCCTCAAACAGACCCACATCCAGGCGGACGACCAGCAGATTGTTGCCTGGACGAACCAGGCTGGTCACATCGAATGTGGCCGGGATGAACTGGTTGCTATGCTTCCCCACATGCTGGCCGTTGAGCCAGAGGTCAGCGGTTAGGTCCAGCCCCTCGGCGTGCAGTTCTACCCGCTGGGCATCGGACAGAAAGGCAGCATCAATGGCGAACGTGCGGCTGTACCACCAATCCCGTGCCTCAACCCACCAGCAATCGAGCACATTCTTGCCGACGAGAGGCTCCTGAAGGCGCCCCGCACGCAGAAGGTCCACATGCACGTCGCCCGGTACCTGAGCTGGGATGGCCCGGTCAGGGGGCACGCCGCTGCCATGCCAGCCCAGGGCATCGCCCGCGCCCGGCGCGCTATCTGCCAACTGCCAAACGCCGTCAAGGGACAGGACTCTCATCCCAGCACCTCACGTGCTACACGAATCCAGCTCTCGATGGCCGCCAGATCGGTCTTCAGGTCGCGCGTGATCTCCAGAGAATCCACTTTCAGATAGCAATTCACGCTGTCTGGAATGCGGGCAATGATCTCGGCAAGGTATTGCTTCTGGGCAGCGGGAGGAGCCATCTGCACCTTGTCCACCGTCTCTATCATGATCTCCAGGGGTATCCCGCGCCCACCCATCACGCGACACGCCTTGCCCACATCCGTCCACGGTCCGCAGTGAAACAGGTCGAGGGTCGGGATGCGGGCAATGTCGAACAGCAGCGGTGTCGTGTCCGAGCAACTATGCCAGTAGAATATGCCACCGTAGTGCTCGCAAAGGTCTACCTCAAAGGGCAGGATGGCCTCTCGGTACAAGGCGGGCGAGATCGTCGGGCAGCCCACGTCGTCATTGCCCAGCAAGCCCCGCGTGCGCTTGATGCCCAGGAAAGCGTCGCACGCCGCCTGCCACGCTAGGCGCGCCTCGACGATGAGGCGCAACAGTCGCCGGGCGAAGTCCCTATCCGCGATCAGGTCCACCAGCAACTGATCGAACCCCCGCAGCTCGCAGGCCACACCAAAGGGTCCCATGATCCAGTCGGGGAACTTGACCAGGAAGTCGTCGTCCAGCGCCTCGGACATCTCGGCATAGAAGCGATGCACACGAGGCATGATGCCGCTGACATAGAAGTCCGGCTTTGTCAGCTTGGCGAGATCGCGCTCATCCTTGATCGGCGGGTGGCGGTAGTCCAGCCAGGGATGGCCCTGCTCAGTGAAGGCGAAGGGCACGCCCATCACGCTCCCCTCCAGCAGGGTGGCGAAAATCAGGCGCACGCTCTTGTCAATGTACGTGTCGTCCGGGAAATGACTGGCGTGGTACACCTTCATCTCAAGCTGCGCCGTCAGGTAGGTCAGAGGATCACTATAGTACCTTTTCAGGTCAAAGCCGAGGATGGCCGCCCACATGGCCAGGGCTGGCTCGACCACGAAGGGGATCTTGCCCCCGCGCCGCGGCGCAGGCAGCGTGCGAATGAAGGCCGGCTCCCACTGCTCGTGGGGCACAACCTGCCACAGGCGCGCCCTGGCCTGGTTTTGCTGACTCTCACATATCGCCCTGACCTGATCCATTAGGGCTCTGATGCGCTCGCGGCTAACCTCCACAGGCGTCCCTTCTGAATGGGATGATGCGGTCCGGCGATTCCTTGCGCCTATCCCCTACTGCGTGAATCGCGGCGAAGCAATAAACACCAGGTTGCGGAACAAGCGGTCGGCTACCGGGTCGCGGCCCACGGTCTCTCGCAGCAAGAACTGGGAGAAGATGAGCCTTCCCTTCCCCCACGGCACGATCTGCAAATCGCTGCCGGCCCAGAAGGATGGAATTACCTCTTGTCGGCGCGCCCTTTCCAGCCCCGTGCTGGAAAAACCCACCACGATGCACTCCCCTGGCATCCCCACCAGCGACCGGCGGGCGAGGGTCTCGTTATACTCCTGGCGTCCCAACAGCCCGGGCGCAGGCAACCCAGCAAACACCGGATGAGCGTGGGCAAAGTGCAGGTAGCCCAGCCAGCTTGACGGCGACGCCCGCAGCTCAAGCGCAAAGGGGAACAGCCCGCTCTGGTTCAGCCCCTCCACGTCCTGCTCCCAGAGCTCGAGGAAGAGCGCCGTATCACCTGCCCTGACATGCTCCAGGACTGCCGCCAGGTCATCGTGGGCGATCTCCGACGGTCTGACCATGACCCATATTCCCTCTCCCACTGGGAGAGGGGCAGGGTGAGGGGCTGGGGGCACGGGTTGTAGGTCGGGCATGATGCCCGACGCTCCTACACGTTCCAGATACATGGGGTGCTCCAACCGGCGCTGCCGCTTCTCGTCCCAGGCGAACAAATCCGCCTCTGCCCGGCACAACCATTTCCCCGTTGCAAGCAAGACCGCCTCCAGGCTGTAGCGCCCCTCCGTCCTGGGCTCGAACGCGATCTCAGGCATGGGCTGGATGCACTCTGTGCCAATCGGAATCCCCGGCACCGCCTGCACGGTCATCTGCCCTGCTGGGTCGTGAATGCGCCAGGCAAAGGTTGCCTTGCGGCGCATGCGCAGGTCATTGACGAGTGCACAGCGCAGCGTCACGCTATCTCCCACGCGCACATTCCGCAGGTGGCCGCTGACCGCCAGCATCAGGGGGGCATTTGCCGCAGACGCAGCCGGAAATGCCGGCTTAGGCTGTCGCCACTGGTCCACCAGCCCGGCGCCGATTTCCCAACTGGCATCGTTGAACTGGAGCAGGCCATAGCCGGCGATCTGCGGATTGCTGCGCAGAGCTTCGGTCTGCCAGCGTATGCCTTCGGCCATGTTCTTCCCCTCTGCCTCCGCCAGGGCGGCGATCGTCGGATACACGTCGGTCATTTTGTGCTCGGCCATCAGGCGGGCGAGGGAATCGCGTAGGCTGCGTTGATCCTGCGCGTCGGGCAGATGCTGCTGCTCCGGGGCATAGGCGTCCACAACGGCGTCCAGATCGGGCAAAGCTCCCACGCCGTATTCCGATACGAAGATAGGCGATCCCTCTGGGGGCAGAGAGGCAAGCCACCTTTGGCTTGCGTCCGGGTCGCCATAACCTAGTGCCGTCGGGTCCGTGGTGCGTCCTGGTTGCCCCACCGTATTGAGCCAGTCGTACACGTCTTGCGTGACGGGTGCGCGGGGGTAGATGTGTAGGTCCTGCCAGGCCTGGACTCTGGGCGAGTGCGGGAGCTGAATGTGCGAACTCGCCAGCCAGCCTCCGCCATCCCACAGGGAGAAAAGCCCGCAGTTGTCTACCACGGGACGGCTCGGGTCAAGGCGCCGAGCCAGGGGCAGCATAGCGCGGGCGGTGGCAGCCTGGCGCCCATTCTCGTTGATGATACCCCATAGAACGATGCTAGGATGGTTGCGATCCCGCTGGATCGTCTCCGTGATCTCGCGCCGGAAATGCTCCTCGATGGCCGCGCTGCGACGAATCCAGCCCAGGGCTGTCTCTGCATAGACCGTCAGCCCCATCTCATCGGCCACGTCGAGATACACGGGTGGCGGCGGCTTGATGTGGAAGCGCACCATGTCGAAGCCCGCCTCTTTGATCAGCGCCATCTCCTGCCGCACCGCGTCGTCCGAAGGCGGATAGGCTAGAGTGGCGGGATAGTGGGGCTGGTAGAGAACCATCTTGGGCAACCAGGGCTTGCCGTTCAGGAGAAAACGGCCAGAGCGAAGCCCGACCGTACGCAGACCCACCCTCGTCGTCACCGCGTCGCTTGCGGCAGAGCCAGGCGACAACTGGACGGTAAGGTCGTACAGGTGTGGATCGGCGGGCGACCACCGGCGGGCATAGGCTACCGGTATGGCCTGGGTTATGCTATAGATGCCTGGCTTCAGATTGGGGACAACGCCGTTCACATCAGCGACAACCGTATCTGCGCTGGCCAGCACGATACGCCATATGCAGAGCACGGGGTCGCGCAGGGCGTTACGAAGAGCAAGCGTGACGACGAGATGATCGCCCCGCATGTAGGCGAAAACGTCATGGACGTACACAGGACTCATGATGTCGAGGCTCACCGGCTGGTAAATACCAGAGAAGTTGTGATACCATATCTCCTTGGCGGATGGGATCTCGTGCAGCAGGTAGCCGTCCACCTCTTTGTGAACGCCGCAGTCCACAACACGGGCGACGATCTCGTTCTCCTCATTCCAGCGCAGGGCACTGCCCGCTGGCAAAGAGAAGGGCGTGTAACCGCCCACGTGGCTGCCCAGACACTGGCCGTTGATCCAGAACGTTGCCCCAAAGTTCACCGCTCCCACCGTGAGGACAACTCGGCGGCCCTGCCATTCGGCAGGCGCGACGAAGGTGCGCCGGTACCAGGCCACGCCCTCGTACTCTGGGAAACGCTCCTGCCAGACGCTCGGCACGCGGATCGGATGGAAGACGAGGGAGGCGGGAAAGCCTTCCCGCCCCCAGTCTTCGCGCAGGCCGCGGTTCTCGTCGTCAAAGGCTATGTGCCACGTCCCGTCAAGAGACAATCGCTGACGCATCGTGTTCACCGAAACCTGCCGCAGGTCGCCAACTTGCGGGAGGTATAGAGGTCTAGAGTTCGATCACGTCCATGAGGGGCTCGCCGCGCAGGTAGCGCTGGAAGTTCTCAAACTGCGCGATGGCCTTCTGCGCCAGGGAATCCCTCGTTCCCGTGGCCATGTGCGGGGTCACGATCACATTGTCCAGTTGTAGCAGCGGGTTGTCTTTGGGCGTTGGCTCCACCTCGAACACGTCCAGCCCGGCCCCCATGATGCGCCGCTCTTTCAACGCCTGATAGAGAGCAGGCTCGTCCACCACCGTGCCGCGGGCCGTGTTGATGAAGATGGCCGTCGGCTTCATGAGGGCAAACTCCCGTGCACCCAGGAACTTCCTCGTCTGGGGCGTCAGGGGGACGTGGACGGTCACGATGTCCGCTGTGCATAGAAGGTCGTCGAGAGGCAGATAAGTGACGCCGAGCTGCTGCTCCACCTCTGGCTTCTGCCGGATGATGTCATAGTAGACCATAACCGGCTCGAAGCCTCGCGCCTTCTTGGCCACTGCTTGTCCGATGCGGCCCAGCCCCACGATGCCCAACGTCTTGCCCTCGAAGAGATAACAGCGGGTGCGCAGGCTGCTACTCAGCCAGCGGCCCTCGCGCAGGGCATGATCCGCCTCCAAGAGATGCTTGTACAGGGCCAGAATGAGGAGAATGGTGTGCTCGGCCACGCCGCCAATCGTTCCGGGCACGGTCATGCACATGGGAATGCCCCTGGCCTTGAGCACCGCCTGGGCCTCTTTGTTCACGCCGTCATAGCCCACGCCCTGGAGCTGCACCACCTTCAACTTGCGGGCAGCGGAGAGCTGGGCAGCCGTCGCCTTCACGCCTACCAGGAAGTCGGCGTCAACCAGGGCCTCCCCGATTGCCTTCTCGTCCCCCGCATTGACCCAGATCAGCTCGAATTCGTCGGGAACCAGAGGGCGCACGATCTTGTACACCTCTGGCTCCGGCGGATAGCAGTACGCGATCTTGTAGCGTTGTGCCATGATGTCATCTCCCGATTCTCGGTGTGTCTTCAGCCGGCCGCCCCCCGCCCTTCACCGTATTGCTCAGGCTGCCGATGCCCTCGATCTCGATGGTGACCACGTCGCCGGGTTTCAGCGCAGCTACTCCGCCCGGCGTTCCCGTCTGGATGACGTCACCAGGCTCTAGCGTGACATACCCGCTCACGTAGGCGATCACAGCATAGGCATCGAAGATCATCTGCGAGGTGCGCGAGTTCTGACGCACCTCGCCGTTGACCAGCGAGCGGATCGCCAGGTCGCGGGGGTCAATGTCGGTGACGATCATGGGGCCAAGGGGACACGAACCGTCAAAGGACTGGGGCAGCCTGCGCACGTCGCCCTGCCTGGGCAGCTTGCCCCATACGTTGTTCACGCAGGTGAAGCCCAGGATGTAGTCCCTGATCTTCTCCACAGGAACGCTCTTGGCCCTCCGTTTCATGACTACAGCAAGCTCGGCGCCGTACTCGATGCGCATGGGTGGCTCGTCGGGGGCGTGGATGATGCCGCCCGGCCCCACGGCGGAACGCAGAGGCACGAGGAAACTATCGCCCCGCCCAGGGACGTCGGGAATAGGCAGGTTGTTCTCGATGCAGCGGTCGCGGTAGTTGGCCCCGACGGAGACGATCTTGGGCGGCTCGCAGGGGACCAGCAGCTCCAGCTCGGCCAGCTTGCCCGCAAGCGTCCCCCGCCTAGGCTTGTCGAAGATGCTCCCGACCGCCCGGTACACCGCGTCTCCCTCCACTAGACCGTAGGCCGCACCCTTTCCGTCTCGGAAACGCACGATTCTCATACCGTTCCCTCCCCCTGCCTCACGCCAGCCGGCCTGCGCACGTGGGCGAACTTGGGATGCTTCTTGTAGACGATCTCGCGATCCACGCCGGCTTCCAGGTCTTTCCTGATCTCCAGCTCAATCTCCTCCAGCTTCTCACAGGCCAGGAGCACTTCTTCGGCAATCTCCTTCGGGACGACGACGATACCATCCCGGTCGCCAACGATGAAATCGCCAGGCCGTACCAGGACGGTCGCTGTGAGATGCCCGGACACCGTGATGGGAATCTGGAACGCCTGGATGCGGTAGCGGCCCTCGCCGAAGACGGGTGTGACGCCCCGGCAGAAGCAGGGGAAGCCCAGGGCCACGACCTGGTTGGCGTCCCGGGTATAGCCGTCCATGACAATCCCCACCGCGCCTCTCATCTTGGCGGTGAGGCTCGTATTCTCACCCCAGGGCCCCGACTGCCGATGATGCCCCATATCCATGACGATAACGCAGCCTGGGTAGAGATCGCGGAACATCTGGTAGCTGGACACGGGGGCAGGCGGCGCGCCGGGCGCTGTGTCCCCTCCCTTGACGGTGAAGGCCGGGCCCGCCACCACCATGTCCGGTGCCAAGGGATGAAACTCGGCCGATAGCACCTGGTTGGGGTAGCCCATCTTGTCCAGGATGTCGTACACCACGGGCGATGACAGCCGACGAAATCGCGCCGCCATCTCTTCGAGTGACAGTGCCATAAACGGTTCCTCCTATGGTACGACGGTATGACCGTCGAGATTTGACCAAAGACCAAACGTATGATGGGTTCTCGTGGCGCGCGTTCGGCCCCACGAAGACCGATCACCTACCATCGAGCGCTTGGCGCTTCCTGCTCATCCCTCATCCCTCAGTCCTCATCCCTCAGTCCTCACCACTCGTTGCTACCCCTTCAGCGCCCCTGCGGTAATGCCCTGAATGAACTGCTCGGAGAAGAAGACGTACAGAATGATCACAGGAAGCGTAGCAATCATCAGGCCTGTGGCCAGCATGCCCACGTCCTGATACTGCTCGCCCAGCAGGAACATGACGGCCAGGGGCAGGGTGCGCGCCTGTTGCCTGTGCACCAAGACCACAGCGTACAGGAACTCATTCCAGTAAGTAATGAAGTTGAGCACAACCGTGGTAGCCACCGCTGGCCGCGCCATGGGAAACATCACCCGCCAGAACATCTGGAAATCGCTGCAACCATCCATGCGCGCTGCGTCCTCGATGTCCTGGGGGATCTGAGAGAAGAAACCTCGCAGCAGGAAGACAGTCAGGGGCAGCTCAGCCGCGGAATAGACGAGCAGCAGCCCTTGCAGGGTGTTGTAGAGCTTGTACTTGACCAGGACTTGGTACAAGGCGAGGACGGTGATCTGGGGCGGGAACATGATGGCCAGAAAGATCAACAGGAATAGCGGCTCACGGAGTGGGAACTTGAATCGGCGACGAGCGAAGACATAGGCCGACATGGATCCCACCAGCGTAACGACGAAGACAGAGCCGGCCGTGACGATAAAGCTGTTGCGGAAATAGGTAGCGTAGCCGAAGTTGAGCCAGGCAGTGGGATACTTGTCCCAATGCGGCGGCATAGGCAGCCCATAGTGGTTCGCCGTAATCTCTTGCGTCGTGCGCAGGGACATGACGGCCGCCCACAGAAAAGGCCCAAAGGTATACAGGGTGTAGACCAGCAGTGGGAGGAGCAAAAGGTAACGCCAGAGGTTTCGTCTCGTCATGGCTAGAACTCCAGCACCTCCCTCCGCTGTAGAACGCGGGTGAGCAGTAGTGACAAGCTGAAGATGACAACAAACCAGATGGTAGCAATGGCCGATGGGTAACCAAGATCCAGAGTCTTCCAGTCAAAGGCTCGCTTGATCACGTAGGTGGCTACCGTCTCAGTGGCCCAAAGCGGCCCCCCTCTGGTCATCACCCACACGATGGCGAACTGCTTCATCTTCCCAATGAAGGACAAGATCATCAGGTTGACCATGGTCTGGCGCAGCAGGGGAATCACGATATGCCGCACGCTGTTGAACCAGTTGGCGCCGTCTACCCGGGCCGCGTCCAGCAGGTCCTCGGGTAGGGCATGCATGGCCGCCAGGACGACCACCATGTTGAAGCCGGTGAACATCCAGGTGGTCACAACGATAAGGGCGGGCAGAGCCGTCGTGGTGTTGCCCAGCCAGGCACGGGTCAAAGCCTCGCCACCGATGGCTCGCAGAATAACATTGACCAGGCCCCAGTCGTAGTTGTAGATCCACATCCAGATGACACCGACGACGGGGAAAGACATAAGAACGGGAGCGAACCAGGCCGTGCGGAAGAAACGCATGAAGGGGACGCGGGAGTACAGAACCAGCGAGAGGAGCAAAGCCTGGGTCATCTCCAGCGGCGGGGCAACGAGGGCCCAGGTCAGGCTGTGGATCACGGCCAGGCGGAAGGTTTTGTCTTCGGTCAGAATCTCAATGAAGTTGGCCAGGCCGACGAACTCCGTCTTCATGCCCAAGTCCATGCGCAGGGTATGGAAACTATTGTAGAAGGTCATGAAGACCGGGTAGATGGTGAAACCGAAGTAGAGCACAAGGGTAGGAGTCAGAAAGATGACGATGGTGCGCCAGGGCAGGCGGCGTAGATCCTTCCACCCCCGGCGCCAGCCGTACTGGGCCGCTGCCGCAGCCGGTACTGCCGTCTCCAGTTGTGCAGCCACACGTCCTCCTCACAAGCTTGATGTCAACGGTCTCCCCCGCAGGGCGCATAGCCACCCCGTCCTCTCCCCCCGGGGGCGAGGGCCCTCACCGGCCCCCTCTCCCCCGGGGAGAGGGCACTCACCGACCTCCTCTCCCCCGGGGAGAGGGCGGGGTGAGGGCCACACAGCCCCATACCCTCCCCTCACTCCAGTCCCCCTCTCCCGCCCGGCGGGAGAGGGGATAGGGGTGAGGGCCTCCTACTTCCCTGCCACTCGCGCTTCTTCCAGCTTCTTGATCGCCTCGTCTGCAGAGATCAAGCCAGCAGGCAGGCCCTCGTTGACGACGGCCACCTGCGTCGACCACATGCCGGGCTTCATGATGGTGCGGGCTGACAGCACGACCATCTTGGCATCCTTGTGCGTCGCGGCTCGCTCGGCGAAGTAGGCCTTGTACGGGCTATCAATCTTGGCTGGGTTGGTCTTGACGCCAGTCTGATCGGCAACCCGAGCCATCCACATATTGCCGATTTCCTCAGTGGCGAATTCGTTCGCCAGACCCTTGGCCAGGGCCAGATTCTTGCTCTTGGCCGCAACCGAGATCGCCCCACCCACAGCCAGGAACATCTCGTAGTGTCCCTTGCCGTCCTTCATGGCCGGATAGTACATCATGCCCAGCTCGAAGTCTGCGGGCTGGCCACCCTTCTCGGGGGCCTGGAAGGCTCGGCCTGTGTACCAGCTTGCCACCGGGAACATGCAGGCCTTCTGCTCGGTGTGGAAGTAGATGTGCGAGTCCCCCAGCTTCAGGCTGGTGAAGACGGTGGGGTAGGCCTTCATGTCAATTAGCTCTTTCCAGTACTTGATGACCTCCACCACCCTGGGGTCATTGTAGGAGATCTCGTTCATCCACAGCTTCTTGAGGTCAGCCTGTCCCAGTTTGTCTAGCATGAGGTAGGTGTAGATGTACTGGCCGGGGTAATCCCGGTCGCCGATGCCGTCGGCGAAGGCAGCCTTACCGGCAGCCGTGCACTTCCTGACTGCCTCCTTGAACTCATCCTGCGTCATCATGTGGCTGGCAGGCACGGTGATGCCCAGGTCACGGAACATCTTCTTGTTGTAGTAGATCTCGTCTACCGACGCCTCGAGGGGCACCGCCCATATCCCCGTCTTGCCGCCGGGGCCGGGCATGGTCCAGAAGTCCTTGGCCCATCCCTCCACATTGTTCCAGTTGACGCCCTCCGTCAGGTCGGCGATCCAGCCAGCCGTGAGGAACTCCAGCACGCCAGTGTCGTAGTAGAAGACATCCGGGAAGCCCTCGCCGGCCGTGAAGGCGTTGCGCATGGCCACCCACATGTCTGCCTTCTGCCACCAGGTGATCTCGACCTTGACGTTGGGATTCTTGGCCTCGAAGTTCTTGGCCGCCTGGGTCACCACTGCCTTCTTGTTGTCCTGATCGGCCCAGTGGCTCCAGAGCTTCAGGGTGACAGGCGCTGCGGGCGGCTTGGTCGCCGTCGCCGTGGGCGCAGCGGGCGCTGCCGTCGGCGGAGCCTTGGTGGGGGTCGGTGTGGGCGTCGCACCGCAGGCGACCAACACCAGGCCCAGGATCACGGTCAGACTCAGAACCAGAAACAGGCGTTTCATATGCATCCTCCCCCTTCTTGTTGGTGTAACCTAGCTAGGACGGCGGTCGTCTTGTTCAGTTGCAGCTATCACCTCCTCCCAATAAGGTAGGGACGCTCCCCATCGCGTCAGGGACCCTACCACCCCATGGCAGGCTGGATGATCGTCTCACGTGCCCCAACGATCACGGCCCAAGCCTTGGCTATGGAGCCGAACATACGACGCTCCTGGCGAGAACGCCCTGGTGCCATCTCATACACCGCGCCAGGATGCCTGCTTGCCGTGTCCGATCCGCCTGACCAGACGCCTGGCGAAGTCATCAACCTGAGCATGGAGAGCCCCCGCATCCATCGTCGTGAGCCGACCGTGCTCCACCACGAATTGACCATTCACAAGCACGGTGTCCACGGTCTTCGACCTCATGGCGTAGATCAGATTCGCCACAGGATCCAGAGTAGGATGGTCTTCTGGCTTGTCGAGGGTGTGCACGATGATATCGGCGCGTTTGCCGACTTCCAGGGAACCGATCTCATCCTGTTACCCCAACGCACGCGCGCCATCCAAAGTGGCCATTTCGAGGGCCGTCTCAGCAGAGATCGTGGGCAACTGACACATGGCTTCCCGGTAGATAGTAGCCGCCAGATAGGCGTTCTGTGCCATGTCGAAACAGTTGGCCCACCTGGGAAAGTCCGACCATCATGCGAGTCCCCCATTGCTTGCCGCCTACACTGTCAGAGGGCGAACACACCGTTTGCCCGCATCCGACGCAGCCCGCAGCGCTGGTTTGCCCCTAGCCCACCCCGCCTCTACGGCCAGGTCGCCTGTCCTTGCTATGCTGCGACGGTGTGGCCGTCGAGATTTGACCAGCAACGCAGTCCTCGGGTTCTTTCGCGCCCCCGGCGTTCTTTCGCTTCTTTCGCGCCTTTCGTGCTTTTCGCGCCTTTTCGCGTCTTTCGTGCTTTTCGCGCCTTTTCGCGTCCTTCGCGCTTACCCCTTCAGCGCCCCCGCCGTCATGCCCTTGATGAATTGCTCCGACAGGAACAGGTACAGCACGAGCACGGGGAGCGACGAGACCATGACCCCGGCTGCCAGCATGCCCACGTCCAAATACGCCTCGCCCATGAAGAACATGACGGCCAACGGCAACGTGCGGGCCTTTTGCTGGGTGACAAAGGTCACCGCGTAGAGGAACTCGTTCCAGAAGTTGATGAAGTTAAGCACCACCGTCGTGGCCACCGCCGGGCGGGCAATGGGGAACATCACCCGCCAGAACATCTGCACATCGGTGCAGCCATCTATGCGAGCCGCATCCTCGATGTCCTGGGGGATCTGGGCGAAGAAGGCGCGCAGGATGTAGATGTTGAACGGCAGCGCCGAGGCCGAATAGACGAGGACGAGACCCCACAGGGTATTGTACAGCTTGTACTTGACCAGCAGTTGGAAGAGGGCCAGCAGGCTGATCTGGGGAGGGAACATGATGGAAAGAAAGATGAGCAGAAACAGCGGCTCGCGGCCCAAGAAGGCGTAGCGGCGGCGGGCAAAGGCATAGGCCGCCATGGTCGTGACCGACGTGGCGATGAACAGGGCAAGGATGGTGACAAAGGCGCTGTTGTAGATGTATTGGGCGAAGCCGAACTTGGTGAAGGCGTAGATGTAGTTCTCGAAGTGGAAGGGGTTGGGCAGGCCGTAGTGGTTAGCATCAATCTCTGGCGTCAAGCGGAAGGACATGATCAGGGTCCAGAGAAAGGGGCCTGCTACCAGCGCCGTGAAGAAGAGACAGATCAAGACAATGATGCCGGTACTCAGGGTGCGTTGGGTCAGTCTAATCCTCATGGCTAGAACTCCAATGCCTCACGGCGTTGCAGGACACGGGTGAAAAAGAGCGAGAAAGCAAAGATAACGACGAACCACAGCACGGCGATGGCAGATGGGTAACCCAGGTCGAGGGTACGCCAGTCAAAGGCTCGCTTCTGCACGTATGTAGCCACAGTTTCAGAGTTGTACAGGGGGCCGCCCCGGGTGGTCACCCACACCAACTCCATCTGCTTCATCTTGCCGATGAAGCACAGGATGAGCAGATTAACGATCGTGGGGCGGATAAGAGGGATGATCATGTGGCGCACCAGTTGCAGGCGGGTGCAGCCATCAATGCGGGCTGCGTCAATGTAGTCATCAGGAATTGAGCCCAGGGCCGCCAGCAGAATAACCATATTGAAGCCGGTGAACTTCCAGGTGGTGACGGCAATTAGCGAAGGCAGGGCAGTATCTGGCCGACCAAGCCAGTTGACGGCGGCAGCGTCGAGACCGACGCCACGGAGGATCGTATTGACTACGCCCCAATCGTAGTTGTATATCCAGCGGAAGATGACCCCCACCGTCACCCAGGACACGAGGATCGGCGTAAACCAGGTCACGCGGAAGAAACGGGCCAGAGGGATCTTTGTATACAGGATAAGGGAGAGAAAGAGAGCGAAGGGGATCTCTAGCAGGGGCGACGTAAATGCCCAGATCAGGCTATTTCGGACGGCCAGACGGAAGATGCTGTCCTCGCGCACCAGGCTGATGTAGTGCTTGAGCCCCACATAGTCCAGCTTCATCCCCAGGTCCATGCGCAGGGTGTGGAAGCTATTATAAAAGGTCATGAAGACGGGCACGATGAGGAAAGTCAGATAAAGAAGAAGCGCAGGCCCGATGAACAGGCCGATGGCTCCCCAGGGCTTCTTGCGCAGGCGTGCCAGAAGGGAAAGAGGCCTCGGACGATCGGCAGTTGTTACAGCCATACGCGCTCCTCACTCTCTAGTATTGTCCATACTCGCACGCCGTCTCAAAGGCAGCCACAATGTTCTCCGGAGGCGTGCCCGACTGAATGATATTGGCTGGTGCCAGGATATACCC
>DAOUCN010000006.1:0-4027 GCA_034431995.1 Chloroflexota bacterium | reverse complement strand
CCGTCAAGCGCAGTTGACAACGCCGCGCCTTTGCCGTAGAATGGCTCCAGGTGGCGCAGTGCCAAGTTCGGCCTGGCTGTGCGCACAGGGCCATCTTCGGAGGCGAGCCGTGCTCCTTCCTCTGCAAGTGGATATCCTGTACGGCCCCGTCAACTCGCGGCGGCTCGGCAAGTCGCTGGGCATCAACCTCATGCCTGCAGCGTACAAGTTGTGCTCCTTTAATTGCGTCTATTGCCAATATGGCTGGACCCAGGTGCACACCCTGGATGCCACTCCTTGTGTGCAAGACCTGCCCTCCCTCGAACAGGTCGTGGAACGCCTGCGCTTGGCCGCCAATTCAGCCCTGGACTTTGACTATCTCACTTTCTCCGGCAATGGTGAGCCTACCCTCTACCCCTGGTTCGCCCAACTCATCCCGGAAGTGATCCGCATCCGCGATCGCTACCGTCCCAAGGCCAAGATCGCCCTCTTGTCCAACTCGACTGGCCTGGTCTTGCCGGGAGTGCGGGAGAGCATTGCCCAGATTGACTGTCCCGTGTTCAAGCTCGATGCCGGCACCGCCCGCACCTGGCGGCGCATCAACCGCCCGGCCAAAGGCATCGCCTACGACGATATCCTCGCCAACCTCCGCACTTTGCCCGGCATCTACATCCAGACGCTGCTGATGGATGGCATGCCGGCCAACACCGGCCCGGCCGAGCTGCAAGCCTACTTTGAGCGCATTGCCCAGATTCGGCCCAAGGAGGTGCACCTGTACTCCATAGACCGTCCCGTCCCCGCGAGCAGCATCGCCCTGGTTCGTCCGCGACGACTGGAAGAGATCGCCAGGGAGGGAGAATGGAAGACTGGCGTCAAGATGAGAGCGTTCTACCGCAAGCACGAGTCTTGAACAGGAGGCATGCATGGCCAAGATCGAGGTTGATCCAGAAGCGCTGCGCCAGTTTGAGCAGGGGCTCGATCCGCGGCACCCAGACCGCAGTCGCATCCCAGCTCGTGTGCTGGGCTACGGCGAGATTAGCACGGTCTTTGCCATTGAGGCCGAGGGCTTGCAGGGTCTCGCCTTCAAGCGCCTGCCCATCTTCCGCACGACCGAGGAAATGGACCGGTACTCTGCCGTCCACGAGCAGTACAACTCCCTCCTCGAGGAGCAGGTGGGGTTGCACCTGCCCCCTCACGGCCACGTCGCGTTTGTCACTGCCACTGGCCGCCCCATCTACTACATCATCCAGAAGCAGTTGCCATCCCCTTCCATCGGCAGCCAGGCTATCCACAGTCTTCCGCGCCAGGGCACTGTCGTGCTGGTGCGACGCGTCCTCGAGGAGCTACGCAAGGTATGGGAATTCAACCGCCGCCAGGAAAAAGTGCAGCTGGCCATAGACGGCCAGATCTCCAACTGGTCGCTGGACGAATTTGACCCGCAGCAACCTGCCGTCGGCACTGACACTGTCCTCTGGTACCTCGACACCAGCACGCCGCTCTTTCGCCTGCAAGGCGCCGAACAACTGAACCCGGAGCTGTTCCTGCGCAGCGCGCCCTTTTTCCTGGCCTGGGCCTTGCGCCTCTTCTTCCTGAAAGACGTTGTGGACCGCTACTACGACTTTCGCCGCGTGGTGATGGACCTCGTGGCCAACTTTTACAAGGAGCAGCGCGCCGACCTCATCCCGGACGTGCTCGCGGTGGTCAACGACTACTTCGCCACCGCCGTCGCCGCCTGGAACGTCCAGCCCATCACCGAGCCGGAGGTGCGCTCCTACTACCGCGAGGATGCCTTCATCTGGTCGTTCTACCTTACAGCGCGCAAGACCGATCGCTTTCTGCGCACCCGCCTGCTGCGCCGCGAATACCCGTACATCCTGCCGGAGCACATCAAGAGATGAGTTGGTGGCCAGTCACCAGTTTCCAGTCGGCGGTTGGCGCTTGGCAGTCTGCCGCCCACTGCCAGCTGCAAACCGGAGACTGGAAACCGGAAACCGTGAACCATTCCCAAGGAGGTTGGCATGTCCCTGATCGCCCAGGACTCCCGCGAGAACATCATCGCCCGCTTTGGCCGACACGTCTCCAGCGGCAAGGCCGACTTCTACCGCAACGTGGGCATTGACTTTGTCTTTGGCCGTCGCGAGGGTGTCCACATCTGGGACCTCGATGGCCAGCGTTGCCTGATTGACTGCCACTGCAATGGCGGCGTGTTCAACCTGGGCCACCGCCACCCGCGCGTCGTCGCCGCTCTAGAAAAGGCCCTCCGCGAATTGGACATCGGCAACCACCACTTCATTAGCGAGCACCGCGCTCTCCTGGCCGAGCGCCTGACGGCCCTCTGTCCCGCCGACCTCAAGCGCGTCGTCTTTGGCGTGAGCGGTGGCGAGGCCATTGACCTGGCCATCAAGCTGGCCCGTGCCCACACCCGCCGCCCCAAGGTCATCTCCGCCGTCGGCGGCTATCACGGCCACACCGGCCTGGCCCTGGCTGCCGGCGACGCTGTCTTCAGCGCCCCCTTTGGCCCCCTGGCGCCCGGCTTTGTCCAGGTGCCGTTCGGCGACCTGGCCGCCCTCGAAGCCGCCTTGGACGATGAGACCGCCGCCGTGCTGTTTGAGACCATCCCGGCGACGATGGGCATCGTCGTCCCGCCGGAGGATTTCTTCTCGGGCGTGCGCCGCCTGTGCGACCGGCACGGCGCAGTGATGATCATAGACGAGGTACAGACCGGTCTGGGGCGCTGCGGCGCGGTGTGGGGCATAGACACCTATGGCGTCGTGCCCGACATCCTGGTCACCGCCAAGGGGCTCTCCGGCGGCATCTATCCCATCACCGCCACCATCTACCGCGAGCCCCTCGACCCCTTCCTGCGGCAGAACCCCTTCATCCACGTCTCCACCTTTGGCGGCGCCGAAGTGGGCTGCTATGCTGCCCTGGAAGTTCTCAACATCCTGCAAGAGCCTGGCTTCCTCGAGCACGTGCGCCAGATGGCTGCCCTCTTTGCCCACGGCTTCGCCTGGCTGCGAGAGCGGCATCCCGCCGTCCTCGTCGAAACGCGCCAGCGCGGCCTGATGATGGGCATCAAGACCGCCAGCACCAGCTTTGGCCCGCTCCTGACGCTGGCCGGCTTCCAACACGGCCTGCTCACCATCTACGCCAATCACGATCAATCTGTGAACCAACTCCTGCCGCCGCTGACCATCCAAGAGCACGAGGCGCAGCAGGTGATTGACATCCTCGACCGCATGCTGACCTGGCTGGAGCAGGTGGCCGGCGAGCCTGCGTAGGCCCTTGTAAAAGGGGGTAGGGGATCAAAGGCAGCGAAAGGAGACAAGCATGAGCCACCAACCGCAATCACAAATCCCCAAGGAGCTGCGCGGCACACTGGGACCCGTCGGCCCGCAGCCTCCAGAACCGCAGTCGGGCGCGGACAGCGTGCCGCTCTACAGGCGCATGGTGGACAGCGTGCGCTCCTGGGGCCGCGCCCTGCTCGTCCTGGGCGGACTGCACATGATCACCTCGGGCCTTCTCAGCGCCACCTGGGGGGTCATGCTCGTCCTCGTCGGCGCGGCCTCGTTGTACTTCCAGGACGCGGCCATGTTCCTCCTCTTCGGCATGACCATCGCCTGGGCCGCCGTCAACAACGTGTTCGGCGGCAGCCTGCTGTGGATGGGTTTTGCCGTCCTGCAGGCCTACTGGGCCTTTGGCCTCTTCCGCGACTTCCGCCGCTATCGCCGCGTTCAAGAGGACTACGCCGCCTACGTCGCCGTCAGGCCAGACGAGGGCCCGCCGCCGCCCACGCGCGCGGCGCGCATTTTCCCCTGGGCCTCGCTCATCCTGGGCTTGCTGGTCATCGTCGCCTTTGCCGGCGGGTTCCTGTGGCTGATTGTTACGCCGGGCGCTGCCAGCCAGGAAACCTCGCCCGTGCGCACCTTGGTGGAGATGACGCCGGGCCTGGCCGTGGTCGGCTTGGGGATGGGATTGGGGTCGTTCGTGCTGCGCTACCGGCCGCAGCTCGCCGCGGCCATCGGCATGCTGGGCAACAGCCTGGTCG
>DAOUCN010000005.1:0-13805 GCA_034431995.1 Chloroflexota bacterium | reverse complement strand
GTGCCATGCATACCTAATTGCGAAGAGACTGGCCACCAAGTTATCCATGCCCTGGTAGGGCACAACCTGGCATGAAAACGCACCAGCAAGAAACCCCTGGCGTTCTTGGCGCCTTGGCGGTTCATTCTCAACCCAGACACCAAAGCCATAATACCTTTGTGCCCTTGTGTCTTGGCGGTTCTCCGTGCGTGGCTAGTTGAGCTTACCACTCTCGGCCAGGAACTCCTGCACCACCTGGCGGTGAGCGCGGTCGTCCAGGGTCTTGCCCAGGACTTGGCCGGCCGCAAGGATCGCCAGCTCCGCGACCTCGTCGCGCAGATCGGCCATCACCCGCTTGCGCTCGTACTCGACTTCCTCCTGTGCTTTGAGCCGGATCTCTTGCGCTTCCTGATGGGCCTTGGCCAGGATGTCCTCGCGGGCGCGCTCTGCTTGCTGGGCGGCCTGGGCGATGATCCCCTGTGCCTCGCGCCGGGCTTCTTCCAGTTGCTTCTCGTAGGCCTCCTGGGCCCGAGCCGACTCCTGCTTCACCCGCTCGGCGTACTCCATGCTCTCGCGAATGCGCTGGGCGCGCTGGTCGAGCATGTTCAAGATCGGCTTGTAGAGGAGCCTCTGCAAGACCAGCAGCAGGACAACAAAGCTGACAAGCTGTGAGATGAACCAATTGACGTTCAGACCCAGCTTTTCCACCCCTGCGCTCCTTTACGAGAAGATCTTCAGGCCGAGCATGAAGGAGATGACCAAGGCGAAGATGCCCAGGGCTTCCACAAAAACGATGCCCAGGATCATGTTGATCTGGATAGCGCCCGCCGCCTCAGGATTGCGCCCGATAGCGTTGAGGCCGCCATTAACCAGAATGCCGATCCCCAGAGCTGGAGCGAAGTTCCCGATGGCAATAGCTAGCGCTGCGGCTAGCAGACGAACCGATTCGGGATCCATTGTGTGTGTCCTCCTCAAAACGTAAGTGTGTAGCCTGCGCTGCCCCTGGCCTTCCGCCAGGCCAGGCAAGCGCAGGCTAGTGTGACGCCTCAGCGGCGTGCCCTTCGCCATGGGGCATGGTGGCAATGGTCATGAAGATCAGAGTAAGTATGGCGAAGACAAAGGCCTGAATGAAGCCGACGAAGACCTCCAGGGCATAGAAGGGCAGGGGCAGGATCTGAGCAAAAAGGAAGGCGGCCACCATAAGGAGGACCTCGCCAGCAAAGATATTGCCCCATAACCGGAAGCTGAATGAGACAATCTTCAAGCTATCGCTGACAAACTCCACAATCCCGATGAACAACTCCACGCCGCCTTGCAGCAGATAGCCGATCATACGCTTGCGTGGCCGCCGGCCCACGATGGCTAGCAGAAAACTCACCCAGTTGCCAAAGCGGAAGAAGCGGCCAAAGAAATAGCCCACGAATCCCAGGATCATGACGCCCATGATCTGCGTCATGACCACGGAGAAGACGGCCAGGGCCAGGGTGGTATTCAAGTCGGCGGAAGGGGCGCGGAAGAGAGGGACCTTCTCGATGTGTCCGTGCACCTCTTCCTCGATATAGATGGAGCCAAAGCCGGGCATCAGTCCAAGCCAGTTGCTGAAGAGAACGAACAGGAAGATAGTGGCCACGTAGGGGAAGAAACGCGTCCCCCGTTCGCCAGCCACGTCCCGCACCAGGCCGCGAATGGTCTCCAAGGCGGTCTCCATCAGGTTCTGCAGACCAGAGGGGACAAGCTCGACGCGCCGGGTGGCTGCATAGGAGAGGCCAACGAGGAGAAGAATCACAACCCAGGTGACGATGAGGCTATTGGAGACGGGGAAGTGAAAGCCGCCCACGTTCAGGCTGAAGACTTCTACCGGGCCTGCTTCAATGGGTGGCAGTTCCAGGCGAAACAGCGAACCGAGAATGGAAAGACCGACAATGATGGCTAAGGCGATGAGTCGCCTGCGTTGCTTCTGCGACATAACACCTCCTTGTGCTCCCGCGTGTCTTGCCATGGCCCTTGGCGGGAAGTGTCATTCTGCCTGCCCCGGACGCAGGCCAGAGAGAGAGCATTGTCTGCGACGGAAGAATCTCCGCACATCCAAAGCGAGACTCTTCGTCGCACAGAACGCTCCTCCTCAGAAACTCCAATGGCCTGTCACCCTGCCTGCCCTGGGCAGTCCAGGGAGCGAAGACTGTCTGTGAGCAAAGGGGCTCGCGCTCAGTGATTCAAGATTCTTCGGTCGCAAAGGGCGCTCCCTGCTCAGAAACTCCGGTCTGTCATGCTGAGCGCAGTTCAGCGAAGCATCTCCCCTTGGGGCCACGAGAGATGCTTCGTCCCAAAGGACGCTCCTCCCCGGCCTGCCACGTGCCAGGTAGGTTGTCCCGCTAGTCCTCGTCGTTCTGGCCGTCGTCGTCCCAGGCGCTGCCTCGCTGTGCCCTGTCCGGCACGCCGGGTTCGCCCCCAGCAGGAGGACCAGGCGGTCGCGGAAAGGACTTGGTGACGAGCTGGTAGATGGCGATGGTACCACCACTGACACCAATGACCATGAAGCAGAGAACCCCAAAAGGACTGGTGCCGGCGTTTCTGTCCACGAGAATGCCGAGGATGATAACGCCGATGGTGGTCGTAATGATGACGGCACTGATGCGCAAAGCCAGGTCCAGTGCCGTCAGGGTCTGCCGCCACATGGTCATTCCCCAAAAGACCGGGGACGAGCGGGCCGTCCCCGGCTGCGCCAGTATAGCATAACAGCAGCCGGGAAGTCAACACTATGCCGCGTCAAATGTCGCACAATTCACATGGTAGGGCGAAGCATCTGGGCGGCGAAGACGCGATGATTGCCTGCCTCCTGAGCTTTCCCATCGTCCCTACTTGACATGCGCTGGGTTGAGGGCTAGAATATCAGTCAAGGAGTCATATCATGGCACAACAGGTCATCGAAGTCCCCGTCAAGGGCATGGACTGCGCCGAGTGCACAGAGCACGTGCACAGGACCATCGCCGCCCTGCCCGGCGTGCAATCCGTAGCCGTGTATCTATCGTCCGAGAAGGCCGTCGTCTGCCTGGACCCAGCCCTGGTGGATCTGCCCTCCATCCGCACGGCGGTGGAGGGGGCGGGCTACTCCGTGCCCGACGTCGCCGCCCCGCCTACAGCGTCTGCCGGGGCGGCTTTCACCCGGCGCGTCCTGGGCCTCCTTGTCATTGTCTTCGCCGCCGTGCTCTTTGCGGTCGTGATCGGCGAATGGCTGGGGCTGCTCGAGGCCGTCACCCGGCGCGTGCCCTGGCCCCTTGGTATGGCACTCATCCTGGTCGCGGGTTTTCCGGTTTTCCGCAACGTCGTCAAGGCTACTGTCAAGGGCCAGATCATCTCCCATACCCTGATGACCCTGGGCGTGCTGGCCGCCCTGGCCGTGGGCGAATGGGCAACGGCAGCCGTGGTGGTCTTCTTCATGCGTGTGGGCGACTACGCCGAGACCTTTACCACCGAGCGCGCCCGCCGCGCCGTCAAAGACCTCACCACCCTCGCCCCCGCCACTGCCCGCGTGGAGCGCGAGGGGACAGAGCAGGAGCTGCCCATCGGCCAGGTGCAGGTGGGCGAGACTGTGATCGTGCGGCCTGGGGAGAAGATACCGGTGGACGGCGAGGTGATCGGCGGGCGGGCGACAGTGGACCAGGCGGCTATCACTGGCGAGTCCATGCCGGTGGAGGTTGGGCAGGGGGCGCGGGTCTTCGCCGCCACCCTGACCCGGATGGGCAGCCTGCGCCTGCGCGTCACGCACGTGGGGCACGATACTACCTTTGGCCGCGTGGTCAAGATGGTCGAGCAGGCAGAGGCGCATCGGGCCGACGTGCAGCGCATCGCCGACAGGTTCTCGGCCTACTACCTGCCGCTGGTGGCGGGCATTGCCGCCCTCACCTTCGTGCTGCGCCGCGATCCCCTGGCCGCGGCTGCCGTCCTGGTGGTGGCCTGCTCGTGCTCGTTCGCCCTGGCCACGCCCATTGCCATGTTGGCCTCCATCGGGGCCGGCGCCAGACGGGGCTTGCTCATCAAGGGCGGCAGGTATCTTGAATCCCTGGCCCGCGCCGACGTGCTGCTGATTGACAAGACCGGCACGCTTACCCTGGGCCGCCCCCAGATCACGGACATTGTGCCGCTCAACGGCGCCAGTGAGGACGACGTTCTGGCCCTTGCCGCCTCTGCCGAGCGGTATTCGGAACATCCCCTGGCCGAGGCGGTGCGCGCGGCCGCCCGCCAGCGTGGCCTTACCCTCTCTGAGCCTGCCCAGTTTGAGGCCGTGCCGGGCCTGGGCGTGCGCGCCCGCATAGACAACCAGATGATCGCGGTGGGGAGACCAGAGTTCGCGAGCGACACTACGCCCTCACCCCAGCCCTCTCCCACAGGGACAGAGAGCGACGCTCACTCCCCTCGCCCACAGGGAGAAGGAATGGGGGTGAGGGCCGACCTCGAAGCCCAGGGCAAGACCGTGCTGGTGGTCGCCCGCGACGGGCAGCCCATGGGCATCCTGGCCGCCGCCGACACCCTGCGCCCCGAGGTGCCCACGTCCCTGACGGCCCTGCGCAGCCTGGGCGTGGCGCACATCGAGCTGCTCACCGGCGACAATGAGCGCACGGCCGCCAGTCTGGCTGCACACCTCGGTGTGCCCTACCGGGCCAACCTCCTGCCCGAAGACAAGATCGGCGCCGTGAAGAAGTACCAGGCCGAGGGCCACATCGTGGTCATGGTGGGGGATGGCATCAATGATGCGCCGGCCCTGGCCCAGGCCGATGTAGGCATCGCCATGGGCGCAGCAGGCAGCGACATCGCCATCGAGGCCGGGCACATCGCCCTCTTGCGGGATGACTGGGCGCTGGTGCCCGCCGTCTTTCGTATCGCCCGCCGCACCATGGGCGTGGTCAAGCTCAACATTGCCTTCACGGGTCTGTACAACGCCGCCGGCCTCTCCCTGGCCGCCCTGGGTATCCTGCCCCCCATTCTGGCCGCCGCCGCCCAGTCCCTGCCCGATCTGGGGATTCTGGCAAATTCGTCGCGGTTGCTGAGAGAGCAAAACGTAAAGCGCAACACATAGAACGTGGTGAAGCAGACGACGGACAACTAGAGACGAAAGGTGGAAACACGCAGCACGCAACATGAACCACGGAATACGAACCACGTTTCACGTTTTACGCTTTTCGCTTTACGCCCGCCCCCGACAGCTTGCCCAAGACGCCAACGATGACGACCACCGCCACGACCAGCGCCAGGAACTTGGTTTGCGCGCTGGGCAGGGCGACGGCCAACAGGCCGAAGAAAGCGGCCAGACCATAGTATAGCAGCACGACCCGCGGTTGGCTCAGCCCCAGGTCGAACAAGCGCTGGTGCAGATGCCCCCGGTCGGCGTAGATGGGCAGGCGGCGGGCGCGCACCCGGCTGATGATGCGCCAGGCCACGTCCACGATGGGCACGGCCAGCACCAGGAGCAGGGTCGCGCT
The DNA here is from genome assembly GCA_034431995.1 of Chloroflexota bacterium. GTDB lineage: Bacteria > Chloroflexota > DTOL01 > DTOL01 > DAOUCN01 > DAOUCN01. The sequence goes on along the minus strand of DAOUCN010000005.1, from coordinate 8,349 downwards.
CTTGGGCCCGCCGAAGAGCGAAATGGCGCCGATCAGATAGCCCAGGAGGTATGCTCCACCCCCCAGGAAGATGCGCGCCGGATAGAAGTTGAACGGCAGAAAGCCGAGGATGCAGCCCAAGAGAGCAATGGGCACAAGGGCCACACTCTCCTGGCCGAGGAAGACGGTGCGCAGGGCGAGGATGGCGGCGGCGATAGCCACCACACCGGCGGCCAGCCCGTCCAGGCCATCTATCCAGTTGACGGTGGTCGCCGATCCCACAATCCAGAAAAGGGTGAACAGGAACATCACCGCCGGCGGCAGGATGATCTGCTCGCCAGTCAGGGGGTTCGGCACCTGGGCCAGGCGCACCCCCGCCACAATCGGAAGCGCCGAGGCCAGAGTGAGGGCGGCAAGCTGGGGCATGGGCGTCAGCTCGCGCCAGTCGTCCCAGCAGCCCAGGGCAAAGACCACCAGCGCTCCCGCCATGAGGCCCAGCGTGCGCATGCCTTCCGAGGCGTCCTGCCGCGCCACAGGCAGCAGCCAGGCTGCCAAGACGGCCAGGGAAAAAGCAGGGAAGAGGGCCAGGCCGCCGAATCGGGGCCTGGCCGTCTCATGGACGTTCTTCGGCTCGCCCCGGGGCAGGTCAACCAGACCCCGCTGGCGCGCCCAAGCCGCCACGCGCGGGGTCAGGACGAACGTGGCAGCGAAGGCAACGAGAAACACAGATACAAAGGTGAGCATTGGAGATTGGAGAGTTGAGATTGCAGATTTGAGATTTGGGCGATTATGGGGCAGGGGGACGAGAAAGATGGTGCTGGCGATGGACGATGAGGGCGGCGGCGGCCAGCCCCAGTGCGCCACACCTGTCAAAGCCAACCCTCAGCCCCGCCACCTCTGCCAGGGCGCCCACGGTCAGCGGGCCAAGCATGTCGCCGATCTCCTTGAATGATCCCACCGCCCCCATACTGGCGGCCAGCGCCGCCGCCTGGCCTCGCCATCTTGCTTCGCCGGTCGGCCAGCCAGCCGCTCAAGGGCTCGGCGAAGACCTCCGAGAAATCATAGATGGAGATCAGCAGACCGATGCCCAGGGCGCCAATGCCGACCTCTTTGGCGTAGACCGGCAGGTTGACGGCCACCATGTGGGCGCCAAAGGTGGTGACGAAGGCCACGAAGCTCAGGACGAGCAGCTACCACGCCCTCATGGGGCTTGCTCGATGAGAATCTCCTCGCCAGAGCGCACGGCCTTGAACACCGTGGCATCGCCTTTGACCTTGCCGAAAACATTGACCGGGCTGTAGGGCCGGATTTCCTGGCCGCGGCTGACCGGCGTGGGGCCAAAGAAGATGCACAGTGCCGAGCCGGGCGGCCAGTAGCCCAGGTCGCCCATGTCCACGACCGCTTGGGCATTCTGCTCAGCCAGCTTGACAGGGATGGTGAAATAGATCTCATCGCCCCAGGTGTTGGCGCGGGCCTTGATCGGCAAGGCGTTCCAGATGGCCGTGGCCGTCGGTGTATCGTTCAGCTCGGCTGTGGCCTCCACCTTGCCTGCCTTGATACGAATGGTGCGCATGGGTATCCTCCTCCGTGCGCACGATCCACCGCGCTCCTACCACATCTGCACGAGCACGGCGGGCCGTGCCCCTATGGTTCGTGGCCGTTGTTCTCTTCTTCCTCTTCTTCCTCCTCTTCCTCTTCCTCTTCGCCGAAATAGCTATCGCTGTAGAAGCCAAGATCCTTGCCCCGATAGACGGTGACCAGGAAGTCGTCGCGCGGTACGTCGGCGGTGAGGACCAGGTCCTCATCTACATCCTCGATCAGGTCGAGGATGTCGTCTTCGGTCGCGTCGAACTCTACCACGAGCGTCGCATATACGACATCGCTGGCATAGTGGAGATCCACGCGGCCGATCCTGGCGCCCTCCCTATTGATGTAGTATCCCTCCGAGTGAGGCGTGCGGAACTGCCGTTCAAAGATGATGTCGTCCATTCCATCCTCCTTTGCGCTGTGGTGGGCGCTGATACGGGCCATGGAGCCGGCGATCACGGTGTCGGCGACCGCGTCGGGCTTGGGCGTACAAGGGGCGTCAGGGTTGCTAGAGCGGCCGTCGGCGTTGCTGTGCCAGTGGCCGTGAACGTTGGCGTCATGGGCGGTGGGGGCTGCGCAGTCTGCGTCGCCGTCGCCACCCGTGGCGTTGCGGTGGGTGTCGTAGTCGCTGCTGGTGGCGTCCTGGTTGGCGTCGGCGTACGCAGGGGAGTTGCCGTGCGAGTTGGCGTCGCCGACGGTGCACTCGTGGCGGTGCGGGTGGGCGTTGCTGTTGCCGTTGCGGTCGTGGTTGGGGCAACCGTGGCCGATGACGTGGCTGTCGCCGTCGCTGATGGCGGGATAGTGCCCGTGGGCGCGGCGGTGCGCGTGGGGGTAGCTGTGCGTGATGGCGTCGCCGTGGCGCTGGGGCGCGGCGTGGGGGTGGGCGTCGTCCGCAGGCGCGAGCTGGCGAAGATGATGCTGAAGCCCAGGCAGTAGAGGATCAGCACGCTACCCAGGATGCTCAGGAGAACTCCATACATCACCCGCTGGGCGTCGCTCAGGCTATCGTACCAGTTGCGCAGGTCTTTCATTGCTGCCTTCAGCGTGTCGGCGTGCGCCCGATGGGCAGAGCGGTAGCCGACGGTCTCGGCGTCAGCGTCGCTGTCACGGTCGGCGGCGTTGGCGTCCGTTGGGGTGTGTTGGTCGTCGTTGGGCCTCCGCCCGGCGTGGGCGTGGTAGTGGCCGGGCTTTCCACGGACGTCGGCGTGGCTGTCGGCGGAATGAATTGGGTCGGCGTCGGCTCCAGGGTCTCCGTCGGCGGCGGCTGGGTGCTGGTTGGGGCGACGGTGGGCGTGGTGCTGGGCAGGGCGGTCGCGGTCGGCAGCCGCGTCGGCGTGAAGACGATACGCTGGCGGGTTGGGGTAGGCGTGACCCCCTGCTCGCGGCCGATGACCAGGGTGGCGATGCCCAGGACGTAACAGGGCACCATGGCCAAGGCGATCAGAGCCATAGCTATGTAGACTGCTCGGTGGGACCGCGGCTGAAGGGCGAACCAGCGGGACACTCGTTGCATGGCCTACACCGCGCGCCGTGGGCGTAGTGTCACATCGGCGGTATCATATACCAAAGCGGGGAAAAAGGCAAGCGCGACGCGGACACGGGGATAGAACGCGGATGAACGTTGAAGGGCGCGGATGGCCGCGGATTGGTCCGTGGTCTTTCGTCGTTCGTCAGCACGTGCAGCTAGCGCCCGCGTCGGGTCTCGTAGACGATGCCATCCTTGTCACCGTCGAGCTTGTGGTGACGATCGCCAGGACAAGGATTACGGGAAGCCATCTCGTGTTGGCTCTTCCACGTCACTGCGTGCGGTACTCCAGCAAGCATCTGCTGGTCGCGCTTTGTCATGCTGTCCGTGGGATGTAGGGGGCGGGGCGTGTGGGCTGCGTCCTTGACGCGAGGCTGTGGCTGTTCCTGCGTCCGTTGGTGCCGGAGGCGGGGCTCGAACCCGCATGGGCCTCGGCGGCCCGGGGGATTTTAAGTCCCCTGCGTCTGCCAGTTTCGCCACTCCGGCAGGATATTCAACATCTTGCAGCCTGGTGCTGGGAGGATGCCATCCTTCTGCGCGCGCCCCTGTGACGGCCATGCCCCAATGAGCCAATTCGTTCCCCCAAGTATGCCAGGCGAAAGGCATGCACTCCTTACTGCCCCACTACGCATCCAGAAGAATGTCCTGTAAGAAAGCCTTGTCTATCTCAATGAATTTGTCACATGCGCGACGAAGCTCCTTGGCACGCCCGGTGCGGGGACACGCATTCTCGACGTGTTTCCCGCGCTCCTTGATTTCTTCGACAACATACGAGAAGTCTCCATCACCCGTGACCAGAATTGCGGTGTCATACGCATTAGTCAAGGCCATGAGCAGCATGTCAACGGCCATGCGCAAGTCAACGCCTTTCTCTATCATGGTGTCGCCGCGGCGTTCCAGGCGTCCCAGTTTCACCTCGAAGTATGGAATGTAAGTGAGGGCATTGAAGAACTTCTGTTGTTCCGCATAGGCGCTGGGATTGCTCTTCTGGTCGTGCGCGGCATTGTAATAGTAAGTGCGAATCAAACGACGGCCCCCGCAGAGTTTTTCGGCCAGCTTCTGCATGTCGACCTTGGTGGGGCCGAATTCCTGCTGCAAGCAGTGGTAAAGATTGCTGCCGTCAATGAAAATCGCCACCCGCTCGTCAATCATCTCTCACCTCCTCAGACAAAGGAAAACCCGAGGTTGGAGCGCCAACCCCGGGGAGTTAATTACCTCCCATTGTAGGACAATAGGAGGGGGTTCATTGCATTTGACATCTTAGCACATTTGCGCGCTTCTGTCAATACTGTTATGTCTAGTCCAGGCGCATTGGGCTGGGCTTCTATCGCTCACTGACATCAACCCGCTTTCCGACCCCCGTCCAGTCCCTTCCCGCGCTCGATCGGCTTGCGCCGGCGCTGATTGGGCACGCCGCCGGAGCACCGTCAGCGTTATCGTCGGCTACTTCTCCAGCTTGATGCTCACGTCGGCGGGCGGGGCGAGGCCAGCAGCCACCTCCACCGCCTTGATGATGCCCGCGGGCACGGTCCAGGCGGCATGGCTGCAATACCTGACCGCCAGCGCCGACGTCAGCGGCCCCTCCCCTCGATAGGTGAACTCGCGCAAGGGGTCCACCTGGGCCAGCTCACCGGCCAGCCGCTGGCTGGCCTTGCACTCGCTGCGCACCATCACGTTGCACAGATCGCCATCCATCGTCGCTACCCCTGTGGTGCTGAAGCCGCAAATCCCCGCCTGAATCTCCGCCCTCGCCAATTGCCCCTCCCCGTGACCAACGGACAACACCCCATGCGCATCATACGCATCAACGCTCGCCCAGGACAAGCCCCCCTTCCCTCCTTTCTTTGTCCTTCGTCCATGGTCATTCGTCTCCATTGACATGCCGCCTCGTTTCTGCTATACCCACATCGTAGAGACATTTCGCCGCAACGTCGCGACGCCGAGAACGGCCCCAGGAGGGGATACCATGCCCCGCAGACGGTATTGGCGACCAGCAGGCCTCTCGCCAACGCTTGTCTACGCCCTGGCTGCACTCGCCCTGGCAGCCGTGGGCTATGCCTTCCTCCAGGCAAACACCCCCTGGCAGCCGTACTACCTCTGGCTGGCAGCCTGGAGCGCGGCAACGTTTGCCCTCTACGGCTTCGACAAGCGCCAGGCCCCCCGTCACGGGCTGCGCGTGCCGGAACTGGTGTTGCACGGGCTGGCGCTAGTCGGCGGCTTCATCGGCGGATGGGCGGGCATGTTCGCCTTTCGGCACAAGATACGCCGCACAGAGTTCTGGCTCGTCCTCGTCGTCAGCACCATCCTGCACCTGGGCCTGGCCAGGGATTGGTTTACAGTGTAGGAGCAGCGCTTGTGCAAAGTCACCTCCAACCTCCCGCAGGTTGTGTCAACGTGCGGGAGATTCTGGGGGCTCGCGCCCATTTGACAATGCTGCTGTATGGTATTATAATGGCAATTGGACAAGCCGTTAGTTGACGTGGGCAGTGACATGGCAAGGGTGTGATGCGTATGTCTCGATGCATTTTGCGTTTTGTTACTTTGTTCGTGATGATGAGTAGTCTCTTGCTGATGGCTTTGACGCCGGCAGGAGCGCAGCAGGGCCAACATGTGGATGTCGTCCAGTTGGACGGCGTGGTAGACCCCATCATGGCCCAATACATAGGGCGCAGCATAGATCGGGCCGTAGATGATGGGGCGGTGGCGGTCATCATCGAGATGGACACACCCGGCGGCCTGGACAGCTCCATGCGCAAGATCATCGCCAAGATGCTCGCCTCCCCCGTGCCCATCGTCGTCTACGTCTCCCCGCCCGGGGCCAGGGCCGCTTCTGCTGGGGTGTTCATCACCATGGCGTCCCACGTGGCGTCCATGGCTCCCGCTACCAACATCGGGTCGGCCCATCCTGTCGGCGGCCAGGGCGAAGACATCGAAGGCAACCTGGGCGAGAAGGTCGTCAACGATGCCGTGGCCTACATCCGCAACCTGGCCGAGAAGCGGGGGCGCAACGCCGATTGGGCAGAGGAGGCCGTGCGCAAGAGTGTGAACATCACCGGCGACGAGGCCGTGGAGAAGCATGTCGTCGAGTTCATTGCCACCGACATCCGCGACCTTCTTAACCGGCTCGATAGCCGCCAGGTGACCACCAGCACCGGCACGACAACCCTCAAGACGGCGGGGGCAGCCATCAACCGCTTGGAGATGAACATCCAGGAGCGCTTCCTGCACACCCTGGTCAATCCCACCCTGGCCTATCTTCTTCTGACCATCGGCATCTGGGCCCTCATCGCCGAGTTCAACAATCCAGGCGCTATCCTGCCAGGTGTGACCGGCGCCATCTGCTTGATTCTCGCCTTCATCGCTTTTGAGAGCCTGCCCCTCAACTGGGGCGGTGTGGCCCTCATCCTGCTCTCTGTTGTTCTCTTCATCGCCGACATCAAGGCCCCCTCCCACGGCGTCCTGACCGTCGGCGGAGCGATCACCTTCATCCTGGGTTCCCTCGTGCTCTTCAGTCCCCTGACACCGACCATGCCTTCCATGCCTGCCGATGTGCGTGTGCCCTGGCCGTGGATCGCTGTCATGGGCGGACTGAGCGTCCTTGTCTTCACCGTAGCCATCGGGGCAGGCATCCGCGCCCAGAAGGTCAGGGTCACAGCCGGCATCGAAAGCATGATAGGGGCCACCGGCGTGGCGACCTCGGACCTCAATCCCTGGGGCACCGTCCTCGTGAAGGCGGAGGATTGGAGCGCTATCGCTGAAGGCGGCCCCATCCGCAAAGGTGAAATGGTGCGCGTGGTGGGGACCGAGGGGATCAAGCTACGGGTAGTCGCCGTAAGCAGTCCGCGATAGGCCGCAGGCAGCAAACGGAACGTGTTGTGTGGCGCATTCATGGGACGCGGGCCGCACAACACGCAGCACGTATCCCACAAAAGGAGATGACCGTGCTCGAAGACACGAACATCCTCGGCCTTGCGTTGCTTCTGCTGCTGGTCATCGTCTTCATCGCCTGGGTGGTGAAGATCGTGCGCGAGTACCAGCGCCTGGTCATCTTCCGCCTGGGACGCAGCATCGGCGAAAAGGGCCCAGGCCTCGTGCTCCTCATCCCCATCGTTGACCAGCCCGTCTGGGTAGACCTGCGCGAGCAATTCCTGGACGTTCCCCCTCAGACCTGTATCACCAAAGACAACGCTCCCATCTCCGTAGACTTCCTGATCTACTGGAAGGTGGTGGACGCCGCCAATAGCGTGATCCAGGTGCGCAACTTCGCCGGCGCCTCCCAGGGCCTCGCCACCACCACCCTGCGCGCCGTCATCGGCGACATCAGCCTCGACAATGTCCTGGCCCAGCGCGAACACATCAACCAGGTCCTGCGCGTGAAGCTCGACGAGGTCACCGAGCGCTGGGGCGTCAAGGTCACCGCCGTCGAAATCCGCGAGATCCTGCCCCCGCGCGAAGTCCAGGAAGCCATGACCCGCCAGATGTCCGCCGAACGCAACCGCCGGGCCATGGTCACCGAGGCCGACGGCAAGCGCGAGGCCGCCATCCTGGTGGCAGAGGGCGAGAAGCAATCAGCCATCCTGCGCGCCGAAGGCGACCGCCAGGCGGCCATCCTGCGCGCCGAGGGCTTCTCCCTAGCCCTGGACAAGATCTTCAGCGTGGCCAAGAACGTGGACGCCAAGACCATGAGCCTGCAATACCTGGAGGCGCTCAAGGCCCTGGGGGCCAGCCCCGCCACCAAGTACATCTTCCCCATGGAGTTCGAGAAGTTCCTCAAGCCCCTGGCCGAGTTCGCCGGGCAAGCCGTGGAGCAAGAGTAGGACTGGTACGCACTGCGTCCGCCGTGGGCGGCTACGCAGGCAGACTGCTAGAGCAAGGAGGACGTCATGGAAGTCATGGAAGACATTATTGGCCTTGCGTTGCTTGTGCTACTGGTGATCGTCTTCATCGCCTGGGTGGTGAAGATCGTGCGCGAGTACCAGCGCCTCGTGGTCTTCCGCCTGGGACGCAGCATCGGCGAAAAGGGGCCCGGCCTCGTGCTCCTCATCCCCATCGTTGACCAGCCCGTCTGGGTAGACTTGCGCGAGCAGTATCTGGAGATCCCTCACCAGACTTGCATCACCAAGGATAACGCCCCGATCTCGGTGGATTTCCTGATCTACTGGAAAGTGGTAGACGCCGCCGCCAGCGTCATCCAGGAGCGCAACTTCGCCGGCGCCTCCCAGGGCCTCGCCACCACCACCCTGCGCGCCGTCATCGGC
>DAOUCN010000004.1:0-3036 GCA_034431995.1 Chloroflexota bacterium | reverse complement strand
GGTAATGCTATCGGAGCGGTAGGTGTAGCGGTAGGCCGCGTAGACGCCGGTCGTCGGCTGGTAGACGCGAATGAAGCCGTTGTGTGCGCCCAGGCGCGGCTCCAGGCGCACAGCATCTCGCGTGATGCTCACGCCGTACAGCCCGGAAATGACAGCCTCGCTGACGGTGCCGGCAGCGCTGGCGTAGCCTTTCGACCCCTGGCCCTGACCAGCCCCAGGCAGCGACCATTCCCAGATCACATTCGGGTGTGTGGCCCAATCCGCCGCCACTTGGTACAGGTGGGCCAGAGCAAGATCGCTGTGGCCGTGCTGGAACTCAGCGCTCATCTGAACGCCGCCCCACCAGTCCCACACGCCTCCGTTCTGGTATTCGCCGCGATTGCGCTGCACCGTGGCGAAGAAGCCGGTCGGGTAGGCAGGATAGAGGCTCAGTCCAGGCTTGCGCACGTTGGCCGTCCGCCGCGCCTGCTCCAGCTTCTGGAAGATGGCCCGCTCCTGCTCAGGCGTGGTCATGCCGCAGTAGACGGCAATGGCGTTGCCAATGGCGATCATGCCGTCCTCATCGAAACCGCGGTGGACGAGGGGCGTGATGTGGGTGTGAATGCGGAAGTAGCCCCGCTCAGGCATCCACAAGAGGCGATTTGCAGCCTGGCGGAGGTCTTCGGCCCGCGCCAAGAGCAGCTTGGCGCGCTCCTCCTCACCCGCTGCCTGGTTCATCTCTGCCAGCTCTCGCAGGGCGCGGAACGCCAACGCCTGGTCATAGATCGACGCGGTCCAGTGATCGGTCTTGGGATTCATGTCGGTGGGAATCAGAGCCGGCTCGTACTTGACGTCTCCCCAGTCAGTCGTGTGGCCCCGCTTGATGAGACGCCGCGATACGTCGAAGCGATGCGCATACAGCCAGTCCATGGCTGCGTTGAGCCGTTGGAGCACACTCTGCCCGCCCAGGCTCTTGTTCAGCCAGGGAACGCCGGCGCCCAGCCTGAAGTACTGGTATGCTGCATGGATGACGTTGGTCTCCTCGTCCGATGTGACCGTGTCCTTCTCAACGCTGCCATCGGGCCCAATGTACCCCGGCAAGGCGCCAGCGCCGGCCAGTACGCCGTTGTCTTTATTCGCAGACACACTTGCATCGCCGTACTGGCGTGCGAGAAGCTCCTCCACCCCGCTGCGCACGTATTCCTCGCCGTAGAAGTACTGCACAGCCGGCAGCATAGTGGAGAGGTCCCGTCCCCAGAGCTTGTGGTAGCCGTCACCGGGATAGAAGGAAAAGACCTTGCCGCTTGCCCCGTTGAACGTAAGCTCACGCTGTTTCAGGGCATCCACTATCATGGTGCGCAGCACCTCGATGCGCGGCTCGTCGGGGAAAGACCAGATGGTACTGGTGCCGTATCCCAGCTCGTCGAGGGCTGGCGTTGCCGTTGGCACGGCGATGCCCGGGCCGGGCCGCGCTGTCGCTGTGGCAGGAGCAGAAGCCGAGGATACGGCAGGAAGCCCAGCGCTATCGGGCGAGTCAGCGAGAACAGTGACGGTCGGCTTGACGAGCCCCACGCCGCGCCCGATGGCGGCAAGGGCAGGGCCTGGCCCGCCCTGTGCTAGTGCCAGCAGCAGGACGACCAGGCCCATGAGGAAACTGAGGACTATTCGCCGCTTCTCTGACAGACCAGAACCTCCGCTCGTCATTAGTCCTCTGCATCAGTCCTTCGTCATTCGTCATCAGGACGCGGAGATAGGCAGCGCGGTCTGTACTCCGGTCGCTTCATTGACGACCAGCAGCCGGCCCACATCTTCGCCACGTAGTTGCTCGTTGGCATTGAGGAGTTCGGTGCCAAAGAAGGTGCGGTCTGGTGCGAGATCAATCGCCATCCTCGTCTCGCCGCGCGCTGCCGAGCCAAACGGAACGATGCGCAGCGCATGAACGGCGTCCACGATGCGCTGAACGAGCTCATCTATGACCGCCGTGGTGGGCACAACCGTGTCAGACATGCTGGTGCTTCTCCGGACAAGCTACTCCAGTTCCCCTACTTGTCTTTCTCCGTCTTCGCCAGAGCGGCCTGCGCGGCCGCCAGGCGAGCCACAGGCACCCGGTACGGCGAGCACGAGACGTAATTCAGGCCAAGGACGTGGCAGAAGGCGATGGAGTCGGGGTCGCCACCATGCTCACCGCAGATCCCTATCTCTAAATCAGGACGAGTGGCCCGCCCTTTCGTGACGGCCATGCGCATCAGTTCGCCCACGCCCTCGCGATCTATGGTCTGGAAGGGATTGAACGGCAAAATCTTGTCCTCCACGTACCTGAGCAAGAACTTGCCTTCCGCATCATCCCGCGATACGCCAAACGTCGTCTGGGTCAGGTCATTGGTGCCGAAGGAGAAGAACTGGGCATAGCGGGCGATCTCGTCGGCGGTCAGGGCCGCCCGCGGGATCTCGATCATGGTGCCGAACTTGTAGTCAAGCTTGATCCGCTGCTCTTGCATCACCTTCTTGGCCACGGCTTGCAGGCTGTCGAGCTGGTTCTTCAGCTCGTTCACATGGCCAACCAGGGGGATCATGATCTCCGGGTGCACGTCCACGCCTTCCTTCTTCAGGATGCAGGCAGCCTCGAGAATGGCCCGCACCTGCATCTCGGTGATCTCCGGGATGGTGATGCCCAGGCGACAGCCGCGCAAACCAAGCATCGGGTTCGCCTCGCGCATTTGGTTGACAGCCTTGAGCAGCCGCTCCTTCTCTGCCAGCAGCCGGGCGAGCTCGGGATCATCCTCCTTCGCCTGGTGAGCGATGCGCAAGCCGATCACCTCTTGGAGCAGCTCCTCGTGGCCTGGCAGGAACTCATGCAGAGGCGGGTCAATCAGCCGGATGATCACCGGATAGCCTTCCATGGCTTTCAGGATGCCGATGAAGACCTGCCGCTGAATGGGGAGCAGCTCATCCAGGGCCTTCTGCCGTTCTTCCTTGGTCTCGGCCAAGATCATGCGCTGCACAATCGGCAGGCGCTCGGTCTCGAAAAACATGTGCTCCGTGCGGCACAGGCCGATG
>DAOUCN010000003.1:0-2826 GCA_034431995.1 Chloroflexota bacterium | reverse complement strand
GTGGGCAGACAATCGGGATTGCATCGTATGCGAGGAAATGTGTCCAGTACCAAAGAAGGCGATTGTATTGCACGAGGTGACCGTGACCGATACATCCGGCCGGAAGACGGTCGTCAAGCGTCCGCAGGTCATCCGTCAGCACTGCATCGGCTGTGGCATCTGCGAGTACCAGTGCCCAGTCAGTGGACCGGCGGCAATTCGGGTGCATGTGCCCCACAGCACAACGTCGCTGAGTATCTCCTGAGTCATGGCTGCTGTGGCGCAACAGTGGCCGGCAGAAACGGTTGGGGGTTTGGGTGGAATGCTCGCCACACAAGCCCCCGTTTGTTTGTCAGAAGCGGCCAGGGTCAGAAACTCCGGTCTGTGATGCTGAGCCCAGTTCAGCGAAGCATCTCCCCTTGGGGCCACGAGAGATGCTTCGTCGCAAAGGATGCTCCTCCCTGGCCTGCGCCCAGGGCAGGCAGAATGACGCGAGTTTTCGGTTCCACACATACCGCAAGGCGGTATGGGGTTCTCAGAATGACTAGCGTAAGAAGGACGACAGGACCCTGGGGTGGCCCCACAGCAGTTGCCAACAATGGGCTGATATGATAGAATTGCAGCGGAGACATCTAGGATACGTCGAGGTGACTTGCCCTGATCAAGGCACTGAGCATACTGGACTGGCCTCGCGTCGCCGGTCTGCGTCAGGCCGCTCCCCTGGACCTTGATCGTTGGCCGTCGGGGGTACGTTCACCGCTCCGGAGCACGTTGGGCGCACACCTGTCTGCCAACGCTCACAAGACGCTGACACTGATCGAGGAGATCGAGGGAACCGTCGTCGGCCTGGTGCAGGCATTGCCGCGGGATGCAGCATGGCATGTTACGCAGCTCGCGTTCCGCGATGATGCGCTCTCGGCCCACGAGGAAATGAGCGTCCTGACAGGTCTGCTCACGGCCACTGTGCGCCTGGTGGGTGAGCAGGGTGGAGCGCGCCTTTACGCGCGCGTGGAGCGAGATGCTCATGCCATCGAGGCGTTCACCCGGGCTGGCTTCTGGGTGTACACCTACGAAAGCGTCTACTGGCTGCAGGAGTCGCGCTCAAGCAGGCAAGAACTGGGCGACGCGCCTATCCGTCCGCAAACGCCTGGCGATGCCTGGGCGATTTGCCAGCTCTACGCAGCTTTGGCCCCTCGCGTGGTACAACAGGCGGAGGGGCGGGCAGCCAGCGACTGGGACCTGCCCGGGCCGGCCACGCTGCGGGGCTTGCAGAGGGTGGGAGAGAGCCGCTGGGTGCTGGAGATCGAGGGCGACATCCTGGGCTATGTGCGCGCCGTGCGGCTCACTCGCCGTCTGCAGATCCTCGTTCATCCGGACGCCTATCAGTACGCCCGCTCCATGATTGCACTGGGCGTGGGTAGCTTGTTCCCGCGCCAGCGTATCTCTTGTTGCCTGCCTGAGTACCAGGGCGGCTTGGGGGCGTTCCTGCAAGACGAAGGCTTCGTGCTGGCAGGGCAGCAAGCCGTACTGGTGAGACATGTGGCAAAGACGGTGCGCGAGGAAAAGCAGGTGCTAAAGCCCGTCCTGGAACGGTCTCTGGAGCCGGCGCGGACGGTGGGCGGACAGGGGCTGGCGGCACGTTGCTGACCGCCGTGGGGACGCCGTGTGTCCCGGCCGCACTCTGTTCGAGGTTATGATGATTTGTTGACGGCACAGAAGGATTCCATCCGCAAGCTTCCCTCCTGGAGCACGAGCGACGAATTGGAAGCGCTGCTCAATGCTCTACCTCCTCGTCTTGTCGAGCCATTGCGCAGGCTGGGGGACAGTGACAATCTGCTTGAGGTCGTGCTGGACTTGGGTCGTGCCCCGGAGGCCCGCTTTGTGGCCTATGAGCGCGCGCTTGATGAGCAGGAAGTCGCCGAAGACGACATCACCTATGTCGTCAGCCGGGTAGGGGACTTCACCGAGGACAATCGAGCGGGTATTGCTCGCACGCTGCACCGCATCTCTGCCATCCGCAACCGGCAGGGCCGCATCGTCGGCCTGACGTGTCGCGTAGGTCGCGCCGTCTATGGGACGATTGACATCATCGCCGACATCGTTGAGTCGGGCAAGAGCATCCTCTTGCTAGGCAAGCCCGGCGTAGGCAAGACGACCATGCTGCGCGAGGTGGCGCGCGTCCTGGCAGAGAAAAAACGCGTCATTGTAGTAGATACGTCCAACGAGATCGGCGGTGACGGCGACATCCCTCATCCGGGCATCGGTCGCGCCCGGCGTATGCAAGTCCGCAGGCCTGAATTGCAGCACGCCGTGATGATCGAGGCGGTAGAGAACCACATGCCGGAGGTTATCATCATTGATGAGATCGGCACCGAGCTCGAGGCGGCGGCGGCGCGTACTATCGCTGAGCGTGGCGTGCAACTGGTAGGCACCGCCCACGGCAATACCCTGGAAAACCTGATGATGAACCCGACCCTGAGTGACCTGGTGGGAGGCATTCAGTCGGTGACGCTGGGCGACGAGGAGGCCAGGCGGCGCGGTACGCAGAAGTCTATCCTGGAGCGCAAGGCGCCCCCAACTTTCGAGATCGTCGTCGAGATCCAGGACTGGCAGCGACTCGCGCTCCATCGCGATGTAGGGGCTACGGTGGACTCCATCCTACGTGGGCAGCCCATCCCTGCCGAGACCCGCTTCCGGGACGAAACGGGGCAGGTGCACACGGAGGAGGGCAAAGCGCACTACTATCGTCCCGTGAGAGGGGAGCGGGAGCTGGGCCGCGTCACGGGGAGAATGCCTCCCAGCGTCGGCGGCATGACGCGTATTTACCCCTATGGGGTGAGCATCAAC
>DAOUCN010000002.1:0-5942 GCA_034431995.1 Chloroflexota bacterium | reverse complement strand
GGGGCGGCCGCGGGCGGGGCGTGTCCCCCGCCCGGGGCACGGACGGGACTATGCGCAGCGAGTCACGTCAGTTCATTGGCTCCACGAAGAGCGGTTCCTCGGTCAGGGACAGGGTTGCGGCACTCACCGTGCTCGCCTTGCCCGCGGCATCGGTGACCCGCACCTGGCCACTCACCTGGACGGAGAAGTCCACCGTGCGCTGGCCCTGGTTAGACCACATCAGGTAGATGGGCTTGCCAGCCTTGCGCAGGCGGAAGCAGCTAACCCCCTGGCCCAGGCTCACGTGAGCCTCGTATGTGGCGTCCTTCAGCATGGTAGGAACGGTGGCGTAGGTGTACGGGTAGGGATCGCGGCCCACGTAGGTGAAGGACGAGACGCCTGGATGCGCCTTCTCCCAGGCCAGGTACTCGCGGCCAATGTCCGAGACGGTCGCATAGCGGGCAATGGTGTTCCCGTATGGCGACTTCTTGCCAATGAAGTATTGGTCGAGCCATGACAGGAAATCGGAGAGAGCGGCGTTGTACTTGTCCCCAACGTTGGGGTGATAAACGAAGCCGAATGTCCACACCTTGTCCTGGGCGCCATGCCGCTCCCGGCTCAGCCACTCGGTGTAGAGCATGAGGAAGCGCATCTTGATACCAGGCGCGGTCACATCAATGCCTGCGTGGGCCTCTTGGGCTGCCCCGATCTGGGCGTAGTGGTCAACGGCGATGAACTTGGCATTCAGGTCCTCTTTGAGTTCTTCTCCTATCCTGTCAGAGGCAGCGGGCCGCCAGGGATTCCAGACTGTGTGGCCAAAGTGAAAGTCACCCTTCTCCGACCGGTTGCCCGAAGCGAAGGAGAAGCCGAACTCGCTCATGAACAGCCCCTCTTCGGAGGCAATGAAGGGAACAGCGCACATGGTCTGGTTTTGCCCGGTCACGCCACTGGCTGATAAGGCAGCCTCCAAGTATTTGTCTGCGTCGGACCATGACTGGCGCGCCACGTCGGAGTTGTACACCGGACTACCCCATCGGCTGACTTCTTCCCCGCGGTGTAACCAGATATCTTGCGTCGAATCGTACGTGATGGAATGGGCATGGCTGCCGACCTCGTGACCGGCTGTCACCAGGTCGCGGAACTGGCCGGTGTCGTTGTGATCCACGGCCCACTTGGTGTACCAGCCGTTGTAGAGCGAGGTCAGCTTCACTCCGTGCCGCTTCGCCTCATCCATGAGCCACAGGATCTCTTTGCGCGTGCGCTGATAGAAACCCTCGTCGACCTTGAAATCGGCGCCCAGCTCACCCCCGGGGTCAATGTGCAGTATCACCATGACGTTGATGGGCGGCTCATAGTCGGGCGCGCCGGTTGCGGGAGGCGTGGTCGCTTTGGTGGCTGCAGGCACCGCCGTCGGCAGGGCTGCACAATCCTGGGGGCACAGCTTGGGGTCTTTCTTCTCGGCCTCGTCGCACACGCCGTCGCCACACTTGCCGGCGGGTTTGGTCGCCTCGGGCTTTGCTGCAGGCGTAGGGGGGACGGCTGTCGGGCTGGGACGTGGCGCCGTCGGCGTGGGGGGCGGCGGCTTCGGCGTGGGTGTGGGAGGGATGGCCGTCGCGGCTGGAGGTGGCGGAGTCTGCGTTGGCGGCGGCGCACAGTCCTGGGGGCACAGTTTTGGGTCGCTCCTCTCAGCCTCGTCACAGATACCGTCCCCGCAGCGGCTCTTTGCCACAGGCGGGGCAGGGGTCTGGGTCGGCGGAATGGGCGTGGGCGTGCCGCCGCAAGCGACAACGACACAGGCCGTCAGTGCGATGGTCAGGGCGTGCCAAAGCATCCGTCGCGTACGCATGATATCCTCCTCACGGAGATTATTGATTGTAGCCCGCGCTGGGAATCACCAGGACGCCATAGACCTCCAGGTTGGGGACGGTTACTTCCACTGCGTCGCCCTGCCGCGTCATGCGCAGCGTGGCAGGCTTGCCCCCCGCAATGTCCGGCGACACGTAGACCGCATCGGAATCCGAGAGCTTGAGGTCCGAGGGCAGCGTGATCTTGACCCTGAAGCCCGCCTGGGTCTTGAACCCCGCGTCCTCCAGCTTCTTGTTGATCAGGTGGCAGTACAGGGCATTGCCTTCCCTATCGAGGAACGCCGTGACGTTGTTATTGGAGACCGTCACGAGCCGCTTCGGAATCACGGTAGTCAGTTGCTTCACAACACCCGGCGCACTCTGGCCACGGGGATCCGCCAGATAGCCCTCGAAGTCAAGCCCCGAGACAACGGTTGCGCCCGCCGTCCGCAGACGGGCGGCCATGTCCGTTGAGCGGCGGTTCTTCTCCTCATCCACGGTGGCAAAGTCGCCCACGATGACCAGGCTCTTGCCGCTCTTTGCATACTGCTCCAACAGCCGCACATGGGCCTCACTCAGGGCATAGGCCCACGGCACGATGAGCGTCTTGCAGCTTTGCAGCTTGTCAAGGGTCAGGTTGTCCCGGATGATCTTGCCGTCGGGAGCGAAGACGACATCGTACTGCACGCTCATATCTGTCAGCGCCTGGGCCAGGCCATACCACTGCAGGCTGTGGTGCGGCTCCGCAGCGCTTTCCGCCACCCAGTAATCCCATATCTCGGAAGCATACGAGAAGAGGATACCTACATCCGCCAGGTGGCTGGCGCTCTCGTAGACCTTGCGGTTCTCCAGGATGAAGCGGACATACGGCTCAACTGCGTCCAGGGGGGCGTAGTAGTCCAGGCTGGGATAGGGAACGTGGAAGCGGGCGCCCGCGGCATAGGCCTCGGCAAACATCCAGCGCACGATGTCACGCTGCCGTTGCTGCGAAAGCTCTTTCATCGCGCTGGTGCCGCCCGGGCCATCAATGAAGAGAGTGACCGCCTTGTCCGGCGTGACCCCCTGTGCCATACGGTACAGCGGCACGTAGGAGTACGAGGGCGGGATACGCAGTGGTGTAACATACTTCCCGCCTTTGCGCACGCGAATGGTCATGCCGGTGCCGATAGAGGAGTAGTCGGTCAACGTCATCTCAATGGCGCGGTCCGGGTTGCGCTCAGGCTCATAGGCGTTGGTCGTGACGATGAACTCTCGTCGCAATCCTTGGGCGTAGGATTTGCCGAACGAGAGCACCTCCTTCTCCCTCTCGGCAAGGCTGGACAACTGGAATAGCCACCACTCTTTGTGCAAGGTGCTCTTGGGCGGCGCTTTCAGGTTGCCCTCCTCAGCAAGGCGTTTGCGGAAATCAAACGAGCGGATGTCTGTGATATTGAACTTTGACCGCAGGTCGGCGGCGGAGTACTTCTTTGCCAGGTAGCTGCGGAATCCTTCCATGCAAGCATGGCAGTAGCCTTCCTGCCTGGTGAAGTAGCGGGTGGACAGCTCGTCAATGTGCACTCCGTTCGCCCCGCTATCAACGATACGCCGAAGGTGCTCCTCCAGGAATTCACGGAAGTCTGCGTTGTTGAGGCAGGAATGGGCGAAGCTCGTGTTGGACGCGCCACCCACCGTCAACCCATCCGGTGTCCGGCATGCCAGGTCCTCCCACTCAGGGATAGAATCCATCGGGAATGCCAGGGCGGGATCATTCGCTCCCAGAGACGGAAGGGATTTGGCCGTCTCCACGAGCACAGCCGCCTGTAAGGCGACAAGGAACTGCCGGCCGGCCTTCTGACATGCCTCCATGCGCGAACGGTAGTCCGCGATCCACGCATCCGTGGAATTCAGGAACAGAAGAAAACCTCTGGTTAGAACATCCACGTCGAACTTCTCAATCCATTGCATGTTGTCTTGCGTGGCGTATCCCAAATAGTATGCGAGCGGCTCAGCCAGGCTACCGGCAGAGGGTGTGGGCTGCACCGTCTCAACTGCCGCCAATGCTTTGTCCTCGAGAGCACGGCACGCTTGGCCTGAGGACGTGTACAGCGCCAGCACAAGTGAGGCAAACTGTGCCAGCAGTTGGGGATTCGCCGTCGTGGCGATGTTTTCTAGTTGGTACGGATCGTTACGCAGATCGTACAGCTCCTTTTCGTTGGTGGGGTACTCCACGTAGAGGTAGTCCGCCGTGCGTACGCCGCGATACGGAAGGGCCTCAGCGCCTTCTTTCTGTACGGCTGCCGCTGTGGGCGTAGCCTGGCTGACGAGCTTCGGCGGCTCAAGCGCTTCCGTAGGAGATCTGAACGCCACCGTGATTGCAGGTGTGGTGCTCGCCTTCTTTGGCGGTTCCCAGGGAGCGTGTTCCAGAAGGAACGACTGTCGCCACTGACTTGTCGGCGGGGGACTGCCGTGCAAGAGCGGCGCGAGGGAGCGTCCGTCCACGAAGTCTGGCGTCTCGACGCCGGCGAGCTCAGCCCACGTTGGTGCAAGATCAACGTTGCCGGTCAGATGGTCTAGCGTTTTCCCGGCTGGCACGCCCGGTCCGCGCACGATCATCGTCACACGGGTCTCCTCGTCATACGGCGCGGTTTTGCCGATCACCTGCCGATGGTTGCCAAAATGGTACCCGTTGTCGGATGTGAAGAAGATGTAGGTGTTGTCCAACTGGCCGGTTGATCGCAACGTGTTCACGATTGCCTCGATCATTTCGTCCACCGCCTGCAGGGAGCGCAGCCGCTGGCGGTATTCGCTGTCTATCTGCGCGATGTCTTTCTGGGTGAGCGCCGGCAGACGCTTAATGTAGGATGGTTTGTCGTTCACGTCCGCCTCATTGAAGTTCAGCGTCCGCGGCGCCGCGGCATCGGCGAACAAGTTCGCGTGGCGCGGCGCAGGCGTGTATGGGTAGTGCGGTGCGTAGACGCCAACATGGGCGAAGAACGGCTTGCCCTCTTGCGCCGAGCGCTGGATGAAGTCAAGTGTCTTGCGCAGATACACGTCAGTGCCGTAGTCTTCCGACTTCTTACCATAGACGACCTGCTTGCCGTTCTCGTTGAGCGTGTAGTCGTATTGCTCATAAGGTTCACCTGCCATCGGGCTGTACCACTCTGTCCATCCAGCCGGGATGTGCATCGGGTCTTTGGCGTCTGGAAACGCGTTGAGATACTTGCCCGCTAGCATGGTGCGGTAGCCGGCGTCCTTCAACCATGTGCCGATGGTGGACCCCTCTTCACCGAGATCAGCAAACTTTGGGAAGCCGCCAAACGGGAGATCGTTTCCCATGATCTGGGTGTTGTGGCCATACTGTCCGCGCAGTATTGTCGCGCGTGAGGGACAACAGAGTGGCATAGAGATGAAGAAGTTAGCGAACGTGGTGCCCTGATCCGTGATCAGCGACTTCAGTTTTGGCATGTGGGGGATTTCTGCCCGAGACAGATCGTCGGTGACGACGAAGACAATATTCGGGCTTGCGGCAATCTTGCCGCCGGGCGCGGCAGCCGCTGCCGTCGGCCTGGCCTGGCAATCCTGGGGGCACAGCTTGGGGTCTTTGCTCTCCGCCTCGTCGCACACGCCGTCGCCGCACTTGCCGGTGGGTTTAGTCGCCTCAGGCCTGGATGTGGGCGTGGGAGGGACCGGCTCTGGGGTTGGAGGTGGGGGCGTCGGTTTTGTCTCGCAAGCGGAAACAACCGCACCTGTGAAGCATGCAGCGCCCGCTAACATGAAGTCTCGCCGAGAGATGCGTTTCTTCGCCATGACTATCCTCCTCATGTAACACTTGCTGCGGGGCTCTGGTGTGCTACCCACTTGGCAGCTACTGTACGACGGAAGAAAGAGATCACGGGACGCGAGCACGGGGCTGTTCTGCATGTGGCGAGAACGACCAGCGGAGCACGCAGTGGCAATGGACGTATTATACCACAAACATGGGGCGGCGAGCAAGAAGAATGGACGACGAAACTGTTCACCGTTAGGGTAAGGCAGATTGGCGAGAACCGTGACGCAGCAGGTTCAGGCACTCAGTGAAGGGGTTCAGGCCACGCACGCTCCAGGTCCCAAACAGGCTGGCAAGGCCCAAACGTGTCTTCG
>DAOUCN010000001.1:0-3175 GCA_034431995.1 Chloroflexota bacterium | reverse complement strand
GGGCGTGCGGGTGGGCGTGTTGGTGGTGATGAGCGATGGCGTCGGCGAAGGCGGCGGAGGGCTGGTGGGCGTCGGTGTGGGCGGTGGCGGCGTGGTCGGCGTTGCCGTTGCCGACGGCGGGACCGGCGACGGCGTGCGCGATGGGGTGGCGGATGGCGGCACCGGCGATGGCGTCTTGGTCGGCGTCGGCGGCACAGAGGTAGCAGTGGACGTGGCGGATGGCTGGGGCGTGGCCGTTGGTGAGGCTGGAGATGGGCATGGGTACCCTGTCCAGCCCGTTGCCGGGATGACCTCCTTGCTGATTTGGTCGTTGCATACGTAGCAGCCGCCGCTGCTAACCTGTATCTCAGCCCCTGGTGGGAGAGGAGGGGGTGCCGTGAAACGCACAAAAGCAATAATCGCACCGGTGTTGCAATCCTGCAGTTCGTAGTCATAGCCGGGCGGATCCTGGGGGCAGAATCTGGGCGGATATGGATACAGCTTGCCGTTGCGCGTGCACGCGTAGTCAAGACTTGACGGACCGACGTCCGCGGGTCCCGCCTGCAACGCCAGGGCGGTCGTGACCAAGGTGGCGAAGACGGCGGCCAGCAGCACCAGGCCGAGCGGGGCAAGCAAGCGTCTCATGTGAGCACCTCCGGAGTGGCCCCCACCCTAACCCTCTCCCTTGGGGAGAGGGCACGCCACGCTCCCTCACCCGCTGGACGGGTCCTGGTATCCTCTCTCCCAGGGGGAGAGGGTTAGGGTGAGGGCGTGGTGAGGCGCGGAAACGCAAAGAGCCGGTGACCTTCCCCAGACCCAGGAAGATGACCGGCTCGCCATGGTTCAGACCTCCAGCTCCGCAACAAGCGGGCTACCAGAGCGTCGCGACGATGCTATTTACGATGGACGTCGGCAGTGCAGCAGCAATGGCGATGCATGCCGCTGCACCGTTGCCTTATGCACTATAGCACAAGACAAACGACACTGTCAAATCTGCGGGACCTGCGCCCCTGTCCTCCTCTTCCCGCTTTTCGGCCAGGAGCCTATGGAATCGGCTCTCGCTCTTCCAGTAGGCTGGCGCGGGTGATGGCGTCGTCGCCGAAGCGGGTGCGGATCTCGTCTACAACGCGGGCGACCCGGGCTTGGGCGTCCTGGCCCTGCTCGAACAGTTGGAGTTGATACGCTACCTCTAGCGTCAAGTTGCTGACCCCCAGCCCGATCAGCCGCACCTTCCGCTCCCCGTTCCATTCTCGCGCCAACAGGCCGCGCCCCACGGCGAAGATTGCCTGATCTATGTCGGTGGGCTGGGACAGGGTCAGGCTGCGGGTCAGGGTGATGTATCCCCGGAAACGGAGCTTGAGGGTGACAGTACGGGCCATGAAGCCCTGGCGGCGCAGCTCGCTGCCCACACCCTCTGCACACTCCAGCAGACAGCGCAACACCCGCTTCTGGTCCGCCGTGTCGCGGCTAAAGGTGCGCTCCTGGCTGATGGACTTGACCTGGCGGTCGGCCACCACGGGGCTGTCGTCCACGCCATGGGCCAGGCGGTGCAGGTGCTCGCCGTGGACGCCGAACTCCTCCCGTAGGCGCTCTCGTGGCAAGCAGGCCAGGTCGCGCACCGTGCGCACCCCCATGTCGTGCAGCCGTTCGGCAGTCTTCCTGCCCACGCCCGGGATGACATGCACAGGCAGCGGGGCGAGGAAAGCCGCCTCCTGTCCCGCTGGCACCACCACCAAGCCATTTGGCTTCCCCGACTCGGTGGCGATCTTGGCCACCACCTTGTTACTAGCCACGCCCAGCGAACACGGCAGGCCGATCTCGGAGCGGACGCGCTCCTTGATGGCGCGGCCCACCAGTTCGCCACTCCCTTGCAGCTCGTCGCAGCCCGTCACGTCCAGGAACGCCTCGTCAATGGAGATCTGCTCGACCACGGGGGCGAACTCGCCCAGGATGGCCATGACGCGCTTGGAGTAGGCGGCGTAGAGCTGATGGCGAGCAGGTAGGCGCACCGCCTGGGGGCAGAGGCGCAGGGCCTGGGCCATGGGCATGGCCGAGCGCACGCCATAGACGCGGGCTGCGTAGGAGCACGACGAGACGACCCCGCGCCCTTCGGGATCGCCGCCGATGATCAGGGGCACCCCACGCAGGGCCGGATTCTCCAGCTCCTCAACGGAAGCGAAGAAGGCATCCAGGTCAATATGGATGATGCAGCGCTCGCGCAGGCGAAGAGACACGGTTCACACTACGGAGGATGGTTACCAGCCTGCAATGACTGTTACAGACTACCATCTGCGCTCACCTTGCCCGCTGGCGGCTACATGGTGCCCTGGCTGCGGGTCACCAGCGCCAGCCATTCTCTGCCCCGCAGACGGGCGAAATCCAGCAAGGCATCGGAAACATAGTGGGGGACGTCGCCAAAACACCCCAGGTCCTCCAGGATGTCAAAGTGGGGATTGCCGTCGCGGTCAGTCGCTGGCAGCAGGGCATCAGCCTGCGGCGTGAACTCCACCAGGACGTAGCGCCGGCGCTCGCAGAGGGCGCGGTCAAGCGTCGCGTCCATCCGCAGCCAGCGGCCATCCAGATACAGAGCACTGAGCCCGTGGTAGGAGAGGCTGTTGTCGCCCAGGAACTCGGTGAAGCGACCGGTGAGCATGTAGTCTCGGATGTGCTGGAAGCAAATGAGGGCTGGGATGCCCGCTGCCCGAGCCAATGCGGCCAGGAGGACAGCCTTCTGCTGGCAGAATCCGTTGCCCAGAGCCAGCGTGTGCGACGCCTTCCAGTCGGCGCGGCAAGTCAGCATGGGAGCGAAGTCGTAGACGATCTCGTCCCGCACGAAGGTGAAGAGGGCGCGGGCCTTGTCCACCGGCGTGGCCAGACCCTGGCACAACTCTGCTGCCTTGTTGCGAATGGCGGCGTGGTCGCAATCAACAAGCTCGGTGGGCGCCAGGGCGTCGGCGATGGCGATGTGGCGGCGCATGATGGTGTCCATCCTCTATGTAGGAATCATCGTAACGGCACCATCATTATCGCGCACGCGGGCCATGGTGTAAAGGCCAGGAAGCGTCACACTCGGTTCTATCTTGTGTTGCCGACTTTTTGTTACAGCATGAGATGGGAGAAAAGGCCCGAACAGGGCCCAGTTTGGGGGCAAAACGCACCGAGATGGCCCTAGTATGGGTCCCATTGTGGGGAACGG